>PATE01000099.1 GCA_002712305.1 Gemmatimonadota bacterium | reverse complement strand
CGCTCTGGAGGCCTTTACAGCGGCGCCACACCCGACAAGCCACTGGCGAAGACCCACGCCTGAATTCCTTGGTTGGTGGGCGCCGGCAACGGCGACAGCGGGTCGACTGCCGTTGCCGTCCTGGAAATTCGCCAACTGTGGATCCTTGGCGAGGAACTCGTTCACCGCAGCACGGTCGGTGAGCGTGGCGGCGAGGAGGATGTTGTACTCTGCTCCTTGTCCGAGCAAATACCCGGCGATGGCCAGTGAACTGGACAGTTCGTGGTGGTGCGGCTCTAGCGCCGAATGGATCCGACGGTGACCATCGGCACGGAGTGCATCGATGGCGGCTCCCTTGTCCAACAGCAAGCGCACGGTAGCCAGGTGTTCCCGTAGCAGGCCGCGTGCAGGGCCGTCTCCCCCCGTGTCGTTGCTGGCGTTGACCATGACCGGTGTTTCTGTGAGCAGTTCGTCAACGCGCTCGACGTCGCCGCTGCCGGCAGCCTGCAGCAGTTCCATCCTGTCGTGGCCGACTCGATCCGCCGTGCGTCCTCGAGGATCTGCAAGATGTCATGATACTCGCGTTCGCGCGCCATTTGCAGCAACGCGTCCTTGAAGCTGTAGCTCCGATAGGACAGATCTAAGCCCTGCTCGATGAGCCAGGAAACGACAGGGGCATGGCCTTCCCGCACGGCGAAGTGAATGGGTGGTGTGTAGTTGTATTCGCAGCGAACCAGAGCGGGCTGGCGAGACGCCAGGTCCTTCATCGTCTCCAGGTCGCCTTCACTGCTGGCAGTCAACATGGCCCAGACATCCGTCGTCGTCGTCTCGACGCTGCCCGGAAAATGGTAGAAAAAAACTTCACTCCCGAAGCTCAGGCCGGGATGCAGAGGGCCTCAAGCTTTCGTATATAGAGGCCCATGGCCGAATTCTTTGTAAATGTTCAGATCGCCGCGGTGCGCGATGAAAAGTACCTGACCATCATCCGCGGCTCTGAGGAGAATGTGAGTGCCGGTCTTCGGCCCCTGCCGGGTGGGAAGGCCGACCCTGAGCTACTTGCCGACGGGGCCTTCGAGACGACCGCTCGGCGAGAACTCATGGAAGAAGTCGGTGTCGCCGTGCTCGATCCCGTGGTCTATGTGCGCAGAATGACCTTTGAAGTGATCGGCAGACTCGGTGTGAATCGTGGTCATGGCGCAGTGGAAATCGGGCGAAGAATACCCGGTCAGCCCCGGCGAAGTCGCCCAGGTGGACTAGCTGACTACCGACGAGATATGTTCGCTGCCCGATCTGCCCGAATGGGAGAGAATCTCCATCGAGTAGGCGGAACGATTGAGACTCGATCTGGGCTGGACATGAAACCTGAATACCTGAGGAGACGAGGATGAAATACGACCTGCTGATCCGCAATGGTACCGTCATCGATCCGGCGCGTGAGATCCACGCCCCACTGGATGTGGCCTTCGTCGATGGCAATGTGGCGGCCGTGGCCGACTCGTTGGTCGAGGCAGATGCGGCACAGGTGATCGATGTAGCGGGTCGGTATGTCACGCCAGGGCTGATCGATGTGCACGTGCACGTCTTTCCCGGCGTCTCCCACTTCGGCATCGAGCCCGATCCCACCTGTTTGGCACGGGGTGCCACGACTGTCGTCGACGCGGGATCGGCGGGTGCCGACACCTTCCCCGGTTTCCGCAAGTACGTCATCGAGGTTTCCGAGACGCGCATCCTGGCGCAGTTGAACATCTCGAGCCAAGGCATGGTGACCCGCGACGTAGGGGAATTCGCATTGCCGGAATACGCCAACGTCGACGCCTGCTGTCGTATGATCGAACAGCATCGCGATCTGATCCTGGGCGTGAAGGTGCGACTCACCAAGAACAACATCGTCTCTGAGGCGTCGGGAATGATCCCCCTGCACCGGGCACGCGAAGCGGCAGATGCCGCCGGGTTGCCGATCATGATCCATCCGCAAGCGGCGTGGTGTGAATCCCTCGACGATATCCTCAAGGTGATGAAGCAGGGCGACATCCTGACCCACTGTTTTCACGGCATGGCATGCGGGATTCTCGATGATGGAGGTAAGGTCAGAGATTCCGTGCACGATGCCATCGAGCGTGGTGTTCTGTTCGACGTCGGCCACGGTGCCGGATCGTTCTCTTGGGATGTGGTCGAAGCGGCGATGGCTGAAGGCATCCTGCCGAAGACGATCTCCTCCGATCTGCACATCTACAATGTGGATGGACCCGTGTACGACCTGGCGAATGTCCTGACCAAATTCCTCCACCTTGGGCTCTCCCTCGACGACGTCTTGTCCCGGGTGACCTCGGTGCCCGCCGAGTCAGTGTTGATGCAGGACCAGATCGGCACCCTCGCCCCCGGCGCCTGGGGCGATGCCGTCATCTTCGAGCTTCAGCAGGAGGCCTGCACATTGACCGATTCACAGGGGCAGTCCCGCATGGGCACTCAGCGACTTGAACCTGTGACCGTCGTGAAGGGCGGACGTATCTATCGCAACGAGATCTCTGCTTGAGTCGCCGATGCAACTGATCTCGGACATCGGTAGCGAGCGTGCCACCAATGACAGTGGCAAGATCATCACCACTGCGACCCACACTCATGTGATCTGGCAGGATGTGTCGCGGGAAGGCTACTTCAACCGCGTTCGATCGCTTGACTATCAGACGGGCCCAACTGAGTGCCGGACCACACCGACTCCAGTGGGACGGCCGCGATGATGACGGACGCTCCGTGGCCACAGGCATCTACTTCTACCGGCTCACGACCCCCACCCGGGCGGTGGCGCGCAAACTGTTGCTGATTCGCTAGGATGCAGTCCCGCCGATCCGGTGACCGCTCAGACCGGGGGTCAATGTCCGCCGACTCGACGCAGGGCGCCGAACCCTCTACACTCGACCGATCATTGACCCTTCCATTCAGGAGCCGCCGCGCCGAACACCCTGGCCGATGGTTCGAGGTCTGTCGCTAAATGCTCCCCATTCTGTGCACCGGGCACCCCCGCCTTCTGCTGCCCTGCGATGATCCGGACTGGGGCTTTCCCGCCGCCTCTGATGCGAGGCGTCGACGCATCCTGGCCAACATCGTCTCCGACTGCGAGCTCTATGCGGGTCAGCGACCATGGCGACGAATCCCGCGACGACCCGACAGCCCGCATCCCTATCACCAACTTTACCTGACCTTCTACACCGGCATGCAGGCAACGGCCCTGCTGGAGCACTACGCCTTCGCCTTCCGCGTCACCGGCGATCGCCGCTGGCTGCAACGGGCCCGGGTCTGGCTGCGTGCGGCCGTCACCTACGATCACGACGACGAGGTGGAAGAGCATTTCTACACGGCCAACCGCTACATGCAGGCCATCGCCATCGCGCTGGATCTCCTCCACGATGAGCTCTCCGCCGAGGAGACCCGGGACGCCCAGAACTGCCTGATCAGCCTGCTGACGCGCTGGTGGCCGGATGTGGAGAGCCAGCGCCACACCGCCGAGGGAGGTCACCACGCCGTCGTCGACAACGGACACTTTGGCGTGGCTGCCCTCCACCTTCTGGGAAAGCACGAGCAGGCCCAGACCTGGGTGGGCGCCGTCATCGACCGCTTCCGCGCCGCCATCATGCCCTACGGCTGCGGTCGGGCCGGCGAGCCGATCGACGGGCCCAGCTTCTGGCCCTGGGAGAATCTATGGATGCTGCAGTTCGTGGATGCCCTGCGCCATGTGACGGGTGTCGACCTGACCGCCGAGTTTCCCACTCGTCTTCGTCGTCCCCTGACCTGGTTCCGGGATCATCTGGCGACATCCACACGGATCAGCGACCGGTTGTATACGCCGGCCAATGCCAATGTTCTGCTGGGCAGTCAGCTGGATGCCTGCTCGCCCGCCCTGTTGCGTCTGGCACAGGAAGCCGGAGACGGCGACCTGCGTGATGCAGCGCTGGCCGATCCGCGACTCGGACGACTCTATCGGTTCGGTGCCGGCGTGAAAGGGTCGACAGCCGAGTGCATGATCGCCTACGGCCCGTATGCCTACTGCTACTACGATCCCTCCTTCGAGGGCCGGCCCGCCCGCCGCACACCACCACTGGCACGCAAGTACAGTGCCCGATATGGACGTTCCGCCATCCTGCGCACGGGCCGGGACGCCGGGGCTGCCGTCCTCTGCGTCAGCGGCTACGACGGCGGCACCGCCCACGGCTTCATGAACCTCCACCTGCAGTGGGCGGGACACCCCGTGCTGCAGTCGATCTCGGCCTTGGAGGCCCAGCCGGTGGTCTGCGGCTCCCTGCCGTGTGTGGGGGGACAGAACGAGATCGTTGCCGTACCGGGACAGCTCGAAATCGCCCCACACTGGCAACGCTTGCGGGTCCGCTCGCCCCGTTGCGATCACGAATACTGGCTGTTGCCCGGATCGCGAGTCGGCGAGTCACCCATTGCCCTGATCGCCCTGCGGCGTCGACGACGTCGGGTTCGCATCGTCCGTGATCCGACCCCCCTGTTCCGTCTGGATTCCGATGCACTTCGTGTGGCTGCCCCAGATTGGTTTTCACCCAATGGTGGCACGTTGAGGCTGCGTGCTCGGCTGCGTGATCGGTCCCAAACCCCACGGGTCCTCTTCAATGCGGGACTGGGCGTGGGCGGTGTCGGCGGCGCTGGCGTCAACACCTTCGCCCTCGTCGTCGAGGACGACGGCTCACTGCGCTTCACTGTGCAGAGCCAACGGGGCCACACCGTGACGGTGCGGGCAGGCCGGATGAAGACCGGTCGTTGGCACGACATCACCATCGGCTGGTCCGGATTCAACCGTGTCGCAGGGAGTCCCCGCCTGCAGATTCAGCTCGACGATGCCCTGGAAGCCCTCGACGATCCAGCCGCCTTTGGTGAGATGGGCGCCGATTCCATTGGCCTCGCGTCGCGTGCCCGGCCTCGCACGTTCTACATCCGGCCCCACTCTCACTTGGCCTTCGGGGGGACCGTGCAGACCCCGGGCCTGTCGGGCCCCTGCGATCTGTCCCACATCCAGCTGCAGTGTCCGGGACGGCGCCGGCTTCGACTCGATGCAACCCTTGGATGGGGCCCCGAGACCGGCGGAGGCGAGCTGGCCTACAAGCTGAATCCGGTCGAACTGCGGTCCATCTCGACACGGCGGGCGCGGTGTCAGGCCGGTGCCAAGAGCGTGGAGATGCGGGTGGTNGGGGGAGGCGAGCTGGNGTCCGAAGAGGTGCCCTATGCACCGGCGGGGCTGGCGGCCGGCAGTCTGAAGAGCTTNATCCCCGGAGGAGGTCGTGCAGCCACACGCGTGGTAGCCACCACCGAAGACGACGTCCTGGTGATCGCCGTCGGCCAGCGCAGCGCGCGGGTCGAGTCAGGCGACGACGAACTCCTGGTGCGTCGCGCGGGCCACGATCTGGTCTTCGGCGTGACCCGCACGGGGCCGGCGATCCTCCGGCCACGGTAGACTCATCCGATCAGACTCGACGGGGCGTGGCCGCCACCCGCACACACGTACCGTCCGTCACCTGCGAGGTCACCCGCACGACACCCGGTCGCACCAGCTCTGCCGGCACCGACTGCGCCCCGATCTCGACCAGCGGATCGCGACACCAGGCGGCCGGCACGTGAAGCTCGAGGGTGAGCGCACGATAGGGCACCTGCTCCGGCAGGTGGGGCAGGTCGATCCGGTAGCGGTGCTCGTCGGTGGACTCATCGAGTATTTCGATCTGGGCATGGCGTCGCATCAGGTGATAGCTGAGCACTTCTTCGGGCACCGCGCACCAGACTGCATCACCACCCTCCGACAACACCGTCTCGAAGCGCTGCCGCAACTGTGCCTGGGTGCAGTCCTTGTTCGGGTGTACGGCTGTCTCCAGCGGACAGTGGCAGTAGTCTATAAGCCAGCCCTGCACCTGGTGGGCCTGACGGAGGTTGCGGTAGGGATCGTATTCGCTGAAGAAGGGCGCGTAGTACTGCTCGTGCAACGCGGTGCGGTTGATCCAGAAGAGCTCGTCTGTCGGCCGATTGAGGGCGTCCGTCAGACTCATCGCGCCCAGGTATCCGTGGGCCCGACACGCCTCAAGGACGTGCTGGGCCATATTCGTGTTGTCCCCCGGCGAGCAGAAGAGGATGATCGGCTCGCCGATGGCTTCCTCCAACACGCGCTTGGCATGGCCAATTTCCTCTTCGACCATCTCGGGCGTGATGACCTGATGCGTCCACGAGTGATTGCCGACCCCCCAGCCTAGCGCCAGCAGATCGCGCAGCTCCTGAGCATTCATGTGGCGCATGCCATTGTAGCTGGAATTGCCGGCCTGGCGTATCTGCCCCATCTGCCCCACCAGCAGCTCCACGTGCCCGGGGATGGCGAACTCCTCGTGGAGCGGAAGGGCGAAGCGATTCAGATCGGCCAGCGCCTCGTCGTAGGTGATCGAGTAGACCCAGCGCTTGCCGTACTTCCAGGGGCAGACGGTCAGACCTGCCCTCGGGCTCATGTCCTGACTCATGACGGGTCTCGCTCCCGGGTTGCGGCGATCGCCGCCTGAAACTGCTCGAAACGGGTGCTGTGTCCGAGACTCCACTCGAAGATGTGGGTGCCATAGCGAGTGGCCAGACGATCGGGGTAGGATTCGGGCGTTTCCACCCCCACCGTCGCGTCGCGCATGAGGACGCAGCGGTAGCCACGGGCCACCATCTGGCGGGCTCCCCCCTCTGCCGCTAGAATGCACATGTCGGTCATGAAGCCCATGTAGATGAGGGTACCGATACCGTGGCGCCGCAGATCCTCGTCCAGCGTGTCGGAGTAGAAGAAGAGGGGCTCCTCCCCTTGCGGTGACACCAGCTCGGCACGCCGCATGCTCGCCAGCGGCGACCGAGTCATGTAGTCGATACCGTGGGCCCGCTCCAGCATGGCACGCTGGTGCGGGTGCATCTCCGCCGGCGCCGAGGATCGCCGAGACTCCACGTGCGGATACTGTGTGTCCATCCAGTCGGTTTCCACGTGGACGATCCGCAGGCCGACGCGCCGCGCCAGATCCATCGACGGGCGGACCACCTCAGCCATGATGCGGGCCGCCTCCCGCGTGGACTGAGGCCACCCCGCCCCGACGCAGAAGTCGACATCGATGGCCGGGCCATCCGGGCAGCCGATGTTCCAGCAGTGCATTCCCACCAGTGCTGTCGAGGCCAGCGGCAGCTCCAGCGTCTCCTCTTCGTAGCCCGGATCATCGATCGGCAGGGCCCTGTAGTACCGGGACGGCAGGCAGATCACCGCGTCCTCCGCCGGGTTTCCTCCAGCGCTCATCGCCTCACCTGCTCTGCCACGGCTCTCACGATGTGAGCCGCCTGTTCGCAGTGATGGGGCTCGTATCGCTCGCAGAAGGTGCTCCACCGGATGTAGCGTTCCAGCAACGCCTGAGCTTCAGGGCAACTATCGCCGTCGTATCGATACGTGCGTGTTGCCGGTGGCTGCGAGTAGGGAAATCTGAGCTGTTGAGCCGCCTCGCTGAGATAGGGCAGAGCAGCCGGCAACAGGTAGTAGCGCGCCTGCCCGGCGCCGGGTATACCGGCGGCCGCCACGCGCGCCGCGAATTGCTCGGTGTCACAGGAAAACTGCTCCGGATCGATCAGAAAGCCGGCCATCCAACAGGAATAGACATCCACCGTGTCGGGGATCGGCAGAGCCGAAATGCCGGGGATCTCGTCGAGCAGCTGATGCAGCAGGCGGATCATCCGGTCGATGTGGGCCACCTGCGGCTGGATGATGTCGAGCTGCGCCAGTGTGATCGCCGCCGTGGACTGCGTCATACGGTGAGCGAATCCGTTGACCCGGTGGACACGGCCGAAGTGCTCGACCATCTCGCCACCGCGGCTCTGACCGACGAAGCGAGCACGCTCGGCCAGCTCATCGTCATCGGTGAGAATGCAGCCCCCCACGTCGGAGCCCATCGTCTTCTCCGAATCGAAGGAGAACGCACCCGCCGTCGACAGGCTCCCCGCCCAGCGGCCCTTGTAGCGACCGAAGATGGCCTGGCAGGCATCCTCGTACACCACCAGGTCGTGCCGCCGGGCCAGCTCGGTGATCGGGTCCATGTCGCAGATCAGCCCCGTCATGTGCACGATCAGGATCGCACGAGTGCGATCCGAGATACAGGCTTCGATCGTATCGGGACCGATGTTGATGGTGCCGGGCTGTGTGTCGGCAAAGACGGGGATGTATCCGGCGTTGATCAGCCCCTGCACGGTACCGAAGTCCGTGACCGAGCTGACGATGACCTCATCCCCTGGCTCGAAGTCGAAAGCGGCCGCCAGCACCGCCAGGGCCGGTGTGCAACCGGGTGTGGCGATGCAATGCTTCACGCCATGGGACGCGGCAAAGGCTTGCTCGAAGCGTCCCACCATGTCGCACGTGAGACCCGATTCGACGACCTCGGCCAGATACTCCATCGCCCTGGGGCCGATCTGTCGGGGGAAGGGCTGCGGCAGATCGCCTCCAAGACCCTTCTGTGATTCGGCGCCGAAGCGTGCCCGCTCGCGTTGCGATGGGGTCGCATCAGATGTCATGGCTCATTCATCCTTCTGCCGCTCAGTATCTGCAGCCAGCTCCTTGCCTGTCCTGACGGGATGTGACAGCGCCGAAGCGTAGCATTCCGGACGCTGGCGGGCAAAACATCCCGTGCCATACAGGTGCGAATCGCGATATCCGTACTATCACCGACAGGCGTTGAGTCGAGGCGGCCCCTATTCTAGCTGGGTCGAGGTACCGCAATCGAGACGCTCAGAGAGATCAAACAGAATCACCCTCTGAAGGTCCTCGTGATTTCCGGGGGCGGGGTTGCTGGTCCCGGCGCCTACGAGGACATCGTCCGGGCCCTGGGAGCCGATGGCTACCTGGCCAAGCCGATCGGTCTCGAACTGCTCAGCCGGGTTTCGAAGATCTCGCACCGCTGGGTTTGCTTGCAACGACGTGCCGGTCGCATGCCGCCTAACGGCACGCACCGGCCCTTAGTGACGGATCATGAGATCGATCGGTTGCGTGAGATGGGCGCACCTGAATAGTCCTATCCTTCGATCGAACGCCGTAGATCCTCGTCCCCGCTCGCGGCGACTACGCCGGCCACCGTCCGCCCATCGAGAGCGGTGGCCGGCGTCGCACCGCCCGGAACCAGTGCTTCGATCACGGCCAGTCGTCGTGGCCGTTGCTCGGCATCGTTGTCCTTCAGACACTTGATGGCGTTTGCGCTGCCAGGACCCAGGCCACTACCCATTTCTCTGTGTGCGAGGCCCATGAAGATTACAGCCATCAAGACCTTTGTCACGAATGCCGGCAGCTTCAGTCGCGCCCTGCTCAAGGTAGAGACCGACGAGGGGTTGTACGGGTGGGGTGAGGCCTATTCGACCGGTCCCGATCTTTCTGTCGAACCCGTCGCCGACTATCTGTTCAAGCTGATAGGTGGCGAAGATCCGCGACGCATCGAGTTCATCATGATGAAGTTGATGCAGGAGTTTCGTTTCCCACCGGGCGGCGTGGGCTTGCCGGCGATCTCTGCCCTCGACCACGCCCTGTGGGATATTTCGGGCAAAGCCGCAGGTCTGCCCGTGTATATGCTTCTGGGCGGTGCCGTGCGTGACCGCATTCGCGTCTACAGGGGAGCGGGTGGGCGCAACGGCAAGGAAACGGCAGAGGCGGCCCACAAGCTGCACGAATCACACGGATTCACGGCCTTCAAGACCGGACCCTATATGATCGACCCTGACGCGTCCCGATGGGGACGGGTGTGCAGCGAGGCGGCGACCTACTTCGAGGACATCCGCAAACACACACCCCACGAGTGGGAATTCGCCTTCGACCCGCACGCCAAGATCTTCGAACCCATCCGAGCCTTGCAGTTGGCCGATGCCTTGGCCCCCTACGATCCCATGTTCTACGAGGAACCGCTTCGCCCGGAGCACATTCCCCAGTGGGGACGACTGCGGAGACAGATGCGTGTCCCTCTCGCCACGGGTGAGAGTCTGTTCGGACGTTTCGAGTTTCTCGATCTGATTGCGGCCCAGGGTGCCGACATCATCCAGCCGGATGTCTGCATCTGTGGAGGATTGCTCGAGATGCGAAAGATCGCCGCCATCGCCGAGGCGCACTACGTGAGTGTCGCGCCCCACAATCCGATGGGCCCCATCTCGACGGCCGTGAACGTTCATTTCGCTGCTGCGAGTCACAACTTCACGATTCTCGAATACTATCTGCCTACCGACGCGGATTGGGCCGATTGGGTCGATGAACCCTACGTACCCAAAGACGGCTACCTGGAGATTCGACCGGACCGTCCCGGTCTTGGCATCGAGGTCAACGAAGAGGCCATCTCGGGCCACGACTTCATCCACTGGCAACGCACGTGTCCGGTGCGACCCGACGGGTCGACGGGATACATCTAAACACCGCGATGAACTGGGCCCCGCGCGTCAAGGCACAGAGGATCCGCAGACTCTATCGATCTCTTCGAACCGGACACTGCGACGAGGCCGTCCTGCTCGATGTGGGTTGGACCCTTCACGCCCGCTGTCAGGACTTTGTCACGGCCGTGACGGGATTGCGTCTCGGCGAGGTGGCATGCCGCGAATGTCGCGCACCCAGATGTTTCGACTGCGACCGCCTGCTGAGAAAGTCCGGGGCAAAATGGACGTGTGAATGCGGTGTCTCCTGGAGCCGTGAGAAATACCGCGCATCGGTGAGCCACCGACAGCTGCTGCCCTGTCCGCATTGCCGGCAGCGACTCCGTCGGCCCGTGTTCGAGGTGCAGCACCATGAAGCCGACCCGAAAGTGGAGCCGCCGACCTATCAGTGCTCCAAATGCCGAGGACACATGGAGCGATCGGGTGCGCTGCTCGTATGCGCATCCTGTAGACACCAGGTGCAGTGGCGCTCCTTCAAGAAGTCGATGAAACGTCGCGATGAAGAACTGTCCTGTGGAGGCTGCGATCACTCGTTCCGCTGGCAGGAATGGCGACGTAGTGCCAGCAAGTCGTGACGGGTAACGCCGCCGCTGCTGCCGATTTCCTTGAGTCCTGGGCCGCCAGCCAGACCACGCCGGCACGAGTGATGCAGATCGACTTGCTGATCCAGGCGCTGCACGGTCGCGGAGCGCTGGCTCCAGCATTCATCGAGGGAACGACCGAGAGCATCCGTCAGTTGTTGGACGAACGAGCAACGTGCAGCCAGGCCTGAGACGAGGGCCCTGCCCTTCGCTTGCCAGAGACCGCCTGCTTTGGTAGCCCTGGAGCAGGCTCCTTGGGGGGAGCCCACGGTCCGCGTGAAGGGTCGTACCCACCCTCGATGTACATCTCTACATGACGCTCAGCTCGTGGTCGCTCGCGAATTTGGCTTCTCGAGCTGGCAGGCGACTGCAGGACGCCGTCGCTCGCAAGAGTGTCGACATGGGCGAGGGCTACAGGGCTCTGATCACGGGTGGTGCCGGATTCATCGGCTCTCATCTGGCCGAGATCTTCGTAACTCGAGGTCATCACGTCACCATCGTGGACGATCTCAGTGTGGGAAGTCGCAGCAACGTTTCCCACTTGCTCGACGATCCACAGTGTGAACTGGTGATTGGTGATATCTGTGATGATCAGTCGATGGATCGACTCGTGGCTGACGCTGACGTCGTCTATCACTTGGTAGCAACGATCCCACAGACTTGCGGCGAGATCGTCAACATCGGCACCCGCAGCGAACACAGTTTGCTGGAATTGGCCGACCTGGTGAAAGCGGCCACGCGCAGCGACTCGTCGGTGACTCACATCTCCTACGACCGACTGCCGTCGGGTGACTTCCATCGCCACATTCCGTGGAAGACACCGAATCTGTCAAAGGCGCGGAAATTGATCGGATATTCGCAGGTTCATGCCATCGA
>PATE01000098.1 GCA_002712305.1 Gemmatimonadota bacterium | reverse complement strand
TGGCCCCGAAGCGGTTTAGATGATCATTGATCAACTTGTCATGGCAGCGTTATACTATCCAAAACGTTGGTGATTTATTATCAGATTCTTGCTGACAGATCTCACCCGCCGGGGTTATATTGGCGCATGAGCGCAGAGAATCTCACCGTCGTCCGGCCCCTAGGCATTGCCCACTCAGTGCATGAAGACCCGTTGGCGCAGTTCCTCTCCGGTCAACTCACAGAGCGGACGAAGAAGGCCTACTATGCGGATCTTTGCGAGTTCTTCAATGGTGACCGGATCGGCCCCGATGACGTTCGGGCAGTAACCTTCGCGGACATCATTGAGTATCGAAACACACTGGCGTCTTTGGGACGCAAACGGACGACCATCAATCGCAAGCTCTCGTCCCTGAAGGCGTTCTTTAAGATGATGATCGCCGCAGGTGTGATCGACAAGAATCCGGCTGATTCCGCCCTGGTACGCGGTTATCGTGTCGATGACACGGTCAGCGGCAAAGCCTTGCAGAAGAATGATCTACAGAGAATCCTCGACCAGGCGGCCGAGGAACCGGACGATTTGCGCCGCTCACGTGACTTAGCGGTCCTCCACCTTCTCACGTTCGCGGGCCTGAGGCGCTCGGAGCTTGCGGGTATGGACTGGGATGATCTTGGTCAAGAAGGCGTCTTCCGCATCCTGCGCCTACCCGACACCAAATCCGGTGTAGCCCAGGACGTCAAGCTTCAGCCCATTGTTCTGCAGTATCTACAGGCCTATCGTGAGACACTGGAGGCCATGAACTATCCGCTGACAGGAAAAGCGTTTATCTCGTTGTCTCGCAATGATTCACACGGACAACCGATCACACCGCAATCCATCAATCTGATCGTCAAACGCTACGCCCTTCAGGCTGGTGTTACTCGCCACGTAACGGCACATACGTTCCGGCACACCTGCTGCACGCTGTCCATCGAGGGTGGCGCCAAACCGCAGCAGGCCCAGGCGCATCTTCGCCATAAGGACCTCAAGACGACGATGCGATACTACGAAAACCGTGAGCGGCTCACCGATAACGCCTCCGACTATATCCACATCAAGAGCAGTTGAGGATCGATCGTCCCGGTCTTGGATCCTGTGCTTGGACCTGAAGGCTTCTTGCTGTGGCCAGGCTCTTTTCTGATGTGAACCTTCGAGCTTTCGTACCCCGTCTCTTATGGACATAATCCCCGCTACGTGTCATCCGGCGTTGGTATGTGCTTACATAATACCCGTGATGTGCACTATTCTGTCGCCTTTCCCGGAGTTCACGAAACCGCTGCCCTGCACCATCACATCAGGCCCGTGTGGAACCCGTGCCAGCAGGCGTAACGATGGAATCAGGCATCTATGCGACGATATTGACGATCTTGCCCGGAACGAGGATGAAGCGTCGAATCTCCCCACTGTCGGGCAGGAATCGCTGGATGTTCTCCATGGCCAGGACCTTGCCCCTCAGATCTTCCTCGGCAATATCGACGGCGACCTCGATATTGCCACGCACCTTCCCATTCACCTGCACGGGTAAGGTGATCGTCTCTTCCTGCACCATTCGCTCGTCGGGTTCAGGCCACTTCTGTGAACTCACGTCACCATCTCCGAAACCGCAACGAAGCCACAGTTCCTCTGCTGTATGGGGGGCCAGAGGGCTTAACAGCAGGACGAAGACGCGAGCGAGACTCTCAGGAATCCGATCGAGAGACACCAGTTCGTTGTTCAGTTCAATCAGGCCAGCGATGGCGGTATTGAACCTGAGTCCTTCGATGTCCTCCGTCACACGTACGATCGTCTTGTGCAGGGCCTTGCTAAGGGGCTCCGAGAGCTCATCCCCCACCAGAATCTCACCATCTTCTCCAACGAAGTTGCGCCACACACGTTGCANAAAGCGCTGCATCCCACGGATGCCCTCCATACTCCAGGGCGCGCTCTGCTCAAGAGGCCCCATGTACATTTCGTACAAGCGCAGCGTGTCGACGCCGTACTCTTCTCCCACCTCTTCCGGTGGAAGGCCATTCTTGTAACGTTTGCCCATCTTGCCGCGAAATCGATTCAGTTTCTCTCCCGTCTCAGCATGGGTCGCGGTCTCCCCATCGAGGGAGACCTTGCGAATATCCACATAACTCCCCCGCTCATCCGTAAACGCGTCGGCCGTGATCATCCCTTGATTGAACAGTTTCTTGAACGGCTCCGGTGAGGTCACATCACCGAGATCGAACAGTACCTTGTGCCAGAATCGGGCATAGAGCAGATGCAGCACGGCATGCTCTGCACCGCCGATGTAGAGATCGACGGGCATGAAGGAACGCTCGGCTTCGGCATCACAGAATGCCGTGGTGTTGTGAGGATCGATAAACCGCAGGTAATACCAGCAGGAGCCGGCCCACTGGGGCATCACATTCAATTCTCGTTGGCACTGTCTGCCGTCCACATCGACCAGACTCCAGTCGGTGCCCGCACGGCTCAGCGGTGGCGACACNGGGGTGTCAGGGTCGTCAGACGTCATAGGACGGAAGTCTGACATCTCCGGCAGCAATACGGGCAGCTCGGTCGCGACGGGGTACCCATCGGGATGCTCAGCCAAGGGNAATGGCTCTCCCCAGTAGCGTTGCCGAGAAAAGATCCAGTCNCGAAGACGATAGCTGACAGCCGCCCGTCCGACACCTGCCTCGACCAGGGCGGCGACGATCGACCTCTTGGCCTGTGCNGTGGCCAGGCCCGTGATGGCAAAGGGTGAACTCTGGGTGTCCGCTGAAGGTGAGTTGATGGACATGCCGTCACCCGAATAGCACGCATCCTCGTTGCCTGGAGGCGCGGCGACGACTTCAGTAATCTGCAGCCNGAATTTCTGGGCGAAGTCATAGTCTCGCTCATCGTGGGCCGGGACAGCCATGATGGCGCCCGTGCCGTAGTCCATGCTGACATAGTCAGCGACGAAGATGGGAATCGCCTGACCGTCCACGGGATTCTGCGCGCAGATGCCACTGAAAACACCCGTCTTATCTCGTTCTGCATCTGCCTTGTCGGCGCCGAAGTCCNCATCCTTTGCCTGCTGCACATAGGACGCGACAGCCTCGCGGATATCCTGGGAAGGACTCTCCCCCTTCCAGCGCTCNTGTGTCCCTTCGGGCCATGACTCAGGTACGGCATAGTCGGAATGGTCTTGCCGAACCAGTGGATGTNCGGGTGCAACGACCATGAAGGTNGCACCNAACAGCGTGTCCGGTCGCGTCGTGAACACCTGTAGCGATGTCTGGGACAGCTCGCCATCACTCGTCAACACTCGGAAGCACACCTCGGCGCCTTCGCTTCGCCCGATCCAGTTTCGCTGCATGAGTTTGGTGGGCTCTGGCCAATCCAGTTTGTATTCGCCACCCCGTCCGTCCGGCAGAGCATCACCGTCTAGATCGTCCAGCAACCTCTCGGCATAGGCAGTGATGCGTAACATCCACTGCTTCAGCGGACGTTTGAACACCGGAAAGTCGCCGCGCTCACTCTTGCNATCAGCGGTGACCTCCTCATTGGCCAGCACAGTACCGAGGCCCGGACACCAGTTGACAGTGACCTCCTCCTGATAGGCCAGCCGATAGTTGTTGAGCACCAGTCGTCGGTCTGCCTCGCTCAGCTGCGACCACTGGTCGCTGGCGCTGGGCCGCCCCNAGTCCTCCAACAGCTTGAGATCTGANGCCGTCAGTGATCGCTCGTCATCAAACTCGCCGATCAAATCATCGACGGGGCGCGCCTTTCCCTGNAGGGTTCGTCCGCTGCCGTCCTTCCAGACAAAGTCTGGATCGTACCAATGCTCGAAGAGTCGCAAAAAGATCCACTGCGTCCACCGNTAATAGTCGTCTTTCGACGTCGCGATCTCGCGATCCCAGTCATATCCAAGTCCCAGAAACTGCAGTTGCTCGCGAATCTGAGCGATGCTCTTCTCCGTCGATACTGCGGGGTGGATGTTGTGTTCGATCGCATACTGCTCNGCNGGTANNCCNAAGCTGTCNAAGCCCATNGGATGCANNACATTNAANCCCTGCATNCGCTTNTANCGACTGTANATATCNCTGGCGATATANCCNTTNGGNTGNCCGANNTGCANGCCANNGCCNCTNGGATACGGAAACATGTCGAGGATGTAACACTTGGGTCGGGCGGCGTCGAAACCCTCTTCGCCGGGCGAGAGGGTTCGGAAGGTCTTTTCGTCCAGCCAACGCTCGCGCCATTTCTGCTCGAGACTGCGATAGTCGTAGTAGCCGGCTCTCTCCGTTCGCGGGGTCGCTCTCTCAGTCTGCGAGGCCGGTGTGTCACTTCGTGGGTTCTGGGGCGCCGGGTTCACCGATGTTGACGTCATGGATAGATTCTCTGCAAGGTCCTTGGGAATGGAATCGTCTCGCGCACATGTTTCAAGCCACACAGCCACGTCACCACGCGCTCGATCCCCATGCCAAAGCCGGCGTGAGGCACCGTGCCATAGCGCCGTAGATCGAGATACCACTCGAAGGCTTCTTTGGGTAGACCATGTTCGGCGATCTTGCCCTCAAGGATTGTCAGATCATCCTCCCGCTGCCCCCCACCGATAATCTCGCCGTAACCTTCTGGTGCGAGCATGTCCACACACAGGGCCAGGCGCTCATCATCGGGATCTGCCTTCATGTAGAAGGCTTTTACCTGGGCCGGATACCGGTGCACCAGCAAGGGTGCGTCGTAGTTCGCCGACAGAAGTGTCTCGTCCTCACCTCCGAGATCACTTCCCCATTCAATTGAGCTGCCCTCGTCCTTGAGAATCTCGATCGCGTCGTCGTAGCTGAGTCGGGGAAAGGGCGCCTTTCGGGCGGCCTCGAGAGGCGCTGTGTCCCGTTCGAGAACGCGCAGGGGGTCGGTGCAGCGATCCAAAACGCGATCGACGATGTGGGCAACCATGCTTTCGGCGACTTCCATATCACCAGCCAGATCGCAGTAAGCGATCTCTGGTTCGATCATCCAGAACTCGGTCAGGTGCCTTCGTGTCTTTGACTTCTCCGCACGAAATGTGGGCCCCAGACAATAGGCCTTGCCGAAAGCCATCGCCGCCGCCTCCATGTACAGCTGACCACTCTGGGTCAGGTAGGCTGTATCTCCGAAGTAGTCAGTTTCGAAGAGCGTGGTCGTGCCTTCGCAGGCGGCGGGTGTCAGAATCGGAGCGTCCACGAGCGTGAATCCGCCGTCGGCCATGAATTCGCGGCATGCGGAGATGACCTCGTTGCGAACCTGCAAGACTGCATGGGGACGCGTGGATCTCAGCCATAGGTGCCGGTGTTCCATCAGAAAGGCAACACCGTGCTCTTTGGGTGAGATGGGATACTCGGTTTCGGGTGCACTCAACAGTTCCACCTCCCGGACACCTAGTTCGAAGCCCAGTGGCGAACGCTCATCAGCGCGGACATCGCCGCGAACGACGATTGCCGATTCCTGCGCAAGTTCGCCACACAAAGCAAAGGTCTCCTCCGACACTTCCCCCTTGAAGGCGACGCACTGAATGACCCCACTACCGTCGCGCATCTGTAGAAAGTGGAGTTTGCCACTGGAGCGCATGTTGTAGAGCCAGCCGCGCAGCTCTACGTAGGCTCCCTCATGGGCAGCAATCTCGCCGACACGTGTCAGGATAGGAGTTGCCCCCCCGCCTCCGTCACTCACCGATGATACCCTCCAAGTTCATCAAACTCACATTCATAGCGAGCACTGCATCTATTGCAAGATCGTGGTCCAAACGAAAAAAGACCACCGGCAACGAAGCGCGAGTCTGTCGCGTCTCCGAGCCGGTGGTCTTAGATCACCCGAGGCCTAGGATGGCCCCTTCACTGACCCTTGCGGAAACGCCCGATCTTAGCTCTCAACAGCAAGGAGAGCCTTCCGACTAAGTCGGATCTTACCGGAGTTGTCGATCTCGAGAACCTTCACGCGGACGGCCTCGCCTTCCGACAGGACGTCTTCCACCTCATTGACGCGAGAGTGATCGATCTCTGAAATGTGCAGCAGTCCTTCTTTGCCTGGCAAAATCTCGACAAAGGCGCCAAAGGGCATGATCCGCTTCACTTTTCCGTCGTATTCACGACCGATCTCTGCGTCGGCGGTAATGCCCTCAATCATGGCCATCGCTTTGGCAGCAGCCTCGGCTTCGACCGCAGAAACCGTGATTGTCCCATCATCATCGACGGCGACCTTTGCACCAGTGGTCTCGATCTCACGAATCATGCGACCACCCGGGCCGATGACAGCTCCGATCTTGGACGGATCGATCTTGATGAACTGAATCCGCGGGGCGTGCTGCGACAGTTCGCTGCGCGACTCGGGGATGCAATCGGTCATGACCTTCAGGATCTGCATACGGCCCTGACGAGCACGCTGGAGTGCTTCCTCGAGAATCTCCAGGCGGATCCCCTGGATCTTGTTCTCCATCTGGACTGCCGTGATCCCTGCCTCGGTTCCGGCCACCTTCAGATCCATGTCACCGAGAAAGTCTTCGGCGCCCTGGATGTCGGTGAGGATCTCGTATTCGTCACCATCGCTGATTAGCCCGATACCCGAAGCGGTCACAGGTGCCTTGATCGGCACACCCGCATCCATCAAGGCCATGGAGCAACCGCAAACGGTGGCCATCGATGTGGACCCGTTGGAGGACTGGATGTCCGCAACCAGACGAATCGTGTATGGAAAGGACTCCACCGTGGGAATCACCGGCGCGATAGCCACTTCAGCCAGATGTCCGTGACCGATGTCGCGACGACTCGGTCCACGTGGGAAGGAAACCTCGTTGGTACTGTAGCTTGGGAAATTGTAGTCGAGGTAATACGACTTGAAGGCTTTCCCACGAAGATCGTCAACCATCTTCTCGTCCATCTTATTGCCGAGGGTAGCCACGCACAGTGCTTGCGTTTCGCCACGCTGAAACAGCGCCGAACCGTGGCTGCGCGGCAGAATCTGGACTTCGGCAGACAATGGACGAACCTCGTCGAGCTTGCGCCCATCAATCCGGCGCTTCTCGGTCAGGACCATACGACGCATGTCGTTCTTGATGAGATTGTACATCACCTCACCGATGTCCTTGCTCGACTGAGGATATTTCTCCGCCAGAGCCTCCTGCACATCGGCCTCGACATCGTCGAGCAACTGCGCTCTCTCGCCACGATCGTCTGTGTGGTTGGCGACAGACACTCGCTCAGCGGCGAATTCCTCAACCGCGGTGACCAGCGCTGCGTCGATCTCGGGCGCCACATACTCCTGCTTCTCGCGGCCGGCGAGCTTGCGCAATTCGTCCTGCAGATCCAGAACCTCCTGGATATTCTCGTGGGCAAACTCCAGTGCCTCGAGCAAGGCCGCCTCGGAGATCTCTTCGGCGTGCCCCTCGACCGATCCGATGCTGTCGCGATCACCCGAGATGATCAGATCCATATCGCTCTCTTCGAGCTGGCTGTGCGTCGGGTTGACGACGAGATCACCGTCGATTCGCCCGACACGCACCGCCGCGATGGGACCGTCGAAAGGCATATCCGACAAGACCAGCGACGCCGATGCTCCGACCATTCCGAGCACGTCGGCATCATTCTCGCCATCCGATGAAAGGATGGTGATAAAGACCTGCACCTCGTGGCGGTAGGCCTTTGGAAACATGGGGCGAATCATGTGATCCGTGAGACGTGCAGCCAGTGTCTCCTTCTCGCCCATCCGCCCTTCTCGGCGGAAGAAATTCCCGGGGATCCGCCCCGCGGCATAACCTTTTTCACGGTATTCGACCGTGAGAGGGAGGAAGTCGCGATCACCGGCCCGCTTTGAGCGGCATGCGGTGACCAGGACGATCGTTTCTCCATAAGTGATCCAGACCGCTCCGTTGGCCTGGCCAGCAATCTTGCCGGTTTGCATGGAGAACGTCCGTCCTCCCCACTCCATTTCGACTGTGTGAGTCATTTTTCTCCGTTGCGCCCTTCTGGCGCCTTCGTTGAGGTACTGCATTCGCGGCACGTTGCTGACACGTTTGGCATGCCCGCAATCTCAATGCACGCTCAGCGCGACGGCCTTTTGCCGTCGGCTTGGTGTTCGGTACTGGCGCACCCGGAACCGTCGACGTCGTCAAAACGACGCGTCCGTGTCAGTCCTGCGGTGCCGACAACTGCGCAGCTGCTGTTCAGCGACGCAGTTGAAGATCCTTGATCAATTCGGCATACACCTCTGGCGAATGCTTGTGCAGATAATTCTGCAGGCGACGACGCTGGCCGATGATCTTGAGCAAACCGCGACGGGTGGCGAAGTCCTTCTGATGAACGCGCAGATGCTCCGTGAGATTGCGGATTCGCTCAGAGAGAATGGCGATTTGCACCGAAGTAGACCCAGTGTCTGTCTCAGCCTCGCCATACTTCGTAACCAGTTCCTTCTTACGCTCTGTGGTAATCGACAACTTGTTTTCTCCTGTCCTTCTGTGCCCTACTGTGATTGACCGTCATATTCTATTGCTTGTCTTTTTCGAACTTCGACGATGTCCGCCCGTATCTGTGTCGACAGAGCATCAACCGTTTCGAACGCCTGTTCGTCTCGCAGATGGGAGAGCAACAGGACATCCACCTCAGCGCCATAGAGGTCGCAGCTGAAATCGAGCAGATGCACCTCCAGCCGCAACTGCTCACCGTCGAACGTGGGGCGGCGACCCAGATTTGCGATCGCCACAAACTCTTCGCCCAACCTTGAAACACGGGCGTCGTATACACCACACTTCATGGCGCTCAACTGCTGATCCGCGACGTCGATATTCGCCGTGGGAAAGCCAATTTGTCGCCCGCGGCCATCGCCCGACACGACCTTGCCGCGAAATTCTTGTGGAAGCATCGCCGTCAAGGTGTAGGCTCCGTCAGAACGCGGGTGGGTCGAAGTCCATCGTCCTCCATCTGTCCTACGCCCAGCAGAGCGTTACCGAGGCAAACAGCGACCTCAACTGACTGTATCGCGGCCGACGTTGAGCCAGACGACTGAGGTGGTCCAGACAGGTGCGATGTGTGCGGCAACTCCGCTGATAACGACTCTGTCTGGACGTCTCGTGCGTCCACTACCCGCCCACGTGTGAAGTTCCGCGCTCCTTCGATATCGACGCCCACGGCCGGCATCTGATCACGCAGTGCCGTGAGGGGATCGATCCACAGCTTCTCCGGATACTCGGAGACGCACTCCTTGATCTCATCCAATGCGATCGCCGCGGTCAGATCAACCGAGCCGATGCGGGTTCGCCGCAATGCCTCGACATAACCACCACACCCTAGTGTTTCGCCCAGATCTCGTGCCAAGGCACGAATGTAGGTTCCCTTCGTACAGTCCACGACAACCCGAACCTGCGGGTAGTCGTAGTGTTCCACATCGAACCGCGACACCGTCACGGTCCGTGCGGGCAGTTCCACCACTTCATCTCTGCGAGCACGTTCGTAGCTGCGCACGCCGTCGACTTTGATCGCCGAGTGAGAAGGCGGCACTTGCTCTATCACACCCGACCAGTTCGCGACTGCATTCTCGACCTGTTGCAGGGACGGCGCTCCTGCGTGGACGGTACGTATCTGCCCTTGTGCATCGGCAGTGTCGCTGACCGCCCCCAAACGGAAAGTCGCGGTGTACTGCTTATCTGCACCCGTAAGCCACTCGCTCAGTCGGGTCAACCGCCCAACGCAGACAAGCAGCAAGCCTGATGCGAGAGGATCGAGTGTGCCGCAATGACCGACACGACGTGTATCGAGGGCGCGTCGAGCGTGCCGTACGATATCGTGAGAGGTCGGCCCTTCAGGCTTATCGACGGCGATGACCCCGGAGGGTGCCACGCCCTCGGCAGCGATCACTCTTGTGTGCCCGCCTCGGTTTCCTCCAATGATGCTGGAGGACACTCAACTGCGATGCGATCAATCAAAGCCGTGACGCGAGCCGCACGTTCTGAGGTATCGTCGTAGACGACGTCGAACTCGGGAACATGCCGCAAGGTGACACGTTGTGACACCTCGTGACGGATGTGGCCCAACGCCTTCGTCAGAGCCGTCGTCGCTTCTCGTTTTGCGTCATCGTCACCGACAACGCTGATGAACATGGTCGCCTTTTTCAGGTCACGAGTGACCTCGACGTCCATGACGGTGACGAAACCCACCCGTGGGTCCCGCAGTCGCGGAATGATGTCGGCCAGTTCTCTCAGCAGCAACTCGCGGACCTTGTCCAAGCGATAGGAAGGCACCTCAGCGTTCCTCCATATCGACCGACAACACATGTAGTCGCAGATCCTGCTCGACGAAGTGAATCGCCTTTGACATCACTTCGTCAGCATGACGCCCATCATTGCTCACCATGGCCAGAGCTAACGTACTACGCTTCCACAAGTCCTGGTGGTCCACTTCCGCCACCGATAAATGAAATCGTTGGTGCAGCCGATCCTTGACGCTGCTGAGGATCTGTCGCTTCTGCTTCAGCGATTGCGCCTCCGGGAAATGCAACTGCAACTCACTCACGAGAACCACCATGTCCGGTTACCGCTCAAAGAGACCGCGCTGTCTCCACGACCTCGATCGCTTCGATCAGATCGCCATTCTCGACGGCGTTGAAGCCTTCGAGGGAGACACCGCACTCGAATCCTTCGGCGACCTCCCGAACGTCATCCTTGAATCGACGCAACGAGGAGATGGCACCTTCCCACACAACCTCTTCCACACGTCGCAGGCGGACCTTGTGATTGCGGGTGATATTGCCATTCTGCACGTAACATCCGGCAATCGTCCCAGCCCTCGACGAACTGAAGACCTCTCGTACTTCGAGGGTTCCCACGATGCGTTCCTCCTGTGTCGGGGTCAGCAGACCCGACAGAGCGGCACGCAACTCTTCGATGACTTCATAGATGATGCTGTATTCTCGAATCTCGACACCCTCGTCCTCGGCAATCTTCCGCGCCGAAGGATCGATCGGCACGTGAAAGGCGATGACGATCGCTCTCGAAGCTGAGGCCAGCAGGATGTCGGACTCGGTCACGGTACCCACAAAACTGTGAATGACGGAGATGCGCACCTCTTCGTGCGTGATCCCGCCCAGTTCCTGTGTGATCGCTTCGACCGATCCGTCGACATCACCCTTGACGACGACGTTGAGCTCCTGGATTCGGCCTTCCTGAATCTGATACTGAAGATCGCCCAGTGTGACGCTGCGTCGCCGTGCGTCCTGCTCACGTTTGATCTGCTGTCGCCGCTGGACGATGTCTTTGGCATCGCGTTCGGTCGGCACGACGACGAAACTGTCGCCCGCTTGAGGAACTCCAGCCAGGCCAAGAACCTGAACAGGACGACCCGGTCCGACGGCATCGATGCGTTTTTGGGCTTCGTCCATCAGTGCTCGAACGCGGCCGCCATACATGCCGGTCACGAAGGGGTCAGCTCGATTCAGCGTTCCCTCCTGTATCAGGACAGTCGCTACCGCACCCCGTCCTTTGTCGAGTTGCGCTTCCACGATCGTCCCGCGGGCCCGGCTCTCGGGATAGGCCGTCAACTCCAGTACGTCGGCCTCGAGGATGACCAGTTCGAGGAGCTGATCGATGCCATCCCCCGTGGTAGCCGAGATCTGCGCACAGGAGACCTGTCCGCCCCAATCTTCGATGAGTACGTCGTGTTCGGCGAGCTCTCGCTTGATCCGTTCGGGGTCAGCCGTAGGCAGATCACACTTGTTGATCGCAACCACGATCGGCACCTGGGCAGCCCGAGCGTGGTTGATCGCCTCGATCGTCTGCGGCATGACGCTGTCGTCTGCAGCGACGATGAGAATGACCAGGTCTGTCACACGCGCACCACGGGCACGCATAGCGGTAAACGCCGCGTGACCCGGTGTGTCGAGGAATGTGATGGATCGCTCTGCATCGAGGGACACCGAGTAGGCACCGATGTGCTGCGTGATGCCACCGGACTCACCGTCTACGACCTTCGTCTTGCGAAGGTAGTCGAGCAAAGAGGTCTTGCCATGATCAACGTGTCCCATGACCGTCACCACCGGTGGGCGCGGCTTCGCCTCACCAACATTCTCCTGCTCGCCAACGGCCTCGTCGAACTCGGCGTCTTCTGCTTCGGCTTCTTCCAGGGCGCGAAGTTCAAAACCAAACTCGTCGGCGACAGTGACCATCGTGTCCATGTCGAGACGCTGGTTGATCGTCACGACCACACCGAGCTGCAAGCAGGCTGCAATAACTTCTGCCGGCCGTGAGTGCATGGCTTCGGCCAATTCGCCGACGGTGGCGAATTCGTTGATATGCAGGATTTCGACTTCGGTCCCTGTAGTCTCTTCCCCCTCTTCCTCCGGTCGACTACGGTCGTACCGCCGACGCGTGCGTCCCTCGCTGATCTGAGACAACGTTTTGCGAACGTTATCCTGAACCGCCTGGCTGTCGGCCCCCGTCTGCTTGCGGCCCTTCTTACGGCCGCCACCTCGCCAGCGGCCACTCACATCGCCGCCACCGCCAGCAGGCGCAGGCTTGCCCGCGGCAGGAACGTTGCCACCCCCTCCTCCACCGGTGGTCGGTGTACGACCTTCGCCGGAGTGGGTTTGTCGAAGCTCGGCAATCATACCCTCGTCGACTTTTCCGCGGCGACGCCCTCGACGACGGCCCCCCTCACCCTCAGTCGGCGCAGCGGCGTCGGGTGCCGGTGCTGCGGGAGCACTGGATTCTGATCGACGACCACCACCGCCGTCGCCACCACTTCCGCCGCGGCGTCCTGAATCGGTCGATGCCTTACTGCCCCCACCGTCGCTGGGACGGGTGGCGCGAGCCTCGGCCTTACGCTTGGTCTCCTTGTCCTTCTGACGCTGGACTTCCTCAATCGAAGACTTCGTTTCTTCTTCGATCTTCTTACCGATGGCATCCAGCATCTCGGGCGTCACGACACTCATATGACTCTTCACCTCATGCCCGAGGCTCTTGAGCATGGAAATGAGTGCGTCGCTGGAGAGCTTCTTCTCTTTTGCTACCTGGTAGACCCTACGCTTTTCCAACCGATCGATCCTCTGTGCGGTGGTCGGCCCGTCTCGTTTAGACGGCAGCCGTTCCTTCATCATTGCCAGATTCGGGCGCAGCAGCTGCCGCGTCCTGATCGGAGCCATCGTCGGCCCCCGATACCTCGTCTTCAGGTGCAGCTGCGGGCTCTTCCGACTCTGGAGCCTGCTGGGCGTCGCCGTCACCGGCAGCAGCAGCCTTCGCTTCAGCAGCGGCCGCGTCCTGTGCGGCCAACTCCTGCTCCGCCGCGGCGAGCGCGGCCGATCGCTTGGCCTCTTCCGCGGCCAGTTCGGCGGCACGGGCCTGATCGGCGGCTCGTTCTGCCGCCTCGACCTCTTCGAGTGTTGCCGGTCGAAGCTCTTCGCCACGTGCCTCTGCTTCAGCTACATAAGCGATCGCCTGCTCTCGCAGCTGTGCAGCCTGGCCCTCGAGACCAGGAACCGTTTCAAGCATATCCGCTTCGGACTCTGCGATCCCCCGCAGCGAGATGAAGCCGGACGTAGCCAGACTCAGAGCGATCAATTCGCTCACGCCGTCGAGACGACGCAGCTCGACCTTGCTTTCTTCGAGGCGACGCAGTCGGCGCTGATACTCATCCTCGGTGATGATATCCAAACCCCAGCCAGTCAACTGAACGGCCAGTCTCGAATTCTGCCCCGACTTTCCGATGGCCAGGGACAGTTGCTCTTCATCAACGATGACCTGGGCGTGATGACGCCGCTCATCGGTGATCACACGTGATACCGTGGCAGGGCTCAACGCGCGAGAGATCAGGATGTCGGCTTCATCGATCCAGGGCACGATGTCGATGCGCTCGCCACTGAGTTCGCGCACAACGGCCTGGACACGCGAGCCTTTTACACCAACACATGCGCCCACGGGATCGACGCGCTCATCATTGGAGCTCACAGCGATCTTAGCTCGCTCGCCAGGTTCGCGTGCCACGGCGTGGATCTGAACGATCCCCTCGGCGATTTCCGGCACTTCGAGAGCAAACAGCTTGCGCAGGAATTCAGGGTGCGTCCGTGACAACAGAACCTGCGGGCCTCTGACGGACTTGATTACTTCGAAGACGTATCCCCGGACCGAGTCGCCCTGCCTATATCGCTCTCGACGAATCTGTTCTTTGAGCGGCACCGCCGCCTCAGCTCGGCCGAGTTGCAGGATGATATCACCGTGACTGATCTGCTGAACCGTGGCGACCTCGATGTGGCTGATCCGCGAGGCAAATTCTTCGTAGATCCGCTCACGTTCGGCTTCACGCACGCGCTGGATGAGGATCTGCTTGGCAGTTTGAATGGCGTTTCGCCCGAAATCCGCCAGATTGAGTTCCTCGAAGACCACAGAACCAAGCTGCGCCTGATGGTCGATTTCTCGAGCGGGCTCGAGTTCGATCTCAAGATCCGGCTCGTTCACTTCGCCGACGACCGTCTTGCGCGCCATCACCGACATGCGGCCCGTCTCCGGGTCTATCTGCGCCTCGAAATTGTCGCCATTGCCGTAGCGTTTGCGGGCAGCAGACACGAGGGCATCGGCGAGAGTCTCGATGACCATATCACGATCGACGTTCTTTTCACGTGCGATCTGACCGAGGGCCTCAATGATGTTCAAGTTGGCGTTCATTGCACTCCTGCAAAATGCGATTCAGAATTCGACTTCAATCGTTGCTTTGGCAATCGACTCACGAAGCACGGCGCGTTGTTCGCCGTGGTCGCCTTCGGGACCGATTCGTTCCTCGTTCCAGTCAGCCAGCCGCCCGGTCTCCGTCCGCCCGTCACTGAGCACGATCTTCAACTTCCGACCTTGAGCACGACGAAAGTCGCCATCAGAACACAGGGGCCGATCGAGACCTGGTGATGTCACCTCGAGGCGATATCTACCGGGAATGGGATCTTCCACATCGAGCAAGTCAGAAAGCTCGCGACTGATCCCAGCACACAAGCGCACGGTGACACCTTTGTCGCTATGCACGAAAAGTCGAACCGTGTGCTGCCCACGGCCACTGGCAACCTCTACGTCGACCAGTTCCCCGCCGTGGTCCTCGACAACAGGCGCGGCGAATCTGAGCACACGCTCTCGCAGCCGCTCAGCCTCGTTGCCCGGTTCAGCTCCTCGGGCCAACTCAGATCCCATGATAGTGATGCTTCGAACCCCAAGTACAGTGGAACTTCAGACACAAAAAGCGGGCACTGGACGGAGCCCACAGAAGACAAAGAAAATAGCGCCTGTGAGAGAGTTACGCAAGATCGGGTCAGCAAACCCCGTAAGACACATTGCTGAACTCCTTTGGGGCCAACGAGTTAACTTAGCAGGCTTATAAGCTCCCGCAGTTCCGTCAAGACCTGCTGGCGCAGGGCCTCTACTCGTGTATCCCGGCGAGGTTCTACAGGTGTGCTCGAGCCAGATTCAGAGGACGGCCTCGCCTCTTGCGGGGCCGGCTCGGTCTGCTCAGACGCAGTCGCCGACTGATTGGCTGAAGGAGGCAACACGACCTCCCCTTTCAGCAGGGCGGCCACATTGTCACTGGCCGTTCGAACCAGGTCGGGTTCGTTCTTCAATCGCAATTGGGCACCACGCGTGGAGTATCTCTCTTGATACAGCAATCGCTGTATCAAGAGGATCACGCCGATATCCCGTTCCCGATAGGCTCGGTTCTTCCCCATTCGCTTGGGGCGAAGGCAGTTGAATTCCTTCTCCCAAGCCCGCAGCGTGTGTGGCTGCAGCTGGGTCAATTCGGCGACCTCGCCGATGCTGTAGTAGAGCTTTGTCCCCAGGGATCGCTTCACGGGGCAGTCTCCGGTCTTGCGGTTGCGATTCTGTTCGATCCGACACGGGATCGACTGATAAGGCCCAGGTTCGATCCAACCACGGGATCGACCTGACAATGCCCAGGTTCGATCCAAAGTCAGGATCGAACCTGATACTACGTAGGTTCCAAAGGCCTTCGGTTCTTTTTGGAGCGTGTGTTGCGCCAGTGAATTCGTATTGGTGTTCCTTCGAATCCGAACTCGCGACGCAGTTGATTCTCGACATAGCGGTGGTAGTTGTCGTCCACCAGGTCAGGGCGATTGCTGAAGGCAAGGAACGTGGGTGGTGACACGTCGCCCTGGGTCACGTAGAGCAGCCGGACCTCCCGTGCGGTCCCTGCGGGAGACGACCGCCCGATGATCTGTTCGACCCAGCGGTTGAGTCGCGGTGTGGGAATCCGCTCTCGTGCCCGCCCCACAACGGTCGCTGCCGCCTCCAGCACTCGATAGGCACGTCGGCCCGTCAACGCTGAGAGGCAAAGAATGGGATAGTCCCGGAGAAACGGATATCGATCCACTACGTCCTGCCGGAATCCCTCCGCAGATTGCTCGGTGGTGTCGACCAGATCCCACTTGTTGACAGCTACCACGAGGGCCTTGCCCATCTCGAGCACGTGGTCCATGATCCGTACATCTTGCACCGTCACCCCCTCGGATCCATCGGTCATGGCCACCACGACATCTGCTCGGTCTATCGAGTGCGAGGCGCGAAGATTGCTGAAGTATTCGACCGGGTCATCGACCTTCGACCGTCGCCTCATCCCCGCCGTATCCACCAGCAGAAACTGCTGGTCACGCCACTCAAGGGCCACGTCCGTCGAGTCTCGTGTCGTTCCCGGTTGATCGTGAACGATCGAAACACGCACATCGGCCAGCCGGTTCATGAGGGTCGACTTACCCACATTCGGCCGCCCCGCCAGCACGATACGGACTCTCTCGTCACGTTCGGGTGACCCCTCCGAGGGGCGCTCTATCCCATCGAGAAGATCGACAATCTTGTCGAGAAGATCCCCGGTGCGTCGTCCGTTGCTTGCCGACACGGGGAACGGGTCACCCAATCCAAGCCGATAAAACTCAGCTGTTTCATACCGGCCGGTTTCTGGATGATCCACCTTATTGAGAACCAACAGACACGGCCGTGAGCGCCGCCGCAGCAGATCTCCCACGTCGGCGTCCAACCCGGTTACGCCTTCTCGTGCGTCACACAGCATGACGACCAGATCGGCCTCTTCCAGCGCCTGTTCAGCTTGTGAGCGGACCTCCTGTTCGATCGTGTCCTGCGAGCCGGTGACAAACCCACCGGTATCCACCAGACTGAACCGGACCCCCTTCCACTCCGCTTCGCCCTGCACACGATCTCTGGTGACACCCGGTTGGTCGTCGGTGATCGCCTGGCGACGCCCGGTGATCCGATTGAAGAGGGTCGACTTCCCCACATTCGGACGACCAACGATGGCCACGACGGGCAGCTCCGTGCGGATCACCTGCGCCGCAGTGGTCGTGATCGGTTCAGTCACGATGTCTCACTCGCAGATTCACGCCGCCCCACATAGAAGCCCAGTTCGGACAGCTGTCTTGCCTGGCCCCGATCGGCCAGTTCGTCCGTCGATGCGGTTAACCCCCGAATGAGGCTCTCCATCAGATCGTAACCACCCACTGCGACTGGCAGACCAGCGGCCCCCGACAACTGGCTAAGGGTCATGTCGTCGAGCGTGACCCCATCTCCGTTGATGCAGTTCGGAGGTACCAGGGCCAGATCCCACGGTCCATCGCGCAATGCGCCGGCGATATCGATCCCCGTAAGCAATCCCGAAACCGTGATCCCGTGACCGAAGAAGTCGTTGTCCACCGTCACCAGATCTACCGGCAAGGCATGTTGTTCGCGTGCCCCTTCGATGAGTGGCTCGATGAAACCTGCCGCCAAACGGCCGGTGACGAGGGCCACGTGGCGTGTCGACCGAAGCGTGGCGAGTCGATCCTGCTGCTCATGCCAGCTGTCGAGCAGCGTCCGCACCATGCCGATGCCGTTTTCGATCTGTGGGAAATCATGGTAGTAGTCGGCCGAGGGTGGCATCTGTTGGGTCAGCAGAAACATCTCATCAGCGGCATAGACGAATCGTTCTCCCAATGTCGCCAGTGATTGGATTCCCCAACGCTCGGCCACCTCAACATACGCTTGAGCCAGAGCGGGTGTCACCGAATCAAGATCGGGCAGATGATCGCGAAACTTCGTTAGCCCCACCGGAACGAGAGCTACAGATCGGACCGCCGGAAAGAACTCCGTGAGGTCCGTCAGTGTACGTTCAAGATGAACACCGTCGTTCAACCCAGGGCACACAACCACCTGGCAATGCATTTCGATTCCGTGATCAGCCAGCAGTCGAATACGGTCTAGGATCGGCACGGTGGAAGTGCCATCGCCTGTTTGGCGACGTCCAAGAAGTTGCTCTCGCAAGACCGGATCGGTGGCATGAACTGACAAGTATTGCGGAGACAGACCATGATCAATCATTCGCTGCAGATCTGCGTCTCGGACATTTGTGAGCGTCACGTAGGAGCCGTGCAGAAAGGACAGTCGGTAGTCGTCATCTTCGAAGTAGAGAGAACGACGCATGCCACCGGGCATCTGATGAAGGAAGCAAAAAACGCACTTGTTGTTGCAGCGTCGCAGTCGCATTTCCTCGAAGTCGAGTCCGATCGTTTCACCTGACCGACGCTCAACATCGAGTTCGTAGACCTCGTCGCCGCGCTGCACCTCGAAGTTCAGAAACCCCTCAGAACTGGCGACTTGAAAGTCGATGAGGTCCTTGATCGTCGCTCCATTCACCTGCAGAATCTGATCTCCAGGTTCAAATCCGGCACGATCTGCAAGAGTGCCCGGCTCGATCTGCTTCACCGCGATCATGGCTGGACCACGGTCTGAGCGGCGGGCTCGTGCAGGCGCAGTCTGATGCGGTTCGCGGAGACCTGCAGCAATTGCACATCAAACCTGCCAACACCGTGTGAGCTGACGGCACGGGCCAGATCGAAGGCAGAGCCCGACAGATCGAGTTCGTATCGGGCCAGCGCTTCGTCTCGCGAATGTGGTCTCAGGGAGCCGGCGAACCCCGCCGCTGCCCAGAGAGATTCGACGGCGTCCAACTCTTGCTGACCCCCTTCAAACTGGACCTGGATCGTTCGATCCGCATAGGCTCGCCGACGAAGGTCCTCCACAAGGATCACACGCAGGCTGTCCTGCGCGTTGGTGACCGCTTCTGTCAGTGCGACCCGATCGGCTTCCCGCCCCTGTGTAGCGGCCCCCTTCCCCACGATCGTCCAGCGACGCACGGGATTGCTCTGATCCAACCACCGGACTTCCAGGGTGATCGATGCACGACTAGAGACGATACCCAGGTTCGTCAGTCGACGTTCGGTGCCCGGAATGGGAGCGTCGCCATGAGAAAACTCGGCCCGTGCGTCGATGAGAATATCTGCCATGTACGTTCTGGCGAGTGTCCCATCATCCATCGTAAGCGATTCCTCCGCGGCAGCGGCGGGTTCGAGGCGTTCCCCCAGGGGCGCAAGAGCTTGATGCAGCAACCCGGTCAACTCTGGTGACCATCGCCAACCGGCATCCTCAAAAAAGGCGCCACGGCACAAGAACCGTGGCCTGCCCGCCATCGCATGGGCCAGGTCGATGGATGCCAGTTGCTTTTCCAACTGATGCAGATCTACCTGAGCATGCACCGTGATCTCGTACATCAGGCCGTCTGCGCTTGCTCCCTGCTCAACGATATCGAAACTGCGCACGTAGCCACGCGTCGCACCGAAGATCTCGTCTTCGATAATCGCGTAGTTGCTGGCCCGGGTTGTGGAGGATATCAGAACGCCAACACCGGATTCAACAGCCTCTCGAAGTGCCGCCCGCCGCGCCTGGTCTCGGGCTGTGGCGATGTCTCCAGCCACGACAGCCGCCTGCCCTGTGGAACGTACCGTCCGCGTCACCGTCGATGCGGAGGCGATCCCGGCAAGAAGGCAGAGAGCCACCAGTTGAGTGCGGGTCATGAGCTCATCAGTAGCCGCTCGACAGAGCTGACTCCAATTGGCGTATCACCTCGAGCGCCTCTGCGCCCTGGACAGGGGCCGACGGGCGGAAGGTCATGGCAATCGCATCGGGGGCCATGACACCCCTTGCCACGACATTCGCGATCGCCGCATAGGCGTAGTGATCGGAGGGCATGTCGCTGAAGCGCGATGCCTCCCCCGTGTACCGATTCGAACTGTGATCGCTACCCGAGATCCGTTGCAGAAGATCGTCGACGACCATGGCAAGCTGTGCACGGGTGACAGGCTCTTCCGGGGCGAAGGAGCCGTCTGGCAACGGTTCAAGTCCTATGATCCCAAGGGGCAACAAGCGCTCGATAAAAGGTTGGGCCCATGTCATTTCAATTCCAAGGGCTGTCGCGTCGATCTCTACAGCCGGCGGCGGTGCTGCAGCCTCGAGCCGGCGGCGGGCGGCCAGGTGCTGTTCCACGTGCAGCTCTTCGATCAGCAGGACGGCTAATTCGGCGCGGCTCACGGATTGTGCTGCAGCGATGCGCGCCCCCAAGGGGGATCCCGGGGTCGACCTCTCGATCGTCTGCATCCGGGTCAGCAGCTGCTTGGCGCGCTCATCCCACGGTGCCTGCGCCAGAGAGATGGATCGCTGCAGCGCACGTCGGGCGGGATCGTATTCGCCGGCGTCAAACTCGATCTCGCCATGTCTGAAAGGCACCGAACCATCCGCGGGAGCCAGCTGGGCGGCGCGTGTCATGCTACGACGCATCGGCTCCAACCATTGCTCAGGGGATCGTCCCTGTGTCATCCCTTCTTTGGCCGTGACCTGTGCCAGCGCAACATGTACATCCACGAAGGAGCGATCCTGGTGCAGCGCCCCTTCAAGCATTTTGCGCGCCTTGAAAAACTCTCCTTGAGCACTTGCGACCAGCGCCGAACCCACGGCGACGCCGGGGTGGTTTTCATCCAGTGAGCGGGCACGTTCGAACGAAGCCTGCGCCGCCCACACGTCGTCCTCGTCGAGGGCTCGCAGTCCCTGTCTGTAGTGGAGTTCGGCCGTGTCCAACTTCGATTGAGGTGACATCTCGACCTGTCGGGCGCACCCGACCACGAGGATCACAGAAAGTGGCAAGAACCAGTAAGATTTGATCACGATTTGCCTGTCCCTATCAAAGGCACGTCGACGACAAGAGCCAGTTGGAATGCCGCAACTCCACCGGATCGGGGCAGGCCAGAGTGGGTTGAGGAGTGTACAAAGGGCCGCATTTAGCAGAGGTAAGTAGATGGAGGATGGAGATTGGAGCGGGAGACGGGAGTCGAACCCGCGACATCAAGCTTGGGAAGCTTGCGTTCTACCCCTGAACTACTCCCGCTCCTCATCCTCATTGGCCGGCCTCCACGGACGGAGTTACGACCTCATAGACCTTCGTAAGATAGCAGGGCTAAGTACAAGAGTCAACGCGCACAGCGTCGATCCGACGGTGCCAATGATCGACGATTCGATCGACGACACCCGCCTGTCCAAAACGTCCTAAATCCAGCCAGCGGAAGCGACGATCCCGGCGCAGCCAGGTGATCTGACGCTTGGCATACTGCCGGGTCCGGCGAGCGATCTGTGCCAACGCTTCAGGAAGGCTCATTCTTCCCTGAAGATGGGCGACCAGTTCTTGGTAACCGAGGCTTTCCATCCCCGGACAGTCCTCAGATACACCCTCGGCGAGCAGGGCCCGGACTTCTTCGACCCAGCCTGCATCCACCATCTGCCGAATCCGGTGCTCGATTCGATGGTGCAACTGGTCTCGTGGTCGGTCGAGGGCGATCATGATCGGGATCGGACCCAGCCGCTGAGGCTCGGCCGGTGGAGCTTCGCCTTTGCCGGTGAGTTCGCACAGTTCTAGGGCACGCAGAATCCTCGATCGATCTCGCGAGTGGAGTCGCCATGCCACCACCGGGTCTCGGAGGGTCAATTCTTCGTAGAGGGCTTCACCCCCTTCGACTGCCCAACGGCCCTCGAGGCGGGCCCTGAGTCCCTCGTCTGTTGCAGGACTCGTGCCGAGACCGTCCACGGTGGCTTCGATATACATGCCGGAGCCCCCTACCAACAACGATGCAGCCCCTTGCTGACGATGGCTCTCGAGGAATTGCCTCGACCGTCGGCCGAATTCCCCAGCCGAGAAACTGTCTGAAGGATCCAGCACATTGACAAGATGGTGCGGCACTCGGCGACGCTCGTAAGATGTGGGCTTGGCCGTGCCAATGTCGAGCTTCCGGTAGATCTGGCGCGAGTCCGCGGAGATGATCTCGCCTCCCACTCTCTCTGCTACCCGCAGGGCAGTGTGCGTCTTACCAACGCCGGTGGGGCCACAGATGACCAGCAGAGGCGTCAAACTCGAGCTCCTGACAGAAAAGAAAAAGGCCTCCACGGCGCGATGCCCTGAAGGCCACTTCATTGTGCGTCAATAAGATAAGAAGTGGTCGGGGTGGGCGGATTCGAACCGCCGACCCCCTGCTCCCGAAGCAGGTGCGCTAACCGGACTGCGCTACACCCCGACTCCACAACATGCGACTTTCTGCTAACGGTCACGCTAGGGCCGGTCATCCGTGGATGCGTACCTCGGACGAGTCGACCTCCTGGACGGACACGACAATGGGCCTCGGGTCATAACCCGTGGCCCAGTGTCGCGAAAGCGGCGCGAAAAGCGCTTAGGTTGGGAGCGCTTTGGTGGATTGATGAGCGCCTTAGTAACTGGTCGGGGTGACAGGATTTGAACCTGCGACCACCTCCACCCCAAGGAGGTGCGCTTCCGGGCTGCGCCACACCCCGACCCCAAAACTGGCGA
>PATE01000097.1 GCA_002712305.1 Gemmatimonadota bacterium | reverse complement strand
GTGGTTGCCCGACTGCCCGACATTCTTGAGCGGTGCGTCGAAAAAGGGGATCTCGAGCTCGGGCCGGCTACCAAGGAGATCAAGGCCAACTACGTGGGGTACGCGACGATGCCCGATGGTCGCGAGGTCGTGATCAAGGTTGGTCTTCAGCGACACATCTACTCGGAAGCACGAGCCCTGCGAGTCTGGGACGGACACGGTATCAATCGCTTGATCGACCACGACCGCGAATTGAGTGCGATGCTGCTGGAACGATTTCAGCCCGGAACGATGCTTCGCGAATTGGATGACCCCGTGCAGCAGGCACAGATCTGCGGTCGCATCATGCGACAGCTGCACGAGACGAGCGTGCCCGATCAGCACGACTTTCCGCATGTGGGAGAGAAACTGGCAAAGACCTTTGGTCACCGTGTAGGTGCGGGTCTCCTGAGATGTGAGGGCCGGATCCGGCCCAACCTTCAGTTCATATGACGTGGCGCCCTCGACGGGCCGCCAGACGAAGCCGGTGGGATTGAAGTCGGCCACCGCGTCGTGTTGTGGGCGCCGTACGTCGACAAGGGGGTTGGGAGATCGGTGCTCTTTCATGGTCCAGGGGGGAGCGCCAGCTCAGGCGTGCCGGCGGCTCCGACCCACATCATCGCACAAGTACGAGTTTGCGAGACGTCTCCAACTCTCCAGCCTGCAATCTGTACAGATAAACGCCACTGGCCACCGGCTGTCCCGCATCATTGAGCGCATCCCATCGGGTCTGATGCGCGCCGGCCACCAGGGCTTCGTCGACGAGATCGGCTACGACCTGGCCCGACAGATTGTAGATCCGCAGGCGCACGCGGTCGGTGGCCGGAACGACGAACTCAATGACCGTATCGCTGTTGAAGGGGTTGGGATAACTCTGCGCCAGCGCAAAAGCGGATGGAGACGTCGATGTTTCGTCGGCGATCGCTGTGGGTGTCGCGACACCCTCCAATCGAATCTCATCCAGATACATGGCCGCATAGAAGTCGCCGCCGAAGGTGACCTCCTTCAGTGGCGCTGCCGGTCCGAACCGCGTCAGAGGGATCTTCACCCTCTGCCAATCCCTCGCGGTCGGATCAACATATCCTTCATCGACTAGATTGATCAGATGACCAAATATGTAGAGGCTGAACTTCTCGCCCCGCCACCAGTCATCGATCCCAGCATGGAAGGCGAAACTGATATCACTGTAACCGCTCGGGTCGACAGGGTCTGGGGGGCGGAAGCGGAGGACCCAGTCCCAGTCGCCGGCAATCGTGCGGAATAAGACGGACCTCTCGCCCCTGAAGACGAACTCGTCGTTCTGCAGATTAAAGGGGCGCGTCGTGAAGGCGGTCTTGTTGGCAAGGGTCCAACCGGCGGCCAACTCATCGTCGTAAATGACATAGTCCTCGACCTGCCTGTCGGGTAACACCGCGATCTGCCACGCCATGTGGACATCCTGTTCCTCGGTGGCATTCGACGGATGAACACGCACCCTCACCCTCTTGAGGCCGGGACGCAGGCTCGGGGGCACGACCATGCGATACTGGAGTCGGAAGTCCGCATCGCCTGTCGGAGAGAGTGCAACATCGGAGGGGCCGCCTATCTGACTCAAGTCGGCCGTCACCTCAAGGGGAGAGCCATCCGCAGGTGAGCGCTCGACATGGACCAAGGCATCGATGTCCAGTGGCGTACCGACGGTGAGCGAGTCGGGCATGTTGTGGCGCTGCCAATCGGCGACCACCGGCCCATGGTCGATCCGCAGGATCATCAGGTTGTCGTCGTCACTGGTGACATAGAGGCTGCCATCGGCATCGGTGATCAGGCCATGGGGACGGCCCCAGACATCCTCGATGTCGACGCCTGCCTGGAAACCGGTGATGAAGTCTGCAACTCGGGCCTGGCTGCCATCCGGTTCGGCGAACAGGGCAACGACCGAATACCCCTCGACGGGGGCCAGGTAGGCGTGACCCGCATGCAGCGCGACAAAAGCAGCGTGCCGGTATCGCGTTGGAAACTGCTCGTGATCGTAGAAGTGAATACCCATGGGTGCCGTATGGCCCGGAAGCAGGACCGCCGGCCGCTCCATGGTGGCAACGCGGGCCGAGTCGGCTGCCGTGATCGGTAGAAGTTCGCGATAACTTGGGTTGGTGAAATCGGTCCAGGACTGATAGCCGTAAGCCAGGGGCGTGCCATAGAATCCACCGTCGCGAATCACGTCGACCCACTCCGGAGGGGAAGCGATCCCTTCATGCTGGTGGCCGTTGTTCGTCCCCCACAGTTCTCCCGTAGTGGGGTGGATGGCCATGCCGATGACATTTCGCACACCCGATGCGAAAACTCGACGCCCGGAACCGTCGAGGTTGAACTGCAGAATCGTACCGCGTTCCAAACCCTCGGTGCGACACATATCGCAAGGCCAGCCGACACTCAGATACATCTTGCCGCCAGGTTCATCGATCACCAGGGTGCGTGTGGAGTGCCACCCGCCGGTGGGGATGTTGCTGACGAAGACCTCCCGTTTCTCATAGATGCCGTCGTCATCTTCATCGCGATAACGAAGGATGCGCGGACTGTCCCCGACATAGAGATCGCCCTGGAAGAATTGGAGAGACTGGGGCCGTTCGAAGTTTGTCGCCACCACGATCGCTTCATCCGCTACACCATCTCCATCGCGATCAGGCAGTGCCAGGATCTCATCGGCGTTCATGTTGGCCACATGCAGAACGCCGTCGTCATCGAAGGCCATGAAGCGAGGACGATGGAAGGATTTAAAAGCCGCGTAGACACTGGCGCTGAATCCCGGGGGCAGGTTGAGGGTCAGATCCTGGGGTAGATGATCGAACTGCGGTGGGATGTGGACACGAACGGGCTGCAGACCCAGATCGATGCGTGGCGTGAGCTGATACGTGCCTGGTGGATAGGCTTCCTGTGCATCCGCCGCTGAGCCAACAAGGAAAGCCACTAACAAAGTGACAGCTCTTCGACGTTGCGAACCCATGAGTCTCCTTCAGGGTGAGGCTGTGATTTCGACCGACGTAGGCTGGACAGAATCCAATACTATTTATGAAGAGTAATCCGGCTTGCCACCGCAAACAGTTTTTTTCAGAGCGACGTTGTCACATCAAACGGCTCAATAGCTGCCGAAGTCCCGAACCGTCTGCCGCATGGCCTCGTAGTTTTCGAGCGTCGTGCCCGGTTGTACGACGTTGCTCGTGGCGATGACCAGGCCACCACCTGGGGCCGCGTGCTCGATGCGTAGCGCACTTCCTCCCGCACGGTACTGGCCGGTTCCTCGATCAGGCTGTGGCAGGACACGCCACCGAAGAGGCACAACTCATCGTGACCTCCTTCGCGGTCAATCCACGAGAAAGGTCCCGTCGTCTGCAATCGAGGGTGTTCGACATCTGCTGGCACAACGGGCACGCGCACATAGTCCCATTCCCGGGCCAAAGGCAACTCGACAGTCGGCGCAGTAGTCGGCGACGACGCGATCTCGTGGCTTCACATTGCTCACGTTTCGCTGCCCTCAAGGTGCGTCCGTCCCGGACGGGACGGGTGGGCGTAGAGTGCTTTCTCCTCGGGGGTGGCGTCGGTGATCGGGCATTGCTCGTGAGGCGGCCCAAATGAGATGAAACCGGGCGAATACTTGAACAGCATCGAACGCCGTTCGCGATCCTTCGGTTGCCAGGGCAGAGTGCCATGGATCAGCGCTTCGTTGAAGAACACGACCGAACCGGCGCCGGCCACGACCTGATGCACGCAACCCCAATCCTGCTCGAGGCGAAGCATCTCGACGGCCGGCCGGTAGTTGGCCTTGTGGCTCCCCGGAATGCAGGCGAAGCCCCCATCCCCGTCTTTCACGTCCGTCATCTGCCAGGCGGCGACACACAATCCGGCGTGCACCTGGCCGTGAGCGAAGTGATGGAACTGGCTTGGATCGAAGGTCGTACCGCCATGCAGCCGGTGGCCCTCCGTGCCATGCCGCATGCGGATCAGCACGGGGCCATGGTCCAGACGAAAGCCCGGGCCCAGGACCTCGTTGAACACGTCGATCACCCGCGGATGGGCGAGCATACGACGGAAGGGGTCGCACCAGGGGCGGTCGAAGGTCAGCGGATTCTGCTGGAACTCGCCACGCCCCTCGTCGCCTCTCAACCCAACCGCATCCTCAGACAGACCGGGGTCGCGGTTGCCGATCAGGTCGGCGTGGTGTTCGACCGCCGCGTTAGCGGCAGCAACCTCGTCGGGGGACAGGACGTCTTCCAGGACGAGATAGCCGTTGAGGTCGAAGAGGAACTTCTCGCGCTGATTCATCGCTCATCACCTGCTGTCGTTGGAGTTGCGCGGTGAACGGATCGACTACTGCGCCGAAGAGAGACATGTCTACTCCGGGAAGTAGTCCCAGAACCGCTCCTTACCGTGTTCGGTAACATAACTTCCGAGCTTCTGACGACTGCAACCTTCCGCGAGAAGCCTCTCTGCCTCTTCTCCTGCCTTCTTGAAGGCCATCACCTTGTCGTGTCCCTCGTCGTTGGAGAGGGTTCCTTCGATGATGGTGAAAAGCGAACTGGCCCCATCTGCTGCGGCCTGAAATAGAATGTCGCGCACCAACTCTTCATCCATGTCCTGATAGTGGAAGCTCCCCAAGCGCCAGCCGAAGGGTACCTGCATCTCATCACGCAGCATGGGTGGGTCGAGCTTGTGAGAGATGGACGGATCGAAGTAACTCAGCCCGACGTCCTGCAGAGACCGCAATTGTTCCCGACGCAGATCTTCCACGTGGGCTCGCCGGATGCCGGTGGTGATGCCAGCGTAGTACTGCTCCCAGTATGGCAGAACAAACTCTGCAAACATATGGGCCAAGACAAAGCTGGCGATGTCGTCGACCATCCCTGTGGCACTCGGATCTGGGAACTGAATCCCGTCGAGCTCGGCGCGAAAGCGGAACACATCGACAATGCTGGCCGTCGTCAGCTGCAGGAACTGCTTCACCCGTTCGGGTTCATCGAACAGGTCTGTAAGGAATCCCTGGCCCCGCAGTTCCCACGCCGTCGTGATGGGGCCTTCGACGCCGAAGCTGAAACCAACCTTCTCATCCGGGAAGGCGTCCCGCATTTGCTTCCAGAAATCGAGGTAGAACGGCGTGTCTCCTGAAGTGGCGAAGTCGACGGGTTCCTGGAGTCGCGTGATGGCCTGCTCGAGGGAGTCGAAGGGATGTGTGTGTCCGACCTCACCCCCCTCGACGAAGATTAACTCTGCGCCAAGGCAGTTGGCGTGCATGTAGCTGATGGGAGGCGTTGCCGGTGCCAGCGGTGGCAACCACTCTCCGAACATCTCGTACATCCGCTCTCGCCCCGTGCGGTACACCTCGATACACGCTGCAGGTCGCGTGTAGAAGTCCTTCACGGGAATCCCGGACAGTTCCACGCAGGAGAGGTAGGAGCCACTGACCTGCCAACTGAATCCCGCTTTCTCGCGGGCAACGTCGTAGTTGGGGCGGATGTAGCTCATGCTTCTCTCGATCAACGATAGATTTCGGGCCTTCCTGGAATCTTGCAGAAGCAGCGACTGATCGGCAACATCGCCGTGATGTCCTCGCCGAATCGATGAGGCTATCTTGTGAGTCATGACCATGAGCGCAGCGCCTGGGCAGGGCCCGGCCGCACAGATTGATAGAAAGGATGTCGATGGCCAGCAAGGCACAGATCAGCCAGTACCACGATCGGGGCTACTTCATCGTCGACGACGCCGTGGACGCGGCTCTGCTTCAGGAACTGGCGGCTGCCGCTGACCGCGTTGCGGCACGAGTCCGATCGGGAGAGGTCGTCGATGACCCAGACGGAATCCACCTTGGAGGCGAGGCCGTGGAACCGGCCTTTATCAGCGGTCTTGTGGCACCTGAGTTCGCCGAACCCGCCTTCGCCCAGTATCTCGCATCCGAACCGATCGCCCGCTATCTGCAGTCCTTCCTCGGTGACGAGTTGCGCATGGGCTGGGTACACCTGTGCTGTGTGCAGGGCCAATACGTGATCGGCTGGCATCGGGATACTGGAGGCCAGGTGAAGGATGGCAGCTATGAGGAGGAGATGGAGATCCTCGGTCGCTACCGGAAGCACTTCATGAAGTGGCACATGGCCCTGGTCGACGATCCCTGTCTATGGATCGTACCGGGCAGCCAGAATCGTTTCCGTACAGATCGCGAACACGAAGCTTTGCAGGGCGGCAGTGGTGAGATCCCAGGCGCCACCCGGATCGATCTTCGCAAGGGGCAGACGATCTTCTGGAACGGCAACAGCATTCATCGGGGAGTGATGCCAGAGGCGATGAAGCGGCGCTCAACACTGATGGGGGGCATGATCGACCACCGGTCCGATTACGATCCGGGTGAGAAGGGCGATCACCGCTGGCTTCTGGCTGACAACATTCGCCCAGGCCTGCCGGCGAGAGCGCAGCGTTACTACGACAATTGGCGGTCTCTCGCCGAGCCCCGCATGGCAGCCGCGCCATCGGCGTGACCCCCGGCGGTGTCAGTCCTCGGACAGGACATCCTTCGTCATGGCTGCAGGGATGGAAGCGACGTGAATCTGCGGCTGACCGGGGCTGTCTGAATTGAAGACAAGCCACTTCGCATCCGGTGAGAGATAGGGGTGTCCGTGGGTGGCCTGTGACTTACCCCTCGATGTCCGGGCTTCGCAGACGACGGCGCTTCTGCCTGATGCGTTCGATCCCATCAGCAGTTTGCTCGTCTCACGCCAGTCATCGACGGTGAAGAGACGTCCGTCCGGCGTCGTGCCCACGTGGTTCACCTGTATGCCCGGGATGCCGACGCGGCGCACCTGTCCCGTGGCGGTGACGGCGATCAGATTGCCCTGGTCGGGAGTGTAGTCTTCGCGTGCAACTACCGACATCAGGATTTCGTCCTTCCCGGATATCCAGGCTTCGTGTCCCGTGATTCCCGTCGTGTGGGGCTTGCCCACCGGTAGTCTGGTGACTTGGCCATCCGGAATGCTCACGAGGTACTCCGTCGCGCCCAGCTCGCCGGTCAGGCGAGTGCGTGTGCCATCGGGCAGGTACTCCGATCCGCGGTTGTGCTGGACCATGACCCACTTGCCGTGGGTTGGCTCGAATTGCGTATGGGGATTGCAGATCTCGGGATCTGTGTGAATGATCTCTCGTGAGCCGGACTTCAGGTCCACAAGCTCGATGCCGAACAGCACAGGGTCGAAACCGATGACGACACCGTATGCGTAGTATCTCTCGTCGGGCGAAATCGTGACGTTTCCCCTTGGCGCGAAGTCCTGAGGGAACTCGTAGATGACCCGACTTTCACCCGACGTCAGATCGACGCGGACAAACTCCTGCTTGCCATCGGCGACACGTCTGTAGAAGAAGATTCCATCGAAGGTGATCCCGCAGCTTCCGAGACCCGTACCGATGAGATTCGTTTCCCAGGAGCCGAACCTGCAGTAGATGTAGTCTGATCCGTTGGGGCCGCCTCCAGCCGCTTGCTGTCTATAGACAAAGCCCTGGGAGTTCCTATCGCACCAGGGGAGCTCGCAGTAAATGTTCTCCTTGGATTCGTCGCCCTGGGTGACCTGTGTCACCACGACGCCCGTGTCGAGCTCTTCTACCATTCTTGCCATGTCTACCTGTTCCTGTGTTCGACTCACTCCGTGGTCGACACACCCTCGTAGTCCATCAACAGACTGTATGGGTAGTGACGGTTCGCGGCCACTCCGAGGACGGTGCGCTATCGGCTTATCTGCAACTGGGCTACCACCGGTCGATGATCAGAGGCGTTTGCATCGATGACGTCGTACGACAGGACTTGGAATGTGGTATCGGGGATGATGAAGTCGATCGTGCGTGTGGGGCGATGCGTCCTAGCGGTTAAACAAGGGGGATCGAGGGGGTCGGCCAGCGAAGGGACGCCCCATCGCGGATCTTCCTCGATCAGAATCATCGTGCGATCCTCCTCATACCTGGTCAACAGAGCGGGCAACGCCATCCTCTATCGGCTCAGCACGCTGTTGAAGTCTCCCGCAAAGATGACGTGAGAGCGTCCTCAAGCCCACGCCATCAGCCGGCTGGACTGCCGCGTTCGGTATGTGGTCTCGCCGCCGAAGATTCGGAATGGGTTGTTCGCCGACTCCAGATGCGTGGCGACCACGGTGACGGGCGTCGATGCGAGTCGGATCGTGGCTGCAAGTGCCGTGTGACTGCCCAGAGAGTGTTGAAGAGACCCCCTTCTCCAAGATCGATGTTCTTGGCTTCCTCAAGAGGGTATTTGCTCAGGATGGCATTGCCTGTGTGGTGCTGATAGAAAGGCAGGCAGAACAACCATTTGGTGTCGTGGGCGGCGTGGGGATACGCCCCCGATAGCTCGCTGCGCAGGACCTCCACGAAGTCGAGGTCAAAGCTGCTCGTGTTGTGGACATCCACTTCGTTGAGGGCAACTACACCAGCGTCAGCCTCGCGGATGACGGCCGCCACCTGGCGCAGGTTGTCCAGAACGTCCTGCCGCGATGAGTGGCTGAAGACGCGGTGGAGTTCCCCCCGACCGCTGAAAGATCGGCTGCCGTGGCCGTGGGCGATGTTGTAGGCCATAACCCTCAGGTGCGAACCATCTTGTACTGGCTGTACACCCGGAGGGTGATAGTGGCGGACTACGCTCAGGTCACGATGAAGCGCCGAGCGACACAGGATTAGCGCTGACGACAGCAGTACGAGGGCGCAGACCACGAACATGCTGCGGAGCAAACGGCCCCACACCCGAGTGCCGCGTGCGGCAACGACCGGTTCCTCGGTCCTGGCTTGGTGAAAAGCGACCGGCCTCCGTCGCACCAAACCTTCTCCTTCCTCACGCCATGTCCCCGACAGTGCTTACAAGGCGTACGAAGCCCGATTGGCAGTCGCAGGGCAAGGCACCTGGTTGTGCTGCATGTTACCGACTTCCCAGCACGAGGCGGTTATTGTGTTCGGCGATCTCGGGTATGGTGTCCTCCGGATCGACGATCACAGTGTCGCGGTCCTGAGCGTCACTGAAGTGGACGGTCGCGATGCGGGGCAACAGGTCGTGGGGATCTTCGATATGTCCGATCACGTGGGAGGCCACCACCGTTCCTCCCCGCACCAGGCTCACTGTGATGTCGCGGGCTGGCAGGGCACCGATGTTGTGGACCTTGACGTCGATCTCGCCTTCCGGCCCCAGATACGTGTCGAGAGGTGAGAGGGCAAGGTCGGCGCGTGAGCGAAGATCTCCGAGTCGCTCCACCTGCTTGACCTCGACGATCGTGACCTGCTTCGGTGGTAGCGTCAGCGTCACAGTGGCATATCGCTGAAGCTCCATCGTGCGCTCGCCGGATACCTCATCCATGTGCCCGTCGTCGTCTGCGTCGGGGCCGGTGCGCACGCGGTAGCGNCCNTGATCNAGNCGCCAGACCCGCATNNGNCCNTNGAGNGCGGNNTCNCNGAAGTTGTAGATCGCCACCTTCANCACGTCNGGNCCNGCATCCCAGACCAGCGCGGCGAAGTCNTCNCCNNGCAGCCCTTCGTAGCTGACGGCCGTGAAGTTGAGGAAGCGATTGCGGTTGGGAGCGTCGCCGAGGTAGCAAGAGATGGGCACAGAGGCCTTGTAGCTCAGGACTCGATCGGTCTGCTGCTCCGCGGCGGTGTCCATGTGCGGGAACCACCCAAACCAGGAGGCCGACGCGTCGAGCCAGTATTCCAGATACCTGCGATCCTTGTGGAGGAAAAACGCCGCGTATCCGTCCTCTGGTCGTGTCAGCCGCTGTCGCATGGCGGTCTGCGCCGNCTCCGGCCACTCGACGAGAGCGTGCGGCATGCGGCCGTACTTTGCATGGGTACCCCAGTACCCTCCGGCGGCCATCGTGAAAGTGAAAGGCTCCTGCCATTCGGGATCGCCCGTCATCTGATAGAGAGCCAGCCATTCGTTGACAGGCCCCACCGCCTCCGCCGTGGGACGCTCCGACACCACAGTCGGCTCGCCGCTGAGGATGTCCACCTGGCCGACGAACCTGCCCGGGCTCTGGTACTTTCGCCAGGTGCGGCCCCAGCGCTCAAACTTGTCGAGGGCCGTCGGATTCCTGTTGTACAGGCCGACCACATATAGTGGGTGCAACATGAAACGTGCGGGGGCCCAGTTGGCGTTCCCCGGACTTCTGCCCAACTCCGTGAAACCCTCGCGTGCCTCGTGGATGCCGAAAGACCGCCCNCCGAAGTGCACCCGCCCATCCTCGGTCTCGACCATCAGCTTGCCCACCGAGCGGGCAGCGGCCATGGCCCGCTCGAAATGCACGGGGTCGCCATAGAACCACCAAGCACACAGCGCCAGTTGATTGACGCCTTCCTCGTAGGCGTGCAGGGCGTCGGTGGTGCGCCTGTTAAGTCCGTCTTCCAGCGTGTGTTCGACGGCGGTCTGGGACAACCGAGCTGCGGCATCCTTCAGGCGGTCCCCGAGTGGCGACGACTCGATCATGGGCAGGAACTGCCAGGTCTGGAACATGTCCGTGTCGTCGTTGATTCCACCGCCGAGTTCGCCGGTGGCCACGAGTCGGTTGTCCAGCCACCAGCGGGCAATGTGGCTCATGTGGCGCCATCCCTCGCGCACCTGCACGGCCCAGCGGGGCGCCTCCGNAACATCGGGCAGGAGATTGGTCGGGTGCGGTGCGTGGCGATCGACATTCTGGTAGATCCAGTCGTAGTACTGCCGCACCGTGTCGCTGGCGGGAAGGAGCCGTCGTGCGATCTCGGCTGTTTCGAGGACCTCGACCAGCGCCGCACGGTGGCGCTGGATCGCCTTGCTGCTATCCACCTGCGCGGCGATAGGGCCGGTATTCTTCAAGTGCATCCAGGGGCGTGGTTCGCTCGTCGACTGGAAGAGCCCCTTGAGCAGACGCAGCCTCCAGTCGGCCGCCTCGGGGAGGGCCTGNCTCCGTGGGGTGTGGTGNAAGGCGATGGTGACGTCACGCAGATCTACTGCCGCAGACGCGGACACTGACAGCCAGGCGATGGCGGGAGCTGTTGACGCGTTGCGGTGCGGTGCTGGGTTGTATCTAGGCGTAGACCCCTGCTCGCTNGCGGGCAGATATACCTGATCTGGGTGATCCAGCGTCACGGCGTAGTGTCCCTCACGACCCAGCCGCAAGTCCACGGACATCACATCGCGTCGCGAATCCAGTACATCCTGCACATGGAGGGTCAGATCCAGATCCTGGCTGAGGTGGGGGACGCGAAAGCGGATCGTCACCGCCTCGAGGCCNAGGGCCGGATCCTGTGGTGNGGTCACCAGCTGCAGTGGATGGTGCGTGGTCAGACGAAGATGGCCATCGCCGGACTCGGCGAGTCGGTGGACCGCCGGATGGCCGCCCGGATCTTCGCCATAACGGACAGCCATCGCCCGCCGGACGTACTCGTCCGGAGGCGATCCAGACGCCGGTCGCAGAAACTCTTCGTCGCGCGACTCGCTCGGCGGGAATGTCTTACCCAAACGCAGAAACGCGACCTCCCGCAGCGTCCGTTGGAGATCGTCGGACTCGTAGAAAAACGACAGTCGCCGGGCGTGCAAACGATCTACGAATCGCCGGATGAAGACCCCGTTCGTCGGCTGGACTTCACATAGGGGCTCAGCTTCGGCGGGGACACCCAGACCCGGCAGATCCGCGAACAGGTTGCCCTCCCACTCGCCGCGAAGGAACACAGCGTCGACGCCGCCCTCGGGCAGCGTGATGTGGAGGCCGTTGTTGCCGTTGAATGCCCGGTAGCGGATGGCCCCGCCGCCATGGACTCCGCTCCACTCGCTCACCACGCCGTTGTAGTATCGCGTGTCCGTGCGTCCATCGATGGGGCCATGGGCGAAACCCCGGACCAGGCGACCGTCCAGGGGCATGACCTTGCTCACCTTCAGGTGTTCCCCTGGCTCGAGGGTGATCGAGGATGTTTGAGCCACAGGCGATTCGGCCGTACTCGGCAGGCGAGGGTTTTGTCCGGCGAACACATCGGTTCCGTCGGACAGCACACAGGAGATGATGAAGAGTACGGGCCAGGTGATGGTAGCTGTCAGTGTGTTCTTCATCGGCACACGAGAGTGCGGGATCGTGGGTGCTTTCGGGGCGATCGATATAGAAGCGATCTGGCCACCACATGTGACCGATGCGCAGTGGAAACAACGCCCGAGCCAGATCGAGATCGCGTGCCGAACCACTGACGTTGAGCTTCTGTCTGCGTCGCAGGAGCGTCGCCGCCTCGTCGCCACAGCGGATGACCAGCCGCGATGGCGACGAGGTGGCCAGAGCCGCTCCAACTCGGGCAGCAGGGCCCGCAGGAACCGTGGCAGGTGGAGGCTGCGGCCATGGCGCCTGCATTGCGCTCGTATCTGGTCTCGTCTCGACAACCCATCCGACGGGCGTACACCGCGACCGGACGCGTGCGCAGGGGCAGGGTAGCGCGGAGGCATATCTGTTCCTGTCGTGAATGGACCTTCTCAGTCAGGTCGATCGGGCCGGAGCGATGTTCGATCCCGGCAATGTAAGCCGGAGCTTGTGCTGTGGCCGCCGGTGGTGATTCGCTTTGCCCCCAATGCAGACAGGGCACTGCCGCAGACCACCAGCAGGGCGCCGACGATGCTGAGGAAGGGGAGTTCTTCGCGATCGATGAGTCCAGGTTGCCACACGGAGAGAATCTCCACGAGGGTGACGACGATAATCGGCGTCATCGAAACGAGAACACCGATCCGCGATGCCTCGACGTGATGAAGAGCGCGGGCGAAGGTGAAGTAGGAGACCAACGTGCCCAGTGATGAACCAACGAGCAGCGCCACGCCCAGCCTCGGAAGGGAGAGCAGCGTAGACGGGCTTGCTGTAGGAATCAGGGCCGTCGACCCCACGACGTAGATCACGACGAGGATCACCTCGGCCCGCAGATTCTGCAGCAGCTGCTTCTGCGACACCATGTATAGACCCCACAGAACCGCGGCCAGCACGATCAGCAGGACACCGACGCCCTCGGTGTCGAAGTCGGTGGTGAAACGCTCGAAACGGGGTCCGAAGAACAAGATTTGTCCCATGAGCAGAACCAACAGGCCCAGCCACTGGTATCGCGAGAAGCTTTCACGGAAGATCAGCAGTCCACCCAGCAGCATAAACACCGGTGACAGCTGAATGACGATCTGGGCCGTGGCGGGGGACACGAAGTTCAGGCCACCCATGAAACTCAGGTAGTTCCCCGTCAGGCCGACCGTGCCGAGGATCAGAAGCCACCGCGGCAGTCCTCGCAGGCTGGCGATCTGGCCCAGGCCTCCAGAGGCCACCGCGAAGGGCAGCAGACAAACGCCAGCCATCGTGAAGCGGAACCACGTAATCGTGTACACATCCAGCCAGCCCACCAGGATCTTGAGCATGACCGGGAGCGTTCCCCACAACAGGGCCGTGACGGCACCGAGTGCGATGCCGACGAGGGGGGTTCCCGTTGGGCGATGGAGATTCAATGGGAGTTCTGCAGAATGGAGTCTCGCGATGCCCCGCCGCCGTCGGCCGATCGATCCAGGCGCCACACATCGCCAGGACGCCATGCAGACTCCACGCGGTGCGTGAAGTCACGCTTGCTCAATTCTTCTTGTTCGGCTGAGATGGTGACCGCACTTCCCGCTGCGAGAAACAGCGCATCATGGTGGACGTGGACGGCACACGCGTGTCGCAGGCTCCAGGGAGTCTTCGTCAGTTCCTCCCAATGCTCGCCGTCTGCTGAAAACCACACGTCGTTGCGATTGCCGTCGGTCGCAATTTCAGCCGGGTGGTCGGCCACCCCCCGGTGGCCTCCCAGCACCCAGAGTTTGCCATCCCACGTCGCCGTATCGTGATACGAGCGCGCAGCCCAGGGCGCCTCGCCGTGACAGGTCCACTCACGACCGTCTGCCGACGACCATACATCATTGTGGAAAAGGCGTGTCTTCAGTCTTGGCTGCTGCTCGACGTCGTATCGTAATGAGCTCAACGTTGTGCCGCCGGTGCCAACGTATCCGCCACCCAGGATCCACATTCGACCATCAAGAACGGCCACGCCCCCATTGGCCCCAGTGATCATGCCCCTTGGCGCCCACGGTGCGTCGTCCGTCACCTGCTCCCAGTTCACACCGTCGTCTGTCCGCCAGACATCGCGCAGGGCTGGCGGCGCTGGCGGAAAGGGCTTTCCAGCCTTCAGGTCGGCCACAAAGTTGGTCTGGCCCGCTGCGCCGGCCTGACCACCCATGACCCAGATGGAGCCATCGAAGACGGTGATCATCTGATTGCCGCGTTCCTGCCAGGGTACAGTGGCAGCAACGAGTTCCCAATGGACGCCATCCTTCGATTTCCACACGTCGTCGGGCGTCCCATTCTCGGCCCCAACGATCCAGATGTGACCTTCGCGGACGACAGCCCCGTGCATGTGCCGGCCACTCCACGGTGCTGTGGCGGCCAGAGACCAGTCGACACCGTCATCGGAGCACCACACCTCCGAGCACACCTCTGATTCGAAGGATCCAGTGCCGGCGCCGGCGAGGTCGGCTCTATCACCGGCGTACTGGTTCCAGCCGCCCAGAAGGAAGAGCTTGCCCTCGAACGAGACGAACTGCGCCCCGTCACGAGGCGACCACGCCACGTCCCGGCTTACACAGCTCCAGCGGTACGCATGGGTCATGAAGAGTCCTTGGGGTTGTCTTTGGTCATCGCTCTTGGTGATCACTCTTGCTCGGGGCAGCCGGCAACTCGCTCTCGGCTTTGACGACGGTCCTCTGCCCTATACCCTAAGCCCCAACGGCCGTCCCGTCCTCACCGAACGAGCGAGAGGTAGGTCCAATGCATACGGGATTCTGGTTCAATCGCATCATCGAATACTGGACCCTGCCGACGCCCGATGCCGTCCTCGATCACGTGCGCCGGGGTAAGGTGCAGGTCGTCCAGGTAGGCAACTTCGGCGTCGACTTCTACGGCCTCGCCGACGATCCGGACGTGGTCCGACAGTTTCCGGGCATGCCCGCCGTGGGGATCGAGGAGAATCTCGAACTCGCAGCGGATCTCGTCCCCCAGATCCAACAGGCCGGCGCGCGGGTGGTGGGTCAGTTCTCGATGTCCTGGCACAACGCTGATCACGAAACGGGGAAGGGTCTGTTCGGCAGCTGGGAAAGAATCTGGACTCCCGATCTGCTCGGCGGCGAGGCGCCGGCCGATTCTGCGATGGCAGCCAATTCGTTGAACGCATCGGGAGAGCAGTTTCGGAGGCATATCGAAGGTCGTCCGTACTACGTCTATAGCGGCTGCATCTCCAACCCGGTGTGGCTGAAAACACTCAAGGCCATGGTCCGCAAGGGGATCGACCTGGGACTCGACGGTTTCAATGCTACCCACAATTTTGAAGGCTTCTGCGGCTGCGGTTACTGTGCCGACACCATCCGGGCGCACATGCGGCCCGTCTTCGACAGCGCCGATCTGGATCGTCTATTCGATGGTGATTACGACGGCGCCACCGACGCCCGCGAGCCGGCGGCAGGGGCGCCGGACGAATTGAAGCACCGATATCTGGCGATCCTCGAGCAGGCCGCGGCACACCGCCGCAAGCGCGCCTTCGATGATGTGTTCATCGACTTCGGCCGGTCCCTGCGGCCAGAGCTGTTGGCCGCCCAGTGGTATCACAAGTACGGCATGCGGGTCAACGACGAGCGCGCCGGCCTTCCCGCCGATCTGTGGGGTCGCGGCGAGGACTACATCTGGTACAGTCAGGGGCCGCACCGATGGGGCAGCTCCATCGAGCAGGGCTACATCGCCGACATGGGACTAAACGCGCGGCACATGCACGCCGCGGGCGGGGGCCGCCCCTTCGTCATCAATAAATACGACTACCGTCGCTGGCGCGTCTGGGCGGGTGAGGCAGCCGCCCACGGTG
>PATE01000096.1 GCA_002712305.1 Gemmatimonadota bacterium | reverse complement strand
GCGCGGTGTAGGTTTGGAGCACATCGCAGAAGGACTGCTCGCCGAAACGACGACATAGGCTGCACGACGATAGCCGTCCCACCCACCCACCCACCCCGGTGACGGTGACTTTCTCCCTCCCTGCTGTTTGGTACACCGACGTGGCCACATTTCGGTGTATGTAGGACGTTTCTCTCCCGCCCGATTCCGGGTCGATGTCCAGTACGATCGGTCGTTTGATTGTCCACTAGTTCTCCCGCAGAGCGTGCGGCTCGGCAGGTTCTCCTGATCGCCGTCGTCCTCGTCGGTATCGGCGTGGTCATGGTGTACAGTTCGAGTTCCGCCCTGGCCGGAACGCGTTTTCATGATGCGGGTTTCTTCCTCCATCGCCAGCTACTACGGGCAGCTTTCGGCCTACTGATCATGTTTGCCATCTCCCGTGTGCCGTTGGGATGGTGGCGGCGTCTTGCGCGGCCTCTTCTGATCGGCGTGATCGGACTGCTTGTACTCGTGCTGCTTTTTGGCGAGGGCAAGGGTGCCCAACGGTGGTTGCCCTTTCGCCTCCCCGTGGCACAGATCACGTTCCAGCCCTCTGAATTCGCCAAACTGGTTCTCGTACTGTATCTGGCCGATGTGATGGTCCGCCACCGCGAACTGATGACGGATTGGCAGCACGGGCTGCTGCCCCGACTGCTCATCATCGCTATCGTACTGGGACTCATCGTTCTCCAGCCCGATCTCGGAACGGCGTTGGCTATCGGTACCATCGCACTGTTCATGTTGTGGATCGGCGGCGCTCGCCCGGCGCATCTGGCCTGCGTGGGTATCGCGGGGCTGCCCGTCATCATGGTGTCGGTCCTGACTTCACCGTATCAGCTGCAGCGTTTGCTGACATTTTTTGGCGACGCGGATCCGCAGGGCGCCGGATTTCAGATTGCGCAGGCCGAACTGGCCCTGGGGAGCGGGGGGTGGGTCGGTGTGGGGCTTGGCAATAGCATGCAGAAATACTTCCTGCCCGAACCGCATACCGACTTCGTCTTCGCTTTCGCCGGTGAGGAACTGGGCCTGTTTGGCACCCTGAGTATCATAGGCCTGTTCATCGCATTGGCTCTCCACGGCTTCCGTATCGCCGCTGGTGCCCGATCTGATTTTGGTTTCTCCACGGCCGCGGGGGTCACGATGATGATCTCCGTCTGCGCCCTGTTGAATGTTGCTGTCGCGACCGGTCTGGCGCCGACGACGGGGCTGCCGTTGCCCTTTATCAGTTATGGCGGCTCGGCGCTGCTGTGGAATCTGTGTGGTCTCGGGATTCTCTCCGCCGTCGCACGCGAACAGGAGGACAAATCGGGTATGCGAGCGGCCTTGTCGCCCGTCACCTGGCGACCGGCGGCGGACCATCGCCATGCGCACAGTCGTCGTCGACGTCGCTGGTCGGTGTTGCCTCTGCCTTGGAGCCCTCGGTGATCATGGAATCTCAACTGCCTCTTGTTGACCTCACGGGCTCCAGGGCCGTGCACATGATCGGTATCGGTGGCGCCGGCATGGAACCGCTGGCGCGCCTGCTGCAGCACGCGGGCCATGATGTAAGAGGGTCGGATCAGGCGGATGGGGAGGTCGTCCAGTCTCTTCGGACACATGGGATCGATGTCTGGACAGGGGCACACGATTCTGCCCGCGTCGAAGGGGCAGACATTGTGGTGTATTCTGCGGCCGTCACCGAGGACAATCCGGAATTGCGGGCAGCGCGTGATCAGGTCGGCCAAGTCTTATCTCGAGCCCAGTTGCTGGGGTGGTTTTCGCGTCAGCGTCCGATGATCGCTGTCGCTGGAACGCACGGAAAGACCACGACGTCGAGTATGATCGTCGCCGTGGCCCGCGCCGCGGGCCAGGACCCCGGCGTGGTTGTGGGAGGATGGCAGTCCGGCGCGAGTCTGGCCGCCACTGGACAGGACGATCTGCTTGTGGCTGAAGCCGACGAGTACGATCGCAGCTTCCTGTCTCTTCACCCCATGGGTGCGGTGGTGACGAATATCGAGGCTGACCACCACGACACGTATGCGGATGATGCGGCGTTGGACGACGCATTCACTTCGTTCCTCGGGCAGACGAGTGACTGGATCGTCACTCACGATGAACCGCGATGTGTGCAGGTCGCGGCGCGCTCAAAGGCACCAGTGACCCTGTGCGGTGGCCCGCGCGCCCACGTGCAGTTGCAGGATGTCGTGGTGGGGACGGACCACTGCCAATTGCAGGTCAAGGTCGGTGGGGAGGCCCGCCCTGCTGTGCAGTTGGCCGCACGTGGACAGCACAACGTGGACAACGCCATGACCGCCATTGCCGTCGCCGACCGAATGGGGTGGCCCTGGTCTGCCGTCGACGATGGGCTGACGGGCTTCCGGGGTGTCGATCGGCGCCTGCAGACAAAAGCCGAGCTCCATGGAACACTCGTGGTCGACGACTACGCCCATCATCCGACCGAGGTTGCCGCCGCCCTGCGATGGGCTCGTGGCACGGATCGCCGTGTGGTGGCCGTGTTTCAACCCCACCTCTACTCACGAACCCAGCATCTACTCGATGACTTTGTCGACGCCCTGAGTCTTGCAGATGAAGTGACGGTATGTGAGATCTACGCAGCGCGTGAAGCACCCATCGCCGGTGTGACCTCGAGCCTCTTGACGGACGCGTTGCGTGAGCGTGGCGTGGTTGCACGGGACGAGGCCCATCCGACCTCCGCGATCTCGACGGCTCTCGATCGGTGTTCAGAGGGAGACCTGCTGTTGGTCATGGGCGCCGGAGACGTCGGGGATCGCCTCGACGACGTGTTGTCTCTTCGCCGGGCAGAGGCGTCGTAACATGGCACGGACCAAGCGCCCCCTTACCTCCAAGACCGCGGGTACACATAGACGTCGTCGCGTGATCGTTGCCGCGTTCCTGATGTTCGGCATCGGTACCGTCGTGGCAGGTGGACTGGCGGCGCGCCACGCCCTGGGTGAGGTCCCCGGGTATCGGCTGTTTGCTCTCGAGGTGCACGGGCTGCGTCTGCTCTCCGGTGAGGAGATTCTCACCGCCAGCGGGCTGCGCCCAGAGGACAGCATTTTCGATGCGGATCTGGACGACGTCGCCGCCCGGATCGGTGAACTGGTCTGGGTTTGCAGCGCCCGTGTTGAACGCCGACCGCCCGACCGCCTAGTCGTTACGCTCACAGAGCGACGCAGGATCGCCTGGCTCGATTGGCAGGGCGAATTGTTCGGTCTGGATGAGGAGGGGGTGGTCCTTCCTCGTGGCCGTCTCACTACCGAAGGGGTGACGGATCTGGATCTGCCCGTCATCCGTCCTCACGATGGCATCTCTTCAGCGATTTCAGCCGAGCCGGATTCCTGGGAGCCGGTTGTGGGTGAACGATTGCCGGAGCAGTTGGATGTGAGTGGCCTCCTGGCGTGGTGGCTGCGTGTCCGTCGAAACGCGCCCGATCTGGTGCCGGAGATTTCAGAGATCATGCCCCTCGAAGAGGGCTCCCTGCGACTTCACTTGGTCGCCGATGATCTGGAGGTGCGTCTGCCCCGGGCCGACGACGACTGCTTACAAGCTCTGCTGGGCGTTCTGGATCGGGTCTATCACGATGTGCCTGATGCGATCTACGTCGATTTGCGATACAACGGCCAGGCTGTCGTGGGAACGTCGCGAAGGTCAGAGAATTCCCGTGCCAGACGTCCCGCATCATCTGAAGAACAGGTCGTCTCCCATGGTTGAGTCGAACACGCTACTGGCCGGTGTCGATATCGGTTCGACCATGGTGCGGGTCGTCCTCGCTGAGGCGGGGGGCTCGCAGTTGGATGTGATCGGTGTCGGATCTGCACCTAGCCTGGGAGTGCGCCACGGCGTCGTGGTAGACGCAGACCGTCTCAGCTCGGCGGTTCGTCAGGCCCTGGGGCAGGCGAAGATGGCGTCCGGCGAACAGGTTGATCGAGCGACGGTTTCGATCTCGGGCGAGCACGTGAACGCTCTGCAGAGTCAGGGGGCTGTCGCGGTTGAGGGGCGTGAAGGCACTATATCGTCAGGCGACCGTCAGCGGGCAGTCGACGCAGCCCGAACCGTAGCGATTCCCTTCGAGCATGAGATTCTGCACGTGTTGCCGCAGGATTTTGACGTCGACGATCAGCACAGAATCCAGAATCCCGTCGGCATGTCTGGTGTGCGACTCAGCTCGCGTGTTCACATCGTCACGGGTGGCGTCACCGCCGTCCGCAATCTGGTGGCCTGCGTGGAGCGTGCGGGGCTGCAGGTGACGGATCTCGTGTTCAGTCCTCTGGCGGCGGCGCGTGCGTGCCTGACCGAAGACGATCTCGACATGGGTGTGGGACTCATCGACCTGGGGGGCGGAACGACGGATGCCGTCTGCTTCCAGGAGGGCGCCGTTGTGCGAACCCACGTCGTCCCCATCGGTGGACAACAGGTCACGGGTGACCTGGCCGTCTGCCTGCGCACTAGCTGGAATCACGCAGAGACGCTGAAGCGGCAGTTTGCCCTCAGTGCAGAGGATGCGCTGCAGGTGGCTGGTGTGGCCGACCGGACGCCCGAGCGTGTGGACCCTGCGGATGTCTGGGAGATCTGCGAGGCGCGTTTCGAGGAACTGTTCTCCCTCGTGGCCCAGGGGCTCGATCTGCAGGAACGGACATCACCAAGAGCAGGTTTCGTATTGACCGGTGGTGGCTGCCAGCTTCGACAGGCCGCCGATGTCGCCGAACGGGTTCTACAGACCTCTGTACGCATCGTGACGCCCGAGCCTCGACCCGGTATCGGAGACGGTCTGGCCGAACCGGAGTGGGCGACTGCCATGGGACTCGTGCTCAGCGCCCGTGACGGGCGCACTACCTCGTCCAACGAACTTGTCACTCGCTTTGACGCCACCGCAGGGCGCATGCGCTCGTGGTTGGAAGGATTTCTCTGATCAGTGAATCTGTCCTCGTGAAACAGCCGAAGAAACCGTTCCAGAATAGAAAACCGCAGCGATCGATGCCCACCCAGGGGGAGGCCACCATATGACGTTCCAGATTATCGATTTCGAATCGTGCGCCAGTATCAAGGTTGTCGGTGTTGGCGGTGCCGGTGGCAATGCCATAAACCGCATGGTGCAGTCAGGCATGCATGGCGTCGAGTTCGTCGCCGTCAATACTGACAGTCAAGATCTCGAAGTGTCCGCCGCCGATCACTGCCTCTGCATCGGCGAAAGCGTGACTCGCGGCCTTGGTGCCGGTGCCAAGCCCGAGATTGGTCGACAGTCCATCGAGGAGGATCGCGAGAAGGTCGCCGAAAAACTCGCAGATACGGACTTGGTCTTCATCACAGCGGGCATGGGTGGTGGCACGGGAACCGGGGCGGCACCGGTGGTGGCTCAGATCGCCAAAGAGCAGGGTGCGCTCACCGTCGGCATCGTCACCGAACCTTTCCAGTTCGAGGGGTTCCCGCGAATGCGCAATGCGCAGGCGGGGATCGCCGAGCTGCAAGAGCACGTGGATACGCTCATCGTCATCAAGAACCAGCGACTTCTGCAGGTCTGCTCGCGGGATACGACGCTCGAAGAAGCATTTGCCAAGGCGGATGAGGTGTTGCTGCAAGCCACCCGTGGAATCGCTGACCTTATCACGATCCCGGGCATGATCAATCTCGACTTCAACGATGTGAGGACCGTCATCACCGAAGGGGGAGATGCCATTATCGGCGTGGGCGCCCATCGTGGTGAAGGTAGAGCATTGGAGGCAGCAAAGAAGGCGATCAAGAGTCCGTTGATCGAAGAGATCTCCATCGATGGAGCGAAGGGTGCACTCATCAATATCTCCGCCGGTGCCAACCTTACGTTGTATGAAGCCAACGAAGCGGCATCGATCATTCAGGAAGCCGCTGGCAGTGAGGCGAACATCATCTTTGGCACCGTGATCGATGAGTCGATGGTTGACGAGTTGCGAGTAACCGTCATCGCCACCGGTTTCCATCTCAACAAGGATGGCAAGTTCGTTCCCCAGTCACAGATGCAGCCTCAGATGGCGCCATCTGCGCATCCTGAAGAGATTGTTCCGGCTCAGGAGCCAGAGCAGCGTCCCGGCCGAGTCCTGCGGACGCCGCGTCGCGCGTTGGAGGCCGAGACCAAGGCGGGAAACGAGACGCAGTGGAGCGAAGACCTGGAGTATCCCGCCATCTTGCGCCGGAAGATGGGGTGACGAGTGCAAGAGGCGACCGAATGCGGTCCGATGAGTGATTGCGCCTTATGGCCGACGTGGTGATATTTGGCCGGTCCGTAACTCTTTGTCCGCCGACAGCTTACATCTGCTTGCCATCAGTGTCTGGCGATGTGAGTGGATGCGGACTCTTCGGTCAAAACAAACCCACTTTCACTCTTTGAATTAAGGAATGTGAGCTTGAGTGCCACAGTTGGAATCATTATGGGAAGCCCCTCTGATCAAGGGGTGATGGACAAAGCTGTCGCCGTTCTCGATGAGTTGGGAATCACGCACGAGACCGTGGTTTCTTCCGCTCACCGGAATCCGGAGCGCACCGCCACCTGGGCTAGTGAAGCAGCAGGTCGCGGAATCAAGGTGATCATTGCGGGGGCGGGGTTGGCCGCAGCCCTACCGGGCGTTGTCGCCGCGCACACCACAGTTCCAGTGATTGGAGTGCCCATCGCTTCAGGGGCGCTCAATGGTGTGGATTCACTCTACAGTATCGTGCAGATGCCACCCGGGGTGCCCGTGGCAACCGTCGGAATCGACAACAGCCGGAATGCGGCCGTACTCGCGGGCCAGATTCTGGCGTTGCAGGATGACCAAATCCAAGCAGCACTGCTCAAATACCGAGAGCAGTGGAATCAGTAGATCAACTCAACCCGCACGATCCCAACGTGCCTGTCGCCTGTTCCTTACAACCGACTCTCTACAAGGACCCTGACCGTCGTGCCAGATCGCAGACGCATTTCCAAGCTTCTTTCCCTCATCCTGCGTCATCGGCCAGACGAATTCGGCCTCAAGATGGATGAGTTTGGTTTCATTCCTTTCGATGAAGTCGTCGAGGCCGTTCAGCAACGTTATTCGGCCGTACAGGAAGAGGATATCCGGGACCTTGTGGAGACCTCCCGTCAGCGGCGATTCGAGATCACCGACGATGGGATCCGCGCCCTCTATGCGCACAGCTTCTACGTAGAGATGGATGGCGAGCCGATGACGCCGCCGGACTGTCTCTATATGATCGCCACGACGGAGGCGGCGGCGGTCATGAAGGATGAAGGGATTCGACCTGAGGATCGTTTCTACCTCCATCTGTCAGCGAGTCGGGACTCAGCTGTGTCGCGATCTGGCTCGATGGACCACCCGTCCCTCGTCGAGATCAAGGCGGCCGAAGCGGCCGGCGACGGTGTCCAATTCTGGGAGCGGGGCGAGGTCGTGCTCACGCGCACCCTCGACGCAAAGTTTGTCGGTGAGATTGTCGAGATCGAAGGAGCACCTCCGAGACGTGACGACGAGGAGGAAGGCGAGCGCCCTCGGCGACGCCCCCGGGGTCAGGGGGGTGGTCGCGATGGAGGACGTCGCTCGGAGGGCGGTGGCCGACGTGAGCGTGGGGAACGGCCTGAGCGCAGCGGTGGTGGTGGGGGGGGCGGCGGTCGAGGCCCATCGATCGCTGGTGAAGCAACGCGGCGCGTGGACCCCAAACCTGAAGAGATGACGTTCGGCCGTAGTGCTCGCATTGAAAAAGGACGACGTCGATAACGTGAGGGGAGCCATCGCCGCGCCCGGCGCCCCGAACTGTCCACGACCCTCCAGCTGACGATCCCTCGCCGATATGGCTCAGTACGAAGTCACTCTCCGCGACTATTGGCGCATCCTTCGTCGGCGCAAGGGGATCGTCGTCTTTACGGCGTTCCTTCTTGGTTTCTTCAGCTTCCTTCTGGCATCGATCTGGAAACCCCAGCCTCTCTATCAGGCGACGGCCAAGGTCCAGATCAATCTTCACCACAATCTGACCGGTCTCTATCTCCAGACGATCGCCTATAACTCCGGCGATCAGATCGAGACGCAGCAGACGATTATCACAAGCCAGCCGGTCCTGCGCCGGACGGCGGCCGAGCTGGGTCTGCTGACAAGAAACACGACCGCTCCTGATTCGGCCCTGATTCTTCAGGATCTTCAGCGGATCATTACGACTTCCCAAGAGGGCTTCACGAACATCATCACCGTGTCGGCCAAACATCCGGTGCCCGAACGGGCCCGAGACATGGCCAACACCCTCTCTCGGGTCTATCGCGACTACGACCACGAGTTGAAGAATCAGCAGGCCGTTCGGCATCGAGAGTTTGTGGAGATGCAGCGTTCCAATGCCCGTTCGATGCTGGAGAAGGCGGAAGAGGCGGTGCGGCTCTATCGGGAACGAAGCGAACTGATCTCTCTGGAGAGCCAGGCCAGCGTCAATCTCCAGGGCATCAGAAGCTCCGAGCGTGAGGAGCAGCGACTCGTGCAGGATCTGGCCGCTATCGATGTCATGGTCGCCGAAATGGAGTCGAGTGGCGGCCTGTCGGAGCGGACCCTGCAGGGGACTTCCGTCCGACGTGTCGGCGAGACGTTCATGTCGCTGAGTCGCAACCTGAACGACCAGAGACTGCAGCGCGACGCATTGCTGGTGCAGTTGACGCCGGACCATCCGAATGTGCGACGCGTGCAGGTGAAGATCGATCAACTCACAGGTGATCTGACCGGCGAATTGCGTCAGCGCCGCGAAGCGATGCGTCGAGATCTGGACGCAGAGCGAGTGCGTCTGGCAAATCTGCGCGAACAATACAATCTCCTGCCCTCCATGGGCCTGGAGTTGAGTCGACTCCAGCGCGAAGTGGCGATACGGCAGGAGGTGGTCACCGTCCTGGAGGAGTCCTATCAGGAAGCGCTCATTCGTGAGGCAGACAAGGTCGAAGAAGTCTCGGTCCTTGAGTGGGCTCTGACGCCCTCGATTCCGACCAATCCACACTATTCGATGCGTCGCGCCATCATGGGGGTGCTGCTGGGGCTGGTTCTGGGCGTGGTCTTCGCCGTGGTTGCAGAGACCCTCGATACGCCGGAGCGCACCCTTGAGCAAAAAGTCCGGGACTGGTCGAGGCGTTGGGGAAAACGACTCGGCATCGGCGAGGACGATCACGTTCCTCCGCCCTACATCAATCCAGATGCCGCCGCCGATGTCGACAGCGACGACCTCGAGGATGAGGACGACTACGATGAGGAGGATGGCGGATCGGGTCTGGGGAGAAGACTCGTCACCTACGTTGCCCTGGCTGTGGCTGCTGTGGGCGTCTCGTGGCAGAGCGGCGTGCTGCCGGGCCTGTTGTCGATGGAGCCGACAGCCGAGGGGTTGTCCGCACAGCCTAGAATGACTTCGCAGCCGCCTCAAACTCTGGCCGATCCTGTCGAGCGAGTCGATCCGCAGCGTATGCCCACGCCCGAACCCCAGGGCCTGGTCCCGGTCGAACCCCAGGTCACCGACGCGGCCCCATCTGATGTTGAGAGATTGGCTGCCGACGCGCGGATGGATTCCCAGGAACCACAGTCGGAGGTGGGGGAGCCTCAATTTGAGGCGGATGTTCCTCTCTTCGAAATCATCGAGACACCACGATCCTATGTCGTACGTGTGGCGGCCTATCNTCCTGGTTCTNTGTGGGTGGAGCGAAATCTTNCCGCCCTGCGGCAGGCNGGTGAAGACGCATTNCTCAGTCCCGTNCATGTNGATTCAGAGCGATATCTACGTTTGCTTGTAGGTCGATTCCANGATTGGGATNGCGCCTTCAGCTACGCCGAACAGCTGCGAGATNCAGGTGCGATCGACGAATTCACAGTTCTTCATTTGCCATACGCAGTGCGCGGTGAGGGGGTCATCAACTCCCCATATACGACGCTGAATACGAAGCAGGAGCCCATTCTGGCTGGCGCTTTCGCTACGGCGGGCGAAGCGGGTCGTTTCGTCGCCGATCCGCGCGTGTGGCCCAGAGGGCCGTAACACTGCCACGACGGATTGGATCATCTGGCTTCTTGAAGTAACTCCCGCCGACACCCCCGTTTGGCTGGAGCGGTCTGTCTCTCCCCTGGTTTCGTATCGCGAAATCAATTTGCGTGTAACCCACTTGCAGTCGCTGAGGGGGGATGATCGCAGGACTGACGAGATTCAACTTGGCGCCCGGGGCACAGTTCATCGTCATTCACTCGGGTGTTGATCTGCGCGCCCTCGGACGACTGACGGCGATCAAAGGACAGTCGGACTTGATTCGAGCGCACCGTGTTCGCCGGTTGGAGCAGCGACACGGGAGATCTCCTGCGTACCATGGATCTGTTCGCCTTTCCGTCTCTCAATGAGGGCATGGGCAAGGCATTGGTGGAAGCGATGTATCTACGCCGACCTATCGTGGCAACCCGGGTCGGTGCAGTTCCGCAACTGATGGAGGATGAGGTTCACGGTCTTCTGGTTCCGGCCCGCCCGCCGTCAGCCCTGACACAGGCATTACAAATGTTGTGCGATGAGCCGCAGTTGGCCCTTGGCCTCGCCGAGGCGGCTCATGAACGGTCGAAAGCCTTTGGAGTCGATTCGATGATCGAAATGATCGAAACCATGTATCAGGATCTGCTCAGCCGATCGACACCGGAGTTGGCCTTATCTTGAGGGGGACTGCGACCATCTTGCTCTGCAGGTTGGCCCTGGGACTTCTTGTCTCCGTAACCAGCGTCTGGAGCGACGCTTTCTCCACGACGAGGTCGGAACGCGTCGAGGTCGCTTTGGATGCGGCGATCCACATCCACACCCAATACAGCACGGGAAGCGATGATCTGGCAGAGGTCGTCGATGATGCAAGGCAACTGGGTATCGACGTCGTCGTGATCACGGACGACGATCTGTTGGAGGTCAGCTATGGCCTGCCGCCGTGGCGCCATCTGCTGCGGATGGAGCGCTCCTATCGCTCTTTGTTAGGCTCCGACACGCTCACTGACTATCTCGCCGAAATCCGACGACTGGACGAACTCCACGACGATATCATCGTCATCGACGGTGTCGAGTCAGCTCCTTTTTACCACTGGGACATCGACCCGCTGGCACGTCGAGCGACCGTTCGCAGCTGGAACAAACATCTGCTGGCCGTCGGTTTGGACAATGCTGTCGCTTATCGCCAACTGCCGATCCTTGGGGGAGAGGGCAACTGGCTGGCCGGTCGGCGGTGGTTCCTCCTCTGGCCGATCGCGGGTCTGATCTGGGCGGTGTCAGCCCGGATCCACAGGAGGGTTCGTTGGGTCGTGTTGGTCATCTGCTGCCTATTCCTCGGTGACAGTGTTCTGACCGGTCTTCGCCAGGCGCGATTTCACCCGTACGACAGCTCTCAGGAATCATCGGCTTTCAATACCTACTTCGACGCGGTCCATCGGTCGGGTGGGCTCAGCTACTGGGCACACCCCGAGGCTGCATCGACCATTTCCCCCGTACAAGCATTGGGCGGTCTGGCCATGGTGGCCAGCGAAACAGCACCACACGCCCAAGACCTGCTCTCGACATCTGGCTATACGGGTTTCGCCGCGCTCTACGCCGACCATATCACGGCCACCGAGGCCGGGCACGAGTGGGATCAGGCACTGGGAGCCTATCTTCGGGGAGAGCGTCATCGACCAGTATGGGGGACTGGCGAGATCGACTATCACGAGAACGTGGAAGGCAATCGCTTGCACGATATCCTCACCGTTGTCTGGGTGCCGACGCCAAGCAGGACGCACGTGCTTGAGTCGCTGCGTCGGGGCCGTCACTACGCCGTCCGCGGCGGAGATGAGCGACTCCGACTTCGCCGTTTTGAGGCTCTGTCCGACGACGGTGCGGCCACTTCGGGGCAACAGCTGAGCACCGTTGGCGAGTCGCGGATTCTCGTGGAGTTGGACAAGCTCAATGGTTCAGAGGAATTCACGGACATCCGCCTGATTCGCGGCGATGCGTCCGGCGCACAGGTGGTGGCCCACATCAACGCCACGACACCGGTGCAACTGTCTCATGTCGACTTTGTTGATGAGAAGACACGGTCCCGCTATTACCGCCTGATGGCCCGAACACGCACCTCCATGTTGACGTCGAATCCGATCTTTATCCAAGGGCCGTCGTCTCGATGATCGTCTCCATCCACCCACCACAATTCATGCCCTGGCTCGGATACTTCGACAAGATGGACCAGGCTGACCATTTCATTCTTCTGGACAGTGTGCCGTTCAAGAAGAACGAGTGGCAGAATCGAAATCGAATCAAGACGGCGCAAGGTGCCCAGTGGCTGACGGTTCCTGTGAGCCATGACTTTCCGGCGCGCATCGACGAAGTGTTGGCAAACGGCAGTGTGAACTGGCCCCATAAGCACTGGCAGTATGGTTGCGCCGGGACGCTGATTCGGCACGTCCTGCGCGGCGACAACGTCTTCATCATGATCATCACCGATGGTGCTCAAGGTGGAGATCCCGCTGCACGTCGTGAGGAACAGTTGGCTGCGGGTAAGATCATCGGCGCACAGGAA
>PATE01000095.1 GCA_002712305.1 Gemmatimonadota bacterium | reverse complement strand
GCGAGTGCCCGACTGTATCTGCAGGGGCTTGTTCTCCAGTCAGAAGCAGCCGACAACGAATCAGACCCGCCGCACGCTGACCAACTGACTCAGATCCTGTCCTCGCCGGATCTCGTGATCGCCTGCTGGGACTATCTGGCGTACTGGTCAGAGGACATCGTTGACGTTCTCGACGCCAGTGACGACACAAAGACCCAATGGCAGGCAGTTTTGCTGAATCTGCGGCACCACGAAACGCTGTCCACAGCCGAGCAACTGGGCGGATGGATTCCCTTCTTGACCTTCTATTTCGACGGGGACTCAGATCAGGAGAGGGAGCTTTCCGACGAGATCATCGCGCTGGTGCGGGCCGATGCCCACCAGGCCGATGAGGAGACGAGGAATGCCTACGCCCGGCAGAGCGTGGTCAGCATGATCAACTATCTCCACCGGTCGGCCAGACTCAACGACGACGCACGGACGCTCTTGCTGGCCGAGCTCGACCGATCTGCCTCACCGTACTACTTCATGAGCAGCCTCGCTTCTCTCGCTGAGCACGAGGAGAAGACGGACGAGGCCCTGAGCTGGAGGCGCAAGGCGTACGAAGTCGCTGAGGGCAATGCGACTCGATTTCAGTGGGGGGTAAACTACGTGAGGGCCATGGTTCGTCTGCAGCCAGAGGATCACGAATCCATCGCCGCCACGGCGACCTCGCTCTTCGACAATCTCGAGGGGACACAGGACGTCTTCATCGGGCGCAACTACAGATATCTGCGAAGTCTCGTCGGCGAACTGCGCACATGGGACGAAGACCAAGCCCGACTGCAGGCATTCGATGCACGGTTGGAGGATCTCTGTGGCGCGCAGCAGCCGGCCTCAACGGGTGCGCAGCACTGCGATTCCCTGCTGCCCGATCATCAGAAGGATCGTCAGCAGGACGCCAGCGGCGCCTGAACAGAGCAGGTACGCGCAGGGGCGAGCCGGTGACCGGATCCAGGGACTCACAGCACCCTGCCCCCGTGCCGCTCACCTAGACGTAGTCCTTCAGGAATCGTCCCGTGTGGCTTGATCGGCACTTGGCCACCTGAGCAGGTGTCCCGGTGACGAGTACCTCTCCACCTGACAGCGTGGTCGCCGACTGTCCCAATGTCAGGTATCCGAGCCCGAGGTCGTCGAGGATCGCCACCTTGGGACCGATGGCGCGTTCGTCGGCGAAGAATTCGGCGCCTTCTTCGATGGGCATGTCGAGGATCTCGGCAATCGTGCGCCCCTTCCACGTGACCTTCAGCGTATCAGCGTTGAATCGTTTTCCCTTGCAGGCGGCACAAGGGAGCCGCATAGGACGGCTGCCAGGATGTGCCGGTCCTGTCGAACCTGCTCGATCAGCGGATCGAGGGCACCCTGGAAGGGTTCGCGAGCACTGGAGTTGGCCTGATCTGTGGACATAGGCTCGTCATCGTAGCGCTCAAGGGGCCCCGAGCAAGGCTTGTCTCGCATCCCCAGTGCGCGCTATCATGCAGCCACCCAATTCATCACCCCAGGAGTAAAAACCGCATGATCGGTCGGATTCTGATCCCGGTCGGACTCTTGCTCGCTCTTCCCGGCGCCTGTCTTGCCCAAGACTCGCTAGACACGGGCGACACCGCATGGATTACGACGGCGACTGCACTGGTGCTGTTCATGACGATACCAGGGCTGGCCATGTTCTACGCGGGCCTGGTGAAGTCCCGCAATGTTCTGTCCATGTTCACGCAGTGTTTCGCAATCACGGCATTGGTGACTGTTCTGTGGGTCGTCTACGGATACAGTCTCGCCTTTGACGGCACGGGCATGGCGGAGGGCCAGACAGGCCTGGCCGCCTTCGTCGGCGGTTTCGGCAAGCTGTTTCTCTCCGGCGTGTCTCCAGACTCGATATCGGGGACCATTCCCGAGCTCACTTTCGTCGCTTTTCAACTGACCTTCGCCATCATCACGCCGGCCCTCATGATCGGTGCCTTCGCCGAGCGGATGAAGTTTTCGGCCGTGCTGTGGTTCACCGGATTGTGGGTGACGCTCTGCTACTTCCCCACGGCCCACATGGTCTGGGGTGGTGCTGGCGGCTACTTCGCCGACATGGGCGTCTTCGATTTCGCCGGAGGTATCGTCGTTCACATCACGGCAGGCTTCTCTGCGCTGGTGGCGTGTATCCTCGTCGGCAGGCGTCAGGGACACCCAGAGAGAATGACGCCGCCTCACAACATCCCCATGACGCTGGCAGGTACGGCCATGTTGTGGGTGGGTTGGTTCGGCTTCAACGGAGGCAGTGCGCTGGCCGCTAATGGCCAGGCAGCGATGGCCATTCTCGTCACGCAGATTTCACCTTGCGTTGCGGCCATGACGTGGATCTCGATCGAAAGAATCCGATTCGGACAACCCACCGCCGTGGGTCTGGCGACCGGTGCCATTGCGGGACTGGCCGCGATCACGCCGGCCTCGGGCAACGTGGGCCCCATGGGGGCCATCGCCATCGGACTAGCGGCAGGACTGGTCTGCTACTGGGCCTCCGTGATCCTCAAGGCACGGTTTGGGTATGATGACGCACTCGATGTGGTAGGTGTTCACGGTGTCGGCGGACTCGTAGGAACGCTCCTTGTCGCCGTCTTCGCTTCGGCCGCTCTCGGCGGTGCCGTCGAGGGGCTCGACATTGGGGCCCAACTTGGCGTCCAGGCGTTTGCCAGTATCGCCGTTGCCGCCTACTGCATGGTCGTCAGTTTCGTCATCTTGAAAGTACTGGACGCCGTGATCGGTCTCCGCGTCACAGGTGATGAAGAGGCGTCAGGCCTCGACATTGCAGACCACGGTGAGACCGGCTACGCAGCCTGAGACTCTGACATCAAACGAAGGACGACAGAATGAAACTGCTCAAGTGTATCATCCGCACCGGCGTCCTCGACCAAGTGAAGGAGGCTCTCAGTGGCCTCGGGGTCGTGGGCATGACCGTGGGAGAAGTGAAGGGGTTTGGTCGACAGAAGGGCCACAAAGAGGTTTATCGCGGCGCCGAGTATCAGATCGATTTCACGCCGAAACTGCAGGTGGAGATCGTCGTCAGTGACAGTCTTGCTGAGCCGACGATCAGCGCCATTCGCGAGGCAGCAGGTACTGGCAACATCGGAGATGGCAAGATCTTCGTGATTCCCGTGGAGAACTCGGTGCGAATCCGCACCGGTGAGACGGGGGATTCGGCCCTGTAGCTGATGAAGACCTGCTATAGATCCCAGGTCCAACTCAACCCGAGGGAGGGCAGCAGACCTAACCACAGATCCTCTTCTTTGTGTAGACGGCAGTCCTCGGGATTCGGGCTGCCTCTGCAGTCGATGAAGAATACGTAGTTGCTCACATTGCCGTGGTCGTACACGTTGGTGACCTCGAACAATGCGTGCAGCCGGCCACCGGCGACCCGGAAGGTTCGATTCAGTCGCGCATCGAGGAGATGGACGGCAGGATAATCCTCGGCGAGGGGATCGTCGAGTTCGATGGCGAAGTAACGGCTGCCGTCTGCAGCGGTACGCAGATGCAGGAGTCGATTCGTGTACGGCCAGCCTGTCCGATACTGCCAGGCCATGTTCAGTTGCCATTTTGGCGTGGGACGCAGACTGACATCTGCGTAGATCGTGTGCCGCTGGTCGTAGCGGCCAGCGATCTCATCCTCGAAGGGGAAGATCTGCCCATCGATGCCGAAGGAACGGATCTTGTCACGTACTTCGGCCAGGGCATAGCTGGCCCACCACGAAAGGCGTGGCGAAGTCTCGCCTCTGGCGTAGAGTTCGAGGCCGCGGGCATGCCCACCGGCTAAATCGAGTCTGATTCGATCACCCGGCCAGTTCCGGGAAGATCTCGATGTCGTCACGCCAGTTGCGATAGGAGGGGCGCCGGTCCGTCAACTGTTTGTCGTACGCTTCGGCGCGGAGATGGATATCTGATCCGGTGACGTGATCCAGACCCAGCACCTGGTGTTCGGATCGCTGAGCAGGATGAAAGCTGGCCTCGCCGTCTTCGACGGCGAGTTGATGGATCCCCTGGCTTTGGTGGAACAGGCCCCACGCGGCGCGGATGCTCGCGTGGGACGTGAGAGCATAGGCCAGAGTAGTCGCGGACTCCACAACTCATCGTTCGTGTGCTGGACCTTGTCGTATCTGGCGCCGACCTCCGCCGTGAGGTCGCGAGTCACGCGGATTCGGTCTGCTCCGTACAAGGAGAGACTCAGGTCGGTGAGATTCATATCGAGATCGGCGACCAAGCGATCTTCCACGACGAACCCTTGTGCATTGCGACGGAACTGACGCTGCTCGCTCAGGTAGTTGTAGCGTCCCTGAAGGCGGCGTATGTCGAAACCCCACTTGAGGAAGTGATCTCTTGTGGCGTCCAGACTCCAGTCCTGGCGAACGGACCAGATATCGACGTCACGGTCGTCCCTGATCGTGAACTCCTGCTCGCCAATGTCAGAAAAGAAACCCTCTCCGACGCGGTCGTCCGTCACCCGGCCTACCGAGACCGTCGAGCGAACCAGAAGATCTGAACGGAGGGTGGAGTTCAGCGACAGCCACGCATAGGTATTGCCATATCCTGTCTGCACTCGTCTGCATCGTCTTCGAGCAAATCGAATTCATCGGTCGAGCGNAGCANGCTCAGCTGCATCTCNTGCTTGGANCTGAGGGTCTGTGTGTATTTGGCAAACAGGTCGGAATAGACGNGATCGATATCCTCGTCTTNTCCCATNAAAGCCAACACGATTTTGAGGTANNCACGGCGCGCCGAGACAAGCCAGGATCGAGATTCATCGGCCCCTTCAANAAGGGCTCGAGCGTTCATCATGCTCAGACCCACGGACGCACGACGATGGCCCGGCTGGGGTCGCCGGGATCTCACGTCGAAGACGCCACTGAGACGATCGCCATACTCAGCGGGAAATCCGCCGGTGAGCAGGTCGACCCCCTCGATCAGATTCACATCGACGATGCTCAGTGCGGCGCCATTGATGTCTTTGAGGTGGAAGGGCTCGAACAACTCCACGCCGTCGAGGCGGACGAGGACTTCCTCCTGCTCGCCGCCACGAATAGTGAATCGTGCCGAGTAGTCATTGCCCGTGATACCGGGCAGCCGCGTCACGGCGCGGAAGACATCCTCCCCGAACTGCGGAATCGTCTGGATCTCTTCCTCGCTGAGGGCCTGCCGCGACCCACCCGCGTCGCCCATGATGGCGAAACGTCCAGGTGTGACGGTAATCTCGCGCAGGGCGTGGCATCGACCTCGAGGGGTATCTCGATCCACAAGGTGTCGCCCTCAGCGATACAGACAGAGTCGGATATCCACGATCGAAAACCAATAAGAGAAACCTCGAGCACCAGAACATCGTCAGGCACAGTCAGGCCAAACCGGCCATCCTCGTCTGAGACGGTGCCCGCAGATCGATCACCAACTACGACGACGGCACCCGTCAAAGGCTCCCCAGATGCCGCCTCCACGACGCGTCCCTGGAGATATTGGTCCTGCGCCTCTGCGTGCGCCGGTCGCACGACGCCGATCGCGCACAGAGTTATCCATAGCCAGTCACGTCGCATCACTGACACTCAGCTGGCTGAACGGGTTTCCGGGTCGTGTGCCTCATCTCTTGGCCTTGCGTCGTCGGGCCTTTCGACCCGCGACCTGCACGGGCAAGTGGACGAAACTGGCGGCCCCCTTGTTGTGATGGATTTGATGCGTCGCTTTCTGGAAATCCTCCGGCTGGGCCCAGGCGATGTTGTCCACGAAGGTCTGCGGATTGCGATCACAAAGAGGGAACCAGGAACTCTGAATCTGGATCATGATCCGATGCCCGGGCTCGAAGGTGTGATGGACATGAGGCATGATGACGTCAAAGGGGAGCACCTGGTTGGCTGGAATAGGGGCGGCCACCTCAAGACTTTCTCGGTATCGACCTCGCAGGATGTCACCGGAGATCATGAGCTGGTAACCGCCCATGGTAGGCTCAGCGGGGACTTCATCCGGATACTGGTCGATGAGTTTTACGACCCAGTCGGCGTCGGAGCCCGTGGTTGATGCAAACAGGGTGGTGGTGACGTCGCCACTGACTGTGAGGGGTTCGTCCAACGGGGGACTGACAAAGACGAGCACATCAGTACGATCGGCGAAGGGGCGCTGATCATCGACGAGCCAGCGACGCCAGGTCGAGACCGCGCCACCAAAGGAGGTCACAATGGGACGTACTCGATAGGGAATCGGCTTGGCCGGGTCAGACACGTATTCGCTGCAGGATCCGTCGTCTGCAGGCTCTTCAAAGGCCAGTCCGCCGTCGGCCTGCAGATACAGATGGGACGTGTCGATGCCGGCCGGCGGCCAACTGTCATACTCTTTCCACCGGTTGCTGCCTGTTTCGAAGGCCAGAACCTTCGGCAGTGGTTTGTCGGGTTTCACCCCCTTGAGGTGATGGTCCCAGAAGGGATGCAGCATCTGGCGACGGAACTCGAGAGATGTATCCGAGCCCCACTTGATGGCACCCAATTCCGATCCGTCTCCCGTCATCTGCCCATGGCACCAGGGGCCGATGGCCAGATGGGTCTTGGTGCCACTTCGATCACGTCGCACAAGGGTCTCGTGGCTCAGCACAGGCCCGTAGAGATCTTCCTGGTCGAAGAGACTGTGGACGGTCAGCACCGGTACGCGACGAGGGGCTTTCGCCAGCAGGATCTGCAATGCCTGATCCTGCCAGTAGTCGTCGTAGGCGGGATGCTCGAGAAGTCGATTCCAGGCGGGCAACTTGTCGGCGCCGTATCGGCGACCGAGTTCACCGATGGAGCCAGCTTCGAGGACGGCTGTGTAGAAGTCGTGATATCCCCAAGGGATGGTGTGACTCGCCTTTCCCGTGCTCGTCTGTCGATAGACATACTCGAGCATGACCGTGCGGAACGCGCCATGCCGATAGAAGTCATCACCGAGCCAGGAGTCGACCATGGCATTCACCGGCACAGCAGCCTTCATAGCCGGATGCGGATCGAGGAGTGACATCAGGGTGAGCAGGCCGTCGTAGGAGACCCCCGTGACGCCCACACGTCCCGAGTTTTCCGGTACGTTCTTCACGAGCCAATCGACGGTGTCCCACGCGTCGGTGACCTGATCAACGTCCCCGTCGTTGAAAGGTCCCCGCGTGGGCATGGTCATCGTATACCGCCCTTTGGAACCGAAGCGACCGCGCACGTCCTGATAGACACGGATGTAACCATTGCGCACGAGGGCCTCGTCGGCCGGGGGCAACGCCATGGCGATGTCGGGGCTTCGGATTCGGGATGCTCTGGCGGCCGCATTGTACGGTGTGCGAGTCAGAACGATCGGCATCTTCCCAGACGCCGCCTCGGGGATCATGATAACGGTGAACAGTTCGATCCCATCCCGCATGGGCACCATCGACTCCATGCGTGTGTGGTTGAACGCTGATGTTGTCGTGGTGAACTTGCGCGGCACATCACCGCCCGACACACTGCGGCTCGTTGTTGCTTTCTTTCGTCGTGCCATTCGGCCTGCGTCCGATCTGGAAAGAGGGGGGCGCCGCCGCAAATGACGGATCTTGCCTGGCCCGCCGCAAAAAAAGCCCTCCAGGTAGCGACACCTGGAGGGCCAATCAACACGACTGCTTTACGATCTACTGTTGCCCTCGGACGATGGCTTTGACAGATGCCCAGCTTGCTTCGCCGACGGCTGTCATGATCTCGATAAAGCTGCTCGAGTCGCCGGGGTGCGTGATCAATGCGGCATCGCCAGGCTGATCACTTCCCGCCGTCCAGCTACCATCCGGATCACCCAGTTCGACGCCGTTGGTTACACCGTCACCATCGGAATCGAGGGCGGCCAATTCAGGCCCCCAGAAGACTTCCTGGCCATTGGCTGTAACACGGGCCTCAATGTCCAGACCAAAGGCATTCCGGGGTGTCCCACCGCCGTGACCGGCGTGACACATATTGCAGCTTGCAGCCACGGCAGCCGAGTTCGGTACCATGTTCGAGCGAAAACCGCGTGCTTCGACGGATGCGGCGCTGGCAACAAACCCCAGGGCCGCAATCGCGACCATCACACGTGAGTGTTTCGTGCGGATCAGAGTGAACTCCATTCTTGATGGAGGAATGCACCGTACAGATGTAGCTCTGCACAGTAGTCCGTCATCACGAGCCGAGTGTTCGCCGACGTCTCGTGCGATAGACTAACAGCCGTCAGGCAAGATAAGCACGAATGTTGTTGCGGGCAGCCCCAAACCTGTGAGGGCCGGGGGCGGGTTTACCGAGTTGGTCCCCGTGCCACGAGAGCGTGGATCTGGTCGAGGGTTGGCAAGGCCCGGCCCAAGTGGCCCATGGCCGTCACGGCGAGAGCGCCGGCTGCATTGGCGAATTGCCCGATGCGATCCACTTCCCAGCACTCCAGAAACCCGACCATCACCGCCGCAGCATGTACGTCTCCTGCACCGGTCGGTTCCACGACGTCGACGGTATACCCCGGGCAGCGGACAGGTGTCTCATCCGCCTCGCGGGCAAGAACACACCCATCGGCCGCAAGGGTCACGGCGACCATTCGGGCGCCCCGGGCGCGCAATTCGAGCGCGGCCTCGATGGGATCTTCACAACCGGTGATGGCCGCCGCCTCTTCGACGGTCGGCGTCACAACGTCCGCCGTGGCCAACGCCTCCTCCATCGCTTTCGATGCCTGAGCGCCGCCAAGAATGGCCCGAATATTCGGATCGAAGCTGACCGGTATTCCTGCATCGCGGGCCACGCCCATGGCGTGTTGCGAGGCGGCCAATGCGGAGTTGCTGATCTGCATGGTCGTTCCGGGAACGTGTAGAGCCGCGGCACGGGTGATGAATTCGGCATCGATGTGATCGGGGGAGAGTGTGGTCGCCGCCGAGTCCTGTCGGTGGAAGATGAGGGAGGTTTCTCCGCCGATACACTCGTGGTAACACAGACCGATCTGTCGGTCGTCGACGTGCCCCACATGGGAGGTATCGACCCCTTCCTGGGTGAGAGCTTCCACGAGGTAGTCGCTAAACGGATCGCGACCCACCAGCGTCATCAGCGCCGATGGCCGGCCAAATCGAGCCACCGCTGCCGCATACGTCGCAGGTCCGCCGCCGGCGAACTTCTCCCAGTGGTTTGCATCTCGCATCGTTTGGCCGATGGGTGGCATGAACTCCACCAATGCCTCACCGAGAGCCACGATGGGACCTGTGTGGTTTGCCTTCTCCATCAGTCGTTGCCCGTGCAGCCGTCATTCACGGCGGATTCGCCCCCGCTTTCACCGGTCGACGACAGGTCGAGACAGTCCCGTGGAGACTGGAGCATCTGCTTGAGTTGTGCGAGGAAGGCGGCGGCATACGCCCCATCGACGGCGCGGTGGTCACAGGCGAGGGAAAGTGTCATCATGTCACGAACGATCGGTTTGCCTCCCTGCGCAACCACGCCCTGCTGTGCACAACCGACACCGAGAATCGCACACTCGGGTGGGTTGATGAGGGGTAAGAACCGAGTCACGCCGAGGGGGCCGAGATTGCTGATGGTAAACGTCGTGGCAGGTTCTGGATCGACGAGCCCTGTGCGAGCGCGATCCACCGTTGTCCGACGCATCTGAGCCAGTGTGCGAAGGCCCACGCGATCTGCGTGGGGCAGGGGAGGCACGAGGAGACCATCGTCGATGGCGACGGCCAGACCTATGTGCACATTGGCTTTGCAGACGATCCCTCGATCACCCACGTGCGCATTGAGTCGTTCGAACTGGCGCAGGGAGCGGGCGCATGCGTAGACGACCATATCCGTGAGTCCGATGCCCTCGCTCTTCAGTTCTTGCTGCCAGTGCATCGCTGACGTGACATCGACGTCGGCGAACAGATAGAAATGCGGAATCTGGCGGGCACTGGCCGACATTCGATCTGCAATGGTCTGACGCAGGCGCGTGTTTGGCTGCAGGCGATCACCGGGTTCCGGGACCGGTGTCGCTGCAGGTTCGATGGCTGGCGCGCCTCCGGACGCATGCAGCGCAGCGGCGAGGATGTCACGGCGAATGACTCTTCCCGCCGGTCCGGATCCGCGGATGCCAGATAGCTCGACGAGCAACTCCCGGGCGAGGCGACGGGCCGACGGTGAGGCAAAGGGCCGGTCGGAGAGCGTTGTCGCTCCCGACACCGTGAGACCAGGACGCGCCGCTTCAGGCGGACGAGTCTGCGTCCCGGCCGATCTCGAGCGGGTTTTCTGGGCGGGTGCCGACGCCGTTGTCGTTGTGGTGGTCGTGGGGCGAAGCGACTCCATCTCGATCGTCTCACCCTCCTCCCCAATGCAGGCGATGACGGACAGCACGTCTGCCTCCTGACCCGCGGCAACCAGGACCTTGAGAAGAACTCCATCCGTCTCGGCCGCGACTTCGAAGGCAGCCTTCTCCGATTCGACGATGGCCAGGATCTCACCCCGGGCGACCGATTCGCCCTCTGCCTTCATCCACTCGAGCACGACACCCGACGTCAGATTTTCGCCCACCTGTGGCATCGTGACAGGGGTCATGCGTAGACGGCCTTCTTCACGGCGGCCACGATATCCTCTACCTGCGGGATGCAGGCTTGCTCCAGAGAACGGGCGTAGGGAATCGGCGTGTCCAGACCAGCGACGATCTCAATCGGTGCGTCGAGATAGTCAAAAGCCTCCGCCTGAATGACGGAGGCGATATCCGACGCGATGCCTCCTCGGCGGACCGCCTCCTGGACGATGACGACGTGTTCGGTGCGGCGCACGGATTCGAGGATGGTCGCATGATCGAGGGGTACGAGGGTCCTCGGATCGATGATCTCCACCTCGAGGCCCTCGCCGACCAGAATGTCAGCCGCCTCCAGGGCTCGAGGGATCATGTTCGACCATGCGATCAGAGTACAATCCCGCCCCGATCGCTTCGTGTCGGCCGTGCCCAATTCGATGGTATAGTCCTGCTCGGGGACGGGGCCTTCGGTCATGTAGAGCAGCTTGTGTTCGATGAAGATGACAGGGCCATCGTCTTCGATCGCTGCCCGCAGCAGACCCTTCGCATCGTGCGGTGTGGAGGGCATCACCAGTTTCAGGCCCGGTATGTGATAGAACAGGGCTTCCAGGCTTTGCGAGTGCTGTGCCGCAACGCCATCGCCAACCCCACCCTGCGTACGCAGGACCAGGGGCACGGCCCCTTGCCCGCCCGTCATGAGGCGTAGTTTGGCTGCTTGATTGACGAGCTGATCCATCACGAGCAAAGAGAAGTCAACGAAGAGGATCTCCACGACGGGTCTCATTCCCGTAATGGCGGCACCTACTCCGGTACCCACAACGGAAGGCTCGGCGATGGGCGTGTCGATCACACGCTTCGGTCCATACTTGGCCAGCAGACCGTCAGTGACTTTGTAGGAGCCACCTCGTTCGGCGATGCCGACGCCGATGCAGAAGACGGTGGCGTCCTCGTCCATCGCTTCGTGCAGCGCTTCATTGAGCGCATCCCGATACAGCAGATCTCGCGTCACGCCTAGAACTCTGCCGTGAAGTCGAGGAACGATTCTACCGTGGGTTCGGGGCTGTCCCGGGCAAAGGCGATGGCCTGATCCATTGCGGATCGCACGTCCGCCTCCACCGCATCGGCCTCGCCTTCGTCGGCACCCGCATCGGTCAGGTGTCGACGACACACCAGCAAGGGGTCGTGTGCCTTGTAGTGCTCGACCTGGTCTGCAGGCATGTAGGTTCCGGGGTCATTCACGTGGTGACCCGCCCGCCGATAGGTCTTTGCTTCGATCAAGACTGGGCCAAGCCCGTCAAGGCATCGTCTGTGGGCTTCGGCGGTGACACGATGCACTTCTACGACATCGTTGCCGTCTACGGAAACGGCGTGGACACCATATCCTTCACCCCGTCGATAGAGATCGGCAACGCGACTCGACTTTTCGATGGGTGTAGAGACAGCGAACTGGTTGTTCTCCACCACCAGGATCAG
>PATE01000094.1 GCA_002712305.1 Gemmatimonadota bacterium | reverse complement strand
CGGTGGCGGCTCCACGCCGAGATCTGCATAGATCGTCGGGTCTGGATCGAAGGCGGCCGTGTTCATCGGCGTCCCTTCGCTGTCGGCGAAGATCAACCGCCCTACGAGCATCGCTTCCACACCGCCTGCTTGCCAGCCATCGAAGATCGGCTCGTAGTCGTCGATCACCGCTTCCAAGGGCTGGCCGAAACGCATCCACATCGACATCCGCTGACTCATTCATCCCCCTTAAGGTGCAGCCGTTGCGCCCATGGCCCCGAAGTGAGACCCTTGGGCACTTGACAAACAGATCGGATGGCAAAGCATGGATGATCAGAGCCTACCCAGCAAGGTGATCTCCAGATGCCCTAAGCCACGCACGACGGAGAGTCTACCATGCAGAGCGTGACTGTATCCCGCGACGACAATCTCTACGAGGCCTTCGCCGACATCGCCATCGCCGGAGATGGTACCCTGGTGTGCACCTACCGCGAGAGTCTCTGTCACAGCTCGCGCCCCTTCTCTCGTATCATCTCCCGTCGCAGTGTAGATGATGGGTTGACGTGGGGACCCCGGCAGATCGTCATCGAACGCACCGAGAAACAGACCACGGCGGGCGAAGGACGTCTCAACTGTTCCCGCATCACCGCATGCGCCGACGGCAGCCTCCTCATCGCCGTCGACATGCTGTTGCCGGATGTATTCGAGGATTACCTGAAGCCTGGCGTCTGCCGCAATCTGTTGTTCCGAAGCAGCGACAACGGACGTTCGTGGGAAGGCCCCCACGAGACGGGAATCACCGAAGGCATCGTGCCCTCGATCAAAGAGCTGTCCAGCGGTCGTCTGTTGATCGGCGTATCCGAGCAATGGCCCGGCCCACAGCCGGAGGACCCCTACATCGAACGACAGACCGTCTATCTGTCCGACAACGGTGGCGACACCTGGAAGGGGCCCTATCCCATTCCCGATCCTCCGGCCCCCACCGTGACGGGCATGCCCTGGCGTCTCAACGAGGGAGACTTTGTCGAACTCGACGATGGTACCCTGATCTGCTACATGCGTGAGGACGGCGAGCGACTGTCGGCCTTCAAATCATTCTCCAGCGACGGCGGACGTTCCTGGTCGGCGGCGATCCGAACGGCCATGCCAAGTTGTCTTGGACGGCCATCGGCGGGCAGGCTGCGATCGGGAGAGATCGCCATCACCTACCGGTTGTCCGTCGGTCTGTCCACCAGTCTTGCCCTGTACGTGGAAACGCAGGAGACGGCGAAAGCGGAGATGGAGCAGAGTGCCGTCGATCTGGAGGCGCCACCCACCGTGGCCAATCCGGCGGCGCGATTTGTCGTGCTCGACAACGATCGCTCCGTCGCCGCCGACAGCAGCTATTCAGGTTGGGTGCAGTTGGCGGATGGCGACCTGTACGTCGTCAACTACATCAACGACGACGCCCCGCGGGCTTTCATCCGCGGCCAGCGTGTCAGTCGCCAGGACTGGTTTCTGTTTCCGGAAGGTGACATCGTCGCCAACCATCCTTTTGATCGTGATGGCGGGTACTACGAACGGGGGCAGCAGATGGCACGCGATCAACGGGAACGAGCCACACAACTCGATACGACCCACCCTGTCCCGACGAGCAAGCAGAGACCCGTCGAGCGATCGGGCACCCCTTCGACTACGCCGTAGGCACCTCGCGTAACCGCCGCAGCGCTTCGGGTGCAGAACTGGCGTAAGCCCCGTAGAGGTGCGGGCGTCGCTGCCGCCAGTTGACCTGGCGGAAGCAGCCGCCATTCCACTTGCGATACCCGTCGTCCTGCTCGATGTCGCCCACCACCAGATCCTGACTTCCATCGTTGTAGGCCTTCACCTCACCACTGCGATCGATGATGCAGCTGCCCCGTCCCATGTTTCGGGCCACGACCATACTCAACTGATTGTCGAGGGCTCGAGTGCGTTGGATGCACAACCAGCGATCCTCGTCGAGTCGTGGCGAACCGGGCGTCCATAAGCTGGCGCGGTGATCACCCATGATGGGCAACACGAGGAAGTCGGCCCCATTGAGTCCCACCATGCGAGCCGATTCGGCGGCGGAACTGTCCATGCAGATCGTGCACCCCACCTGACCGACCACTGTTTTCATCACGGGAAATCCATCGCCAGGCATGATCCCCGAGATCGCTTCGGTCGAGGCCAGATGCACCTTCCGATACGTACCCGAGATCTCCCCGTCGTCGTCGATCACGACGGCGCTGTTGTAGACGGCATCTCCTACCCGCTCGTGCAGACCCACAACGATGACGGCGTTGTGTTGTTGCGCGATGCGTGAGAAACGCTCCGTTTCTGCCCCCGGCACGTCGACGGCATTCTCATACGCATGGGTCGGCAACTTCCACTGCAGACAGATTTCGGGCAGGGCCACAAGCTGCGCACCATGGTCGCCGCAGGCCCGTTCGGCAAGTGACGCGTATCGATCGAGATTGTCGGCGACACTCGAGCGGGGTTCACCACCTTCGGCCTCTGATCCGGAGGCGACGGCGACACGGATAGACGGGCGCGACGTGTAGGCGCCGAGATCTTCCAACACCGGCACGGACCAGGTGACCTCTCCGCGCGCCGTCCAGCGGAGAGTGCAGCGAACCGTGGCGGTGGACACGTCCGCGGGGGCCACCAGATCCGACGAAAAACGCACGGTCTGGCCACCCGACCCTCCGGCGGACGCATCAGGCTCGCCCGTCACGTAATCCCAGACGGTGGCCGTGCCCGGTGCGTAGCAATCGGTAGCGATCTCCCCCCAGTAGACGTGGCCCACCAATGCGTCCGTCGGTTCTTCCAGATCTGTGCCCACCGCGTTGAAGCTGATTCGATATCGATGACCGGGGATGACATCCGCGAACAGGAATTGCCAGCCGCCACAGCAAGACAGCGTGCCATTTGTGGCAGACTCATACTGGCCGTCGGTTGGCTCGTTGGCAGGGCGATCGTTGACGGGGGCCGCACTGGGATGGGGTGCCCACGCCTCAGCTCGGATCATCGATAGACTCATATCGGACTCCACATAACAGGTTGCAGATCAGATCTCGTCATTCATTCTGGGAACGGTGAAAGTGCACATGTTTCCAGGCTCCCTCGGTCCGAACCCAGACACGAGATTCTTCACATCGACTCGTGACCGTTCCCTGATCCGATGACGACTGCACCAGACGGATGTAGGTCACCAGTGCCGCATCTTCACCCAGCATGCGCACCTGTGGATCGACCATGGTCGTGCATCGGGCGCCCTGAACGGGTCCCAGGTCGAAGTAAAAGCGGTGAAAATCGAGTCCCGCAACACGCTGGCCACGTGCCTCCGGCTCGAAGGCCGTCAGGTCGGTGGCACACAGGCGTTCGTAGACCGCCCAGTCATTGACGGCGATGGCGTCGAGCAATTGCTGACTCAACTGCAGCAACTCATCGTGATCCTGCACAGGTTCCTTCTCTCGTAGCGTAGCAAGCGGTTGGATAGGCTATGTAGGCGCCGTGCACTTGCCCGGTCAAGACCAGCGACCCATCATTTCACCACACTGCGACCACTTGTGAGCAATATCACTGGTAAACGGCACTGCCTATTGTAGGTTTCGGCCGTTCGTTCGCAGTTCACTCGATTGAAGCACCCTTTCTCAGGAGGGCTCCATGAACCGGAAAACCATCACACTATTGCTGGCCATCTGCCTGTGCCTGCCCGTGGCCAATGCCTTTGGCGACGGTCACGAGGGCGGCGGTGATCATCCCCCCATGCTGGTGATCATGCCACCGCCTGATACCGAGAAGCCCGAAGGTGTCGAGATGACGGGTGATCCCGAGCAGGACTTCGGCATTGTCTTCGATACCTTCTTCGGCATGATGGATCAGGATGGCAATGGCGAGCTCAACATGGATGAGTTGCGTGCATGGGTCCATCCAGGTCCCGGCCCCGGCGGTCCTGGAATGGGCGAGCATGACGGCCCCGGCATGCCAGGTATGGGCGAGCACGAGGGCATGATGGGCGGCGACATGGGTGAGAAGGTCCGCATGCTCGAAGAAGAGCTGCGCCGTGTGCATGAAGAGCAGCGCATGCGTCACGAGGAAGAGATGCGTCGTCACCGCGAGCGCATGCAGGAAGAGCTACGGCACGCGCGCGAGGAGCAGGCCCGCATTGCCGAGCATATCCGGCACCTCGAGGAGGAAGGCCGCAGAATGGAAGAGGAAGCACAGCAGCACANGGAGGGTGGCGGCNACTAAGCCGACGTTTCCGAGCCCCAGCCGTCCGTTACCTTCGACGGCGACTGACGATGACAAAGGGACGCGTGCCTGTGGCGCGCGTCCCTTTCTCTTTTTGAAGCCGCGGCCAGCCAGCGACACGACTTGGGCAGTGTCATCGCGGCACGGCTATCCCGACGGAATCGGCGTCGCCCCCCGCTCGCTGGACTCGTAGGCTGCCTCGACGACAGCCATCGTCCGAAAAGCGTCTTCCACGTCGGTCACCGCCGTCTGGCTCGGATCCTCCGCCTGCCGCATGACGCTGGCCATGGTGCCCACAAAAGCATCGGGAAACCACGTTCCCTCCAACGGCACGGTGACCCATTCCGGCGAGACGCCCTCCTGACGCGAGCAATACTCCAGCACGTCCTCCGTTCCCGTCGGATAATCCATCAGCACGCCCATGCGAGCCACAATCGCGCCGCACGTTCCTTCCCAGCGGATGTAACTCTCCTGGTGTCGCTGACCAAAGTCGTGGCCGTGAGTGGTCACGATGTTGGCGGCCAGTTCCTCGCCGTAGTCGAAGAGAATCCCCGTTCGGGTCGGGGCCAGCTGCGGACAGGCGGGGTGTTTCGTCGTCTTTGCCAGCACACCCTTCGGTTCGCCAAAGAAGGACCGCACAAGGTCGATGTAGTGGATCGAGTGATAGAGAATCTCGAGTCTCTCGATGTCCTGCAGAAATGACCACAGCTGCCAGGGGGTCTGCACCGTCACGCGCAGATCGATGCTGTGCAGATCACCGATCGCCCCCGAATCGATGAGGTGACGTGCGCCGATCACGAACGGCGCGTAACGAAGCTGAAAGTTAACGGCCGCCTTCAGCTTCTTCGCTCGACACAGATCACGAATCGCCAAAGCCTCGGCGAGAGATTCCCCCAACGGTTTCTGAATCAGTACATGAGCACCGTCCGGTAGTTGGGGCAGCAACTCCAACAGCGCGCTGGCGGGAACGGCCACGTCGAAAATGGCCCCCTCGCTTGCCTCCACCGCTTGCGGCAGAGAATCGAACACGCGGGGAATGTGAAAGTCGGCAGCCAGCTTTCTGGCCTTTTCCAGGTCGGGATCAAAAACGCCGGTGACGGAAAAGTTCGCCTTCTCGTAAGCAGGCTGATGTGCATCTCGCACGATGCCGCCGGCACCGATCGACACGATCGACCGAGCTGTGCGAGGAAGGGTTGGGGTCTGGCTAATCTTCTGGCCAATCGGTGAGGACATGGTGAGGCTGCGATCCAGGTCAGAGGGGGGATGTAACCAAACGACAGAAGGCTATATCCTTCTACAAATTCCGGCCAACCGGGATCCCCGGCCACCGTCCGGATTGGCCCATGCCCTCGTCCATCCCTCCGGAAGAGATCCATGATGCCCGACCTGATCGATATCCTCAAGATCGTGGTCATCGCGTGTGCCCTCATCGCCCTGAGGATCGTCATACAGGCGCTGATAAAGCGCGGTGGTAGTGGGAATTTCTTAGAAAGAGTCCCGCTCTTCGCGATGCCGCCACTGCTGACGGGTGGCCCCATGTTCATTGCCCTGCCTGCTGGCCTGTACGCCGTTCAGTCGGAGTCTGTGCCCAACGCGTTCTTCCTCATGGCACTCGGAGGCGGATTGGGTCTCACGTTTGGTCTATTGGTCATGTTCGCCATGCTGATAGCCCAGCGTCGGCAGATCGAAAGACTTCAGGAATTGATCTCCGGGGAAAGTGGGGCACCCGCTGCCGACTGAGAACGACGTGTTAGGGGATTGTCTCACGTCGTGGCCCAGGGCCCCCGTGGCGATGTGGGGCGGCGACGAGACCGCACTGACCCTGTGTTTTACGGACGGTGTCGCGACATGGGTCGATGGTGAGATCGATTACAGAATACGGACGCAGATCGACCACGCCGTCGCCGGGCCCGATGGCAACATCTACGCCACACAGGCTGGGCGGATTCTGTGTCTTGATGGCGACCCCTTGTCTGCGCGCGATGTGACCGACTCCTTTGGTGGCCCTGCCGCTCCAGACGGTCGAGTCGTGTTGGGTTTGGGTGGGCAGGTCTATATCCAGGGCTGCCGCTCCTATCGCCGCCTCGATGGTGGATTCGCTCAGCTCCCCGCAGACGACGAACCAGACCCGCTGCTGCCGCCGGTCGCCGACCTGTTTGGCAACCTGTGGAGTCTTGGCAACGGAACGTCCCACGCCCTCGTCCTACCCGGAGATCGGCCAGATCGGTGGAACCGGATCGATCTGCCTGCGGGAACGTGGACGGATCTCGTCGTCGACCATCTGGGATTCCTCTGGATCGCCGGCCCGTGCGGTGCGCGGCGATTTCCACCGCGTTCAGAACAGGCCACCTGGCAAACCCCCGATGGCATCGCAGCCGACGCTACCGTTTCGGCGCTGGGCCTGTCCCCCGACGGGCTCCCGTGGCTGGGTCTTGAGACCGGTGGTCTGTTGGAGTTGGATATCGATGCCGAGGGCGTTACCCACGAGCGGCGTTTAGGTCACGTACCGGCACCGCCCAGATGCCTGCATACCGACACGCAGGGAATCCTGTGGGTCGCCACCGATGACGGACTGTATCGTGACGCATCGGCGGCCGACGATCGGCACGAGAATTGGGTCGCCAAACCGGGTCGACTGCCAGGAGGCGGCAATCACGACATCTTTTCTGTCGCCCTGCAGAACCAACTGTTCGTCGCCGGCGGCCTGTCCCGGTTCTGGGGGTACCCGACAAGCCAGCATGTGTTCGACGAGTTGTTCCGCTACGATCCGGACAGCGGCTGCTGGGAGATCGTTCACCAGATGTCTTTCCCCCGGCGATACAATGGTATCGCCGAGATGGACGGTCGTGTGTGGATCATCGGTGGTGAGGGCGAGTTGGGTGAACGCGGAGGCGAAGTAACCACCCTCGACGTCGTCGATATCTATGACCCGGCCTCGAACACGTGGGCAACGGGGCCCCGGCTGAATCAGGTGCGCACCGACCCCTTCGTCGTGCGCAGCGGCGATCGCATCTGGGCCATCGGCGGAGCATGCGATGCGACGACGAAGCTGCAGACCGCCGAGAGCATCGGTCGCGATGAAACCAGCTGGCGACCAGAGCCCGACCTTCCTATACCAGCGCGCGAAGGAGGCTGCTGCGCCCTCAATGGTGTCGTTTATTGTGCCAGCGATGACGGCTTTTTCGCCTTCGACACCGGCACTGGCCAATGGGACGTGCACGTGCCTGCCCCCGAGGTGCTGGTCAAGGCGCCGTTGATGGCGAGTTACAGGTCAGAGATCTGGATGATGGGGGGCGCCCGCCAGGACCGTACGCAGATCTACGATCCACGCAGCAAGACCTGGCGCAACGGCCCTCGCCTGCCCACCCAACAGTCCTGGGGCGGTGCGGCCGTGCTGGAGGGTCGACTCTATATCACGGGGGGTGCCCATCGCTCCGAGCGGCACGACATGACCATCTACGACGATCGAACGTGGGTCTTGCGGTAGTCGTCGATCAACCTCGACCTATTTGGTCAGATGTTCGTCGAGGGCTGCTCGAAGACGTTTCAACACATCCGGGTGGTCCGCAGACACATCGTCCTTCTCATTGACGAGCAGATCGAAGAGCAACTCCGGACGCTCTGTCTGCAGACGGCTCACCTCGGCGGTGGTCATCGTGGTCGGATCGAACTGATCTCCACCGAAGCGGACGGCCGGATCATACCCACGTACAAGCTTGAAACGACCGTCCGTCACCAGACGCCAGGCACTCAGGCCTGAGAAAGCCACCTCTCGATGCGTGTCGCTGGACCCGCTCAGGTAGGACGCCATGGAACGGCTGTCTATCTGCGCCGAAGGGGTCAGCCCTGCCCAATCCAGAAAGGTCGCGGCCAGATCCAGCGTCGTCGCAGGTGTCGCATCCTCGCCGTGCGTCGCGATCCAAGGGCCAGCGATCATCAGCGGAACCCCGGCCGATGCCTGCAAAGGCGACACCTTCTGCCATTGGTTGTAGTCCCCCAACATCTCGCCGTGGTCGCTGGCATATACGACGATGGTGTTGTCGAGTTCCCCTCGCTGTTTCAGGTGATCGAGGATCCGACCGAGACAACCGTCAAGGTGCTCCACCGTTGAGGCCCAGTTGCGACGCACCTCCTGATGCACCTCGTCTGAGATGTCGAGGGTGCAGTGTTCGGGCGGCGGAAAATCCACCGGTGGATCTCGGTACGCCGCGTGCATCGATTCGGTCACATCCCAGGGGTGATGGGGGTTTTGCAGGTTCACCTCCAAATACCAGGGCTTATCCGTAGGTGATCGATCGATCAGCGTGAGGGCATTGCCCGTAATCCACGTATCGAAATACGCCTCGTCGGGCAGCGGACTCGGGAAGGTGGCCGTCCACACATCCTCTGCATTGCGACGGGCATAGTCATCCAGATGCGCCTGGGCCCAACCGATCTGTTGCAGATAGGTCATGTACGTATCCTGCGGAACGCAGTCGTTGCGTCGCATCAGGATCGTTGCCTGGTTCAGTCCTGCATTGAAGATGGCGTCGTCGAAGCCCCACGCTTCGATGCCCTGCCGTCCATCGAGACCACGGTGCAATTGGGGAGGGTTTCCCGACTGGTTGTTTCCCACGTGATGTTTGCCGGCGGCCATCACGTGATAACCGGCCTCGAGCCGCAGTCGCTGGTGATATGTGGGGATTCCCTTGGGGAAATAGGTCTCGTTTCCCCACACGCGACAGTGATCGTATTCCAGTCCCGCCGCCAGGCAGGCACGGGAAGGTGCGGACAGGGGGGAGGGGCATACGGCGTGAGAGAACCAGCGTCCTCGTTCAGCGAGATCGCGCAGATGCGGCGTTCGCACTGGGATCTCGGCATTCATCTCGACCCAGTCGGGCCGCTGCTGATCCGACTGAACGAAGAGGATGTTTGGACGGGCGCTCACTTGGGCCCGGCGAAGCAGCGACTCACGCCAACTCACTCACCGGACGACTGCGTTCCCAGCGCAGAGCGACATCAGTCTCCAGACCGCACAACCAGTTCCACGTGCGCATACAGCGCACACGTTCTCGATACGATTCGACTTCGGTCACGTAGGCGAGTCGTGGCTGATTGACGTAGTCCGGAATCTCCGGCGTCTCGATCTTCCAGTCGCGCTTCGGGGGAGCCTGGCGATGGTAGGAAAACTTCAGCATCCCCCGCCGACGTTTGTTCGTCTTCGGACCCGCCTTGTGCCATATGCCGTATCTCGTCATGGCGATCGTGCCGGCAGGCACGGTCAGGGAGACCTGACCAAGAATGTCACCGTAGTGAGCGATCGCCTCACGGTCGACGGCGCGGCAGTGAGACCCGGGCAGGATCATCGTCGGTCCGTCTTCGATCTCCACCGACTGTGGGTAGTAGTAACACTGCAATTCTGTCACGTCGTAACCGAGACCTGACAGTCCATCGGAATGCCAGGTCTGGCCCAGATGGGGTGCTTCATACAGATGGTGATGGCCCCCTGCTGGAACGAGGAAATCCTCGCCCAGCAGCGAGCGGGCGACGCCGGCCACCTGCGGATTCAGCAACACCTGACGGGTGAAGGGCCCCTCACCGATAAAAGAATCGATATTGCCAGCCGGTACATCGTTGCAGACCTGATTGAAAGAGTCGTCGATCACTCCTTCGAGCAGCACGTAACCGGTGGCGACGAACTGCATGACCTGCGCATCGTCCAACGTCGGTTCCACAGTGGCCATGATGGATTCCCCTCAGATCATCTTTTCTAGAATGAATTCGAAGCCCAGATAGTTGTTGTCCACGTCGTCGTAGGAATACAGCTTGGCGTCTGGAAACTGGACGATACGCCAGCAATCGGCCACGGCGGCAAGCACCGAGTCGTAGGGTGCCGCCTGCGAGGGCAAGGTCGGTTCCTGCGGTTGGGTGGCGTCGTAGAGCATCCACGACGCCACCGCCGACCGCATGTTTGTGGACTTCGAATACAGATACAGAACCAACTGGCGCTGCGACGTGGCCAACCCTTCCAGTCGATCCAGGTCCGCACTTGTCAGTGTGCCGTCATTCAGTTTTTGACGGCTCGTGGCCAGCCACTCCCCGATAGCCCGGTTCATTTGATCTCGAAGATGGCCTCGATTTCCACGGCGACACCCGTGGGCAGCTGCGCAAAACCGATCGCAGAGCGAGCATGATGGCCGTCATCTCCTTCGAAGATCTTGTGCAGCAGATCCGATGCGCCATTGATGACCAGATGCTGCTCGATGAAGTCTAGCGTCGAATTCACGCAGCCGAGCAACTTCACCACGCGCAGACCATCCAGCGAACCGACTTCCTGGTGCACAGATTTGAGAATGTTCTCGGCCACTTCCTTGGCCGCCGCATACCCCTGATCCACACTGACATCGTCGCCGAGTTTTCCCTTCTGCGTCGATGTATGGCCAGAGGTGATGATGAGATTCCCCGCGCGGGCGGCCATGTTCAAATAGGCGCGCTCGGCGTCATCGGTGAATGTGATTCCTTCTGCGACAGCGTTGGCTTCGGCTCCCATGATGGAGTCTCCTGATCTTGGAATGTTGATGGTGTGAAGTGTTAACTGGGTTGTTGTGAAGTGTTGACTGGGTTGTGGTGAAGGATCGTCGTTGACGGAACGTGTCCGTCGCAGGCTCGTCAAGATATGGCGACTTACGACTTGCCCATGCGACCTCTGTGGGGCTCCCGCTCGCCGGTGTCACGCGCAAACTGCGGAAACAACTCGTCGTGAATCTGTGCCGGCTGAATCAGGTGTTTCATCCGTTTCTCGTCCGCCGTATCCAGCATGGTCGGGAAATACATCCCCGCACCTGTATCGATGTCGTATCCGCCGGGTGAGTGTACGCGGACGTACTCGCGGGCAAGCTTCTGCTCGGGTTCAGTCCTGGCATGGCGTGTGCAGTTCATCGTAAACATGCGTCGCCGGGTGCTGCCACCGAAAGACGCGTGGTAAAGATCGTGGTTAAAGATCACCACGTCCCCCGGCTCTGACTCGAGGGCCACATTCCCGGGAAACTCATTCGGTGGCACGCCGAACAGTTCCTGCGACTCGTTTGGATTCACCTTGCCTCGACGCACGAAGTGCTCAGGATCCTGACTGCCGGGAATGACCCGCAGGCAGCCGGAATCTGCCGTCACCGAATCGAGATAGAAGGTTGTCTTCGTCGCCCAGAGTTGGCCCCAATTGCCATCTGTGTGCCAGTTCGTGTCACCGACGTAGAAATTGCCGTCTCCGCCACAATAGTTGAAGTCCTCCCCCGTGACACCGCCGATGAGGTCGAGAAGGTCGGGGTGATCCATGAGTGCACACATCTCGGGGGCGTGTTCGATGGGGCCGCCGAACATGGTTCGGCGCGTACCGTCGTGATCGGAGCCACCTCCCCAGTTTTCGATGGACCACTCGAAAGCGGCGGTGATGCGTTCCACCCAATCGGCCGACAGGAGACGACGCACCACCAGGTAACCGAAGGTGTCGAAGAATTGGCGCTGCTGTTGTGTGAGGGCCATTGATTTTTTCTCGCCGGTTCGTTTCAGAGGGTGGAAGAACGGTCATCCCGCGAGCCATTGAAAGGGGTGGCGCTTGCCTGATCCCTTGCACTAGGGGCTCCGATTCGCTCCTTTGGCCAGGAACTCTTTGCCTGGAGACGGTTAATGCCCCCCGGTGGATCCATGCCTGATTTTGATCGCGTTCGCGCTGATTTCCCACGTGCGGCGACGGCGGCGTATTTCGACAATGCCTCGTCTCACCCCTTGAGTGTGCACAGTGCCGCCGCGCTGCGTCGCTATGTGGACTGGTTGGAACAGGAGATCGGCGATCCCTGGTGGCCCACATGGGCAGCGCCGCGCGACGAAGCACAGCATCTGTTTGCCACCCTGATCAATGCCGACCGCGAAGAGATCTCCTTCTCCCGCAGCACTGTCGAGGCGGAGAGCAACCTTCTCAATGGCATGACCGAACATCTGGCCGGGGGCAACATCGTCACCAACGATCTGGCCTACTCGGCCGTGTTGTATAACTACCAGATGCGAGAACGGGACGGACTCGAGGTGCGGGTCGTGCGCAACCGGGACTGGCAGATCGACCTGGCCGATATGGAACGCGCCATCGACGACAACACGAAACTTATCTCCATCGCCCTGGTGTCGAATGTGAATGGCCTCGTCGCCGATGTTCGTGCCCTCAGCGAGTTGGCCCATGCCCACGGTGCCCTGCTTCATGCCGACCTCATGCAGTCTGCAGGCGCAGTGCCCATCGATGTGCGTGCCATGGGCATCGACACGGCCGCCTGTTCCACCTTCAAATGGATGATGGGCGTCAAGGGATACGGCTTCCAGTATGTGCGGGCCGATCTGCAGGGCACGGTGGTGAAACCCTCTCAACACCACGGCGGTGTGGGCTTCAACTACGAACCGTGGACCGATTCGCCCGATCCGAACGCACCTGATGTCCGATTTCGCCCCACCGAGGGACCTGCCCGATACGAGGTGAGTTATCCATCCTACGAAGGAGCCCTCTGTGCGCAGTACAGCCTGCGTTACATCCTCGATCTTGGTGTCGATCACATTCGCACGCATGTGCGCACGCTGACAGATCGGCTGCACGAGGAGTTGCCCTCACTCGGTTACCGCAGCATCACACCTGCCGAAAACGAGAGTCCCATCGTCGCCTTCGAGACGCCCGACCCGACGGCAGCCATGGAGAAAACACGCGCCGCCGGTGTTCATGTGGCCATGCGTTTTGGCAACAAGATACGGCTTTCTCCTTCCGTCTTTAACAACCAGCACGATATCACGCGCCTACTGGAGGCTCTGTCATGACCACCGCTCTTTCCGCACCCGACTTCGAGACCACCTTCGAGCAGGATGTGGAGATATTCATGCGGGATGGTACGGTGTTGCGAGCCGACATTACGCGCCCCGACGGACCGGGGCCCTTCCCGGCCTTGATCGAGCGGACACCGTATGGCAAGTCGGGCGGTTCTGAAAACGGCGTCAAGGCACCGGACTTCTTCGCCCGTCGCGGCTACGCCGTCGTGATTCAGGACGTGCGCGGACGATTTGCATCCGATGGTGATTTCTATCCCTTCCGCGATGACGGCGCCGGCGTCTTGCGCGATGGGTACGACACGGTGGAATGGGCTGCGACCCAGCCCTGGTGCGACGGCCAGGTGGGCATGATCGGTGGTTCTTATTCAGGAGCCACCCAGTATCAGGCCGCCTTGAGTCGTCCCCCCCATCTGCGCGCCGAGTTTGTGCGCCAGTCCTCCGCCGACTACTACCGTGAGTGGGTTTATCGAGATGGTGCCCACGAACACGGTTTCAGTCTCTATTGGGCCCGCATCGTGACCCATCAGAATCTCGCCCACCTCGTGCCCGAGGATCAGCTCGCCAGCAAACAGGCCGAGTTCCAGCAAATCCTGGACGACATCGATGACTGGTATGAACGACAACCGCTGGCACCCTGTCCGTTTCTGGTCGGACTCAGCGATTGGCACAATGACTTCCTCGCTCACCCGGCAGACGGACCCTATTGGTGGGAGCTGGCCGTCGACCGGTATCACGATCAGATCGAAACCCCCATCTATCACCTGGGTGGATGGTTCGACATCTTCCTGGCAGGAACCCTCAAGAACTACACGGGACTTCGTCAACGCGCTCGGAGTGAGACGGCGCGGCGTGCGCAGAGGCTCATCATCGGTCCGTGGATCCATGGCTCGGGGAATACGATTGTGACCAAGGCGGGCGAGATCGACTTCGGACCGGAGGCGGCGCGCAACATCAACGAATTGCGTTTGCCGTGGTTCGACCATCTGCTCAAAGGGATGGATACGGGGATTCTCGACGAACCGCCGGTGTCGGTCTTCGTCATGGGCCGCAATCAATGGCGACACGAGCAGGATTGGCCGTTACCCGACACGCGATACACCAACTTCTATCTGCACGACGGGACCAGCGGCAGTGTGGACTCGCTCAACGACGGCACCCTGTCTGTTGAGGCACCGGTGGGCAGCGAACATCCCGACAGCTACACCTACGATCCCGATCACCCGGTCCCTTCCATCGGCGGCAACACATTGGGAATCCCGTCGGGTGCCTGTGATCACCGCTCGGTAGACGAGCTCTGCCTCACCTACACAAGTGCCCCACTCGAGGAAGAGGTCGAGGTGACGGGGCCGGTGAAGGCGGTGCTGTTCGCCATGTCCTCGGCGCGGGACACGGATTGGGTCGTCCGCCTCGAAGACGTTCATCCCGATGGCCTGTCGCGCAATCTCTGTGATGGGATCCTGCGGGC
>PATE01000093.1 GCA_002712305.1 Gemmatimonadota bacterium | reverse complement strand
GCAGGTCACCGATCACCTCAGGGGCCAGTCGTTTCTGCGCCCTTTCCCACCGGTCTGCCTTTCCCTCTGGACGCGGCTGCTCGTAGGCGACCTGCGCGAGGGGCTCCTTGATGATGATCCCCATGTCTTTCTCGCGCGCTGCCCTGATGATGCTTGAGGGCTCCGATTCGAGAAGATTGTAGCTGATCTGCAGTGTATCGAACTCCCCCATCTCGACGGCCTGGACCGCCGCATCGTCATCGGCAGAGAGACTCACGTAGCGAATCTTACCCTGCTCCTGCGCCTTCTTCAAACCCTCGATGCCGTCGCCATTCACCAGGTCATCGTAAGAGGGTGAGTGGACCTGCATGATGTCGATGTAGTCTGTCTTCATTCGCTGAAGAGAGCGATCGGTCTGCGGGGGCGATGGCGGCGGCGGAATAGTCGAGGGTTTGCACCCATTCGCCATCCGCCTGTTGCACGCGCCAGGAACCACACTTGGTGGCATAGGTGAACTCATGTCGCCGATGGCCGATGTATTTGGCGATCAGTTCCTCACTCCACCGATACGCCGCCGACGAGTCGACGAAATTGATTCCGTGGTCGAGGGCATGGTATAGCACGCGACCCACGCCATCGCCTTCATCGACGGGTGTCTAGCCGATCTTCCAGGCGCCAAAGCCAAGTTCCGACACCTGTAGGTCTGTTCGTCCAAGTCTTCGATGTCGCATGGTCACTGCCTTCCCTTTGGCGCGGCTGCGGATGCGGCTGACTTCACTTCTTGCTCTGCTTGCGCTGTCGTGAAGTATCTGAATCCCCTGCCAGTTGCAGCGCCTGTTCGAGTCGTTCGGCAAGTGATGCGTCGCCCGATGCCCGCGCTGTGGCGAGGGCGGTTTCGCCATGGGCACCCCACTCCAGCAGAAGACTTGCGACCTGGTCCTGGCCCGCATCGACGGCGTGCAGGAGCAGGGACCATTCGTCGTGCTGAGGATCGAGAGAGTGGATATCCAATCCCCCGTCCAGCAGAATCGTCACCACTTGCTGGTCTCCGGCCCGAATGCCGCTGATCATCGCCCGCAGGGCGTCAGCACTGGAGACATCCACCTCCATGCCGTGACGCACGAAGACATGAGGGCATCCTTCAGAGCTTTGCGCGGCCACTTCGAGAGCCGTTTGACCGCCGTAGTGCCCCTGCGCGGGATCGGCTCCGGCCCTCAGTAGCTGCTCGACGATCGGTTCGGTGTCCTGACACTGAGCGGCCGCAGCCGCCAGCATGGAGACACCCGCTGCGTTGTAGGAGTTCGGATCGGCTCCAGCAGAGAGAGCTTCGGCCACGGCCGATGTGTCGGCCTCGGCAATCGCCACCTGCAGGTGGATATCCGCCACGAGGAGGGCCAGCTTGCTGAGAGTGTGATTCGCACGCTCGAAGTCGTGCGTGTCGACGGCCTCCGAGAGAGCCCGCTGCAACGGTTCCAATTTGCCCACTTGGGCGGTCACTGCACTGGCGGTTGCCATCAGAATCAAGACGACACGGGCGCAACGTTTCATGGGATCTCCTCGTCGAGGGCCTTTTCTCGTGGAACCGCTACGTATCCAGGTGATACCGTTTATCTCCAACGTCCGCCTGCAATCGATGCAGTTCGTCGGTCAACTGAGACTGCGTGGCGGCGGAGGCATCCTCGCCATAGATGCTGCAGATCTCGTAGGGATCCTCCTTCAGGTCGAACAGTTCCCATTCCGGCGGATGGGTCTGATCCCCGGATCCAGCCTGACCGCAGCCGTCGTTGTAGAAATAGATGAGTTTGTGATCGTGTGTGCGCAGACCGTAGTGGGCATAGACGTTGTGGGCGCCATCTCCGTGCATCCAGTAGCGATAGTACATCGACGTGCGCCAGTCCGATGGCCGCTCACCGTGCAGGATGGGGCGGAAGGACCTCCCCTGGAATTCGTCGGGAATGGTCACGCCTGCCACGTCGAGGAAGAGAGAGGCGAAGTCGACATTCAGAATCATGTCTTCGCAACTGCTGCCCGCCTTCACCTCGCGTGGAAAACGCAGGACGAAGGGCATGCGTAATGACTCTTCATACATGAACCGTTTGTCGAACCACCCGTGATCTCCGAGGAAAAACCCCTGATCGGACGTGTAGATGACGAGCGTATTGTCGACGATCCCTTCTGCCTCGAGATGGTCGAGTAGTTTGCCCACTCCGTCGTCGACGGAGGCGATCACTCTCAGGTAATCCTTGATGTAGCGCTGGTAGCGCCAACTCTTCTCCTGCTCAGGTGTCAGACCGCCTGGCACGTCTGCTTTCAGATCTTTCCACTGCAGATCTTCCATCCGCATCTTCGCCGCAGCTGCCGCACTGGAGCGATTTGCGTAGGTATCGTTGAAGGTCTCCGGCTCGAGGATCTCTTCATCCTCGTACATCGTGGCATGTTTAGCGTCGGGTTGCCACTCACGATGCGGTGCCTTGTGGTGAACCATCATGCAGAACGGCTTCGACTTGTCACGGTCCTTCAACCATTGCAGAGACATATCCGTGATCAGATCGGTCACATACCCCACATGGACCCGCTGACCCGCCGAATCGATCATGACGGGACTGTGATAGAGCCCCTGCCCCGGAAGAACACGCCAGTCGTCGAAGCCGCTCGGCTCATGCTCGGGTCCCTGGCCCAGATGCCACTTACCAAACAGCGCCGTCTGGTATCCCGCCTCCTGCAGCAGCTTCGGGTACGTAAGGAGACGATTGTCCATATGGGTCGAGAGGGTTGTGACCTTATTGATATGGTTGTAGGTCCCCGTCAGAATGGCTGCTCTGGAGGGTGTGCAGATTCCATTCGTACAGAAGCAGTTGTCAAAGCGCATGCCCTCATCGGCGATCCGATCGAGATTCGGCGTCCGATTGATCCGACTGCCGTAGCAACTCATGGCATGGGAAGCGTGGTCGTCGGCCATGATGAACAGAATGTTTGGTTGGTCGCTCACGTGAATTCCATCTGAGAGGAATGAGGGTGCCGTGGCTAGCGCTGAATGCTTTCGAGCCAGTCGGCGATGCCACGCATATCGTAGGCATGGGCCATCGCGCGCAGTTGAGACGCCAGCACCGACGCGTCACCACCCATCTCATGGATCTTGTCGAGATGTTCGCGTGTAGCGTTGATGTCGCCCACCTGCGTCGCCTGCAGGAGCCCGTCGAAAAGAACATCGGGCAGGACCGAGGCGACACTGACCAAAGAGTCGAGGGAAATGTCACCGATCGGCGCCGGCTCCGCCTCTCCCTCTGCGAATTCGAACGTCGTGCCGAGCATCTCGTGCAGGCACCCATAGATCCGTTCGCGTCGAAAAGGCTTGTCGATGAAGTTGTCGAAACCTTCGTCGAGGAATCGGTCGCGCTGGTGGGCAAGGGCTGAGGCGGTGACAGCGGCAGTGATGGCCGTGACATTCGCCGGCGCCTGGGCGATCCTTTGCGGCTGGCGCCCGGGGGTCACGACCTGAATCTCCATCAGATCTTCGAGTCCCTGGGCCAGCAGCTGGTCCAGCTCGTCGCTGGCGTGTGCCGTCAAGCAGGAGAAGACCAGCGCCACAACCAAAACCTGTCGGAGCAGGAACTTCACTTCTTATCGTCGCCCCCGTATGGCTGCCCGGAGAAAATCGCGCGAATCTCCGCGGCAGACGTCGCCTTGCCCAACTTCCCCATCCGCTCCTCTTCCTCTTCCCTCAGCTTGTGAAGATTCTCCACGACCTGCTCGAGATGCTGGGCAGGAAACTTCACCGCACCATTTTCATCCATGTGCACGATCTCACCGGGCGCCACATCCATCCCGGCAATGTGCACCGGCACGTTGACGGCGTACACCTCCTGGCCACCGTGGCCGGGAGAGATCCCACTCAACAGATACTGGAACTTCATTGGTCGGATCTCATCGATATCACGGGACGGGCCGTTGGACACAGCGCCCAGGCAGCCGAGGGCCTTCATGGCCGTCGTCATGTTGCCACCCGACAGACCGATCTTGCCCGCCAACTCGGGCGGAAACTTCTGCTGAAAACAGAAGATCGTCGGCTTGGGTGAAGCATCCAGCGCGTCGTAGACGTCCATTCCATCCAACCGGCCGAAGTCAGGGTCTCTGGGTCCATAGACAGCCGTCACGGCGTATCCAGCCAGCGCACCAAGTTCGGGATACATGCAGCGCAAGGAGTCGTCGGTGTACCAGTTCTCTGTCAGAGGGTTGTACAACCCCAGGCAGAGCGGATGCGTTGGATAGGTGGCGACCACATTGGTCACCGATGGCGTGTCGAACTGGCGGATGTCCTCGAGCAGTTCGCGCTCTCGGTCGAAGTCACGAGGGCTCTGTGTCATTGCATCACCTTTTCGCTGCGTCGTGATCACGCCAGACTTCAGATCGGCGCGATGGGATCAGTCCGTATGGGCCTCGAAGGGTAGGCTCAGCACGGGGTGCCAGCAATCGAGCCTGCGATCTCGGGCTCGGCGACGGTTCAAGAGAAAGAGGCGGACTATTACCCCTGGTCGACAAGGTGGATCTCGTCGGGGCCGTTGGGAACGACGCAGAGGAATTCGAAGGGTTCGTCTCCCTGGGCCTCGTAAGAGTGCGGCACGTTGGCCGGGATGTAGACCGAGTCACCTGCAACCAGGTCCACCGTCTCATCGGCAATGCGGACACTCGCGCGTCCGCGCAGCACGTATTGCCCGTGTTCGACGGTGTTGGTGTGCAGGGGCATGCCACCACCGGGCTCCATCACGAAGCGGCGCATGGCGAAGTTGGGCATCAGCTCGCTGTCGAGCAGAACCTGACGTGAGGTTGCCGTGCCACCAGGCACATTCTCGAGGGGTACATCTGCATTGTGTCGAACCGTCATGTCGTCCTCTGGGATGGTTGTTTGGCGGCCTCTCGGGTGCTTGCTCACCCAGAGGTTGAAGATCATTCAGATGATCCAGCTTCCAAGGCATCTGCATACCGGTCGCGCGCCTCGAGCAATTTGGCGAGCAGATCTGACGGAATCTCGAGCGTCGTACCGGCGATCATGACATCCACGTGAGACGGCGACTCTGCCCCTCCCAACACACAGGTCACGCCCTTCTGGTGAACCATCCAGGCGACACAAACCTCGGCCCGCCCCACACCGAGTTCAGCCGCCACGTCGTCGATGTCTGTGCAAAGGCGTTCGAGAGGTGAACCTGAATCGGGCGTGCGTTGAGGGGCGAGATCCCCGCGATCCATGGGCGAGAAGGCGAGCAGCCCCAATTTCTCGCGGTTCACCAGGGGCAACATCTGTCGATGATACCAGCGTGTGCGCGACTGCCCATCGTCGGTCAAGGCTCCACCGCCGATGGTGAAATAGTCCTCCACGCCTGCTGGAGCGGATGTGCCCGCCTCTCGTGCGGCGGCGAGGAGTGCCTCGACCATCTGCGGTTCGTGATTGGACACACCCCAGTAACGGATCAGACCCGCTTCGACCAGACCATGCATACGCGCACACAAGGCATCAGCGGGTGTAGTGCGATCGGGCTGGTGCAGCAGATACAGATCGATCACATCACGCTGCAGACGCTGGCGACTGCGGTCCAGGTGACGTCTCAGCAATTCGTCCGTAAAGGGGATGACCTCCTCGGGCGCATCCTCGTCTCGTGGAGAGATCTTCGTGCACACCACGACATCGTCGGGGGCATCGATCAGCGCTTTGCCGAGGAGACGTTCTGACCCGCCCGATCCGTACAGATTGGCTGAATCAAAGAACCGTACACCCACGTCGAGACAGTGACGCAGCACCGCCTCGGCGCGGGTGTCGGTTTCGGCGCGTTCCAACGTGCGAAACGCGGTGCCCTGGCAGAGACGGGTGACCTGCAGGTCCGTGGAACCAAAAGCGATCTTCGGCAATTCACCCGCCATGTTCCTCACCTCAAGCTGTGGGATGCGGATACCCCGCATCCAGTAATTATTGACCTTGTTCGTCGGCCACCAACCGGGCGGCAGCGACGAGGTCCTGGGGCTTGTGTCCCATCTGAATGCCCACCATGCCCGCAATGACCATCGCCGATCGGCGCTTCAATCGGGGAGACAACCGTTCCCCCCCTCTTCAGGAATCATGTCACCGTCGAAGACCAAAGAGACTCGGCTCTTTTCTTGACGACGATCAGCGCTGCTTGCGAAACCCGACCGTCATGAGGACCTATCCCTGGCAACTCGCCGCTTGTCGACCTGCGGCGCCGACTCATAACCGATGCTGTCGTAGCCCGCCACGTCTCCACCCCGCATGCGATAAGGATGGGGAAAGATTTTCTGTGACCGATCCGCCAGTGGCAAGGACACACGTTCGTGACCATTGGCTGCCGACTGCTTGATCGCGATGGCCGCTTCCAGGGCCTGCCGATAATCATGTCCCGAACACTGAACCTGGCCGTCGCCGGCATCCAGGGCGTCGAGGAGGGACTGAATGCGTGGCGCCATAGAATACCCCGGCAATTCCTGATCCAGGAAATCGGGATAGATGGGGGTTGCCGAAGCTCCTTCACCGTGGAGGATAATCGGTGCCGGCGTCTGCAGAAACAGTCGACCCTGCGTCGTCGTCACCGACACACGGCACCGAACGCGCATGTCATCTCGCGGCTCCGGAATCTCACAGATCACACCATTCGACAGACCGAGACGGCCGTAGGCCGGACAATCTGCTTCGATGTCACTCGCTTCGGGGGCGCGGTAGCTGTCGACTGAGGGTAACTCGTATCCCTCGACCCACTCGATCTCCGCGCCGGTGAGACCGCGCATCTGCGTCAGCTGCACGCATCCAGCACCCGACACTTCGACGGGCAACCCGCCGGGAATCGCCACACCTGTGACCTCACCGAACTCTCCGGAGGCGAGCCAGGCCGCCGTTTCGCGTAGCAGTGGCACTTCCCAATGCGCCGTGGCACAGCCGAAGGCAACGCCATTCTCGCGACAGACGTCGACGATCTTGTCCGCCTCTGCCAGTTCGACAGCGATCGGTTTTTCACAGGAAACGACCTTAACCCCCGCCTCGACGCAGGCCAGCACCATGGACGGCGCCACCTGCACGGGCAAGATGCAGCAAACCACATCAGGCACCTCAACGGCGAATAACTCGTCGAGAGTGCGGTAGACGTCGGTCACGCCATTGTGTTCGGCGAATTCATCGCGCCGATCTGAAGTATCTACAAGGATCGTATCGCATTGCTCGTGGGCGACGGCTGCGGTCAAGTAGTGTCGGCCCCACATGCCGGCGCCACCGACGATAGCGACACGGTATCGGCGTGTATTAGTGCTGGTCATTCTTTCTCCGGGTTCGTTCAGTCCATGTCTGCTGCATCCACGGCGATCCGAAAGGGCTGCAGGGAAGCAGCCAACACACCGTCGCACACGGCGGGATCCTGCCCCATGATCTGCTTCGCCACCACCTCATCCTGAACTTCGAGAATCACGATTCCCACGGTGTCCGGGCCTTGATCTGAAGTCCGACCCGCGATCCGAACGATTCCCTCCTTGCCCAGCCGCTGCAGATACGCGAAGTGGTTCTGCCACTACCGCCTGCTCCCAGTCTGTAGGTCCTTCCGTGAGCATCTCAAGGCGTGTCGGGCGGAGGCTGTAGAGAAACTGTTGAGATTCGGACATGAAAATCAACCTAACCGTCGTGTTCGGCCGGCGACAGGCGGCCATTGTCCGCGCCTCGCGTCAGGAAGGTGACAACGACGAAGAGGGTGACATTCACCACCAATCCCCAAGCGCCTGTGTCGATCATCCCGCGCATGCTCGACAGGAGGTCACCGAGGGTGTTCCCCGCGAGCATGGGGAAGAACGGACTGAGAAGGAAGATCGTCAGCACACCACCGATCAGACCGGCAATGGCGCCCTGTCGTGTCCCTCTCTGGAGATAGAGCATGTCCACCGTCAGCGGCAGCAATTGCGTCGAGAAGGCGATGGCCAACAATCCAAGGATGACGATCATCGATAACGGGTTGGCCTCAGAACGTCGGGCGATGACGACGAGGATCAGGGCGAGGGTTGTCACGACCGCAATCAGAGCTCGACCGACCCACACACGCTCTCGTTGTGAGGCATGAGGTCGAACGAACTGGTCATAGATATCGTGGGTCACCAGGGCACTCAGGGCGTGAAGATTGGAGTCGGCCGTACTCATGGCGGCGGCCATGATCGCCACCAGAATGAGAGACGCGAGCACAGCCCCAGCAGGCCCGAGCAACTCCGGCAGGTGATTCTTCAGGACCACCACCAGAATCTGATCAAACTCCGACGCCGATTGCCCCACCGCTATATTCGGAAGCACTCGACCCGCTGCGTCAAAGCTGTAGTTGCCCATGGCATCCACGAGAGGATACAGCACCTGCCCGCCCAGCCCAACAAGCATGACACCGAAGAAGAAGCAGAGCGTCAGCACAGCAGCGAAAATGAGCGCACTCCGTCTCAAGACCTGCGATGAGCGAGCCGCGTAGAAGCGCATCCACTGAGCGGGCTGAATCATCGATCCGAGAGAAGCGAACAGCGACGCCGTAAACAACACCTCCGGGGTCCAGCGACTCGACGTACCGGGTGCGGCGAGCGAGCGCGCCGGCAACTCGGCGACGGCGTCGAAGAAGGCACCCGGCCCACCGAGCACCCAAACGGCGCAGATACCCGCCATCAGCATACCACCCACCAACAGGCCACCCTGCACGGCGTCGGTCCACGCCACCGACCGCATCCCGCCTACCATGATGTAGAGCATGGTGATCAACGCCAGGACACAAGCACCGGTCTCAAAGGCCTCCCGACCGAACAACTGCTGTGACACGATCCCACCCGCCTGGATCTGCATCACCACGTAGGGCACTGCGTAGAGCAGACCCACCAGCGCCACCAGGAGTCGCAACGACACGGGTGCCTTGTAGTGGTGGGCGATCATGTCCGCCGGCGTCAGGAATCCGCCATCGCGGCCGGCACGTCGAATTCGTGCGCCGAGCAGATAGATGGCGACCCCGGCGACCGGCACGTTGAGGCTGAAGAGGGCGAACACGACACCGTCCCGGTAGACCATTCCAGGGGCACCCAACAGGGCAAAGGAACTGAAGAACGTCGCCATGATCGTCAGCGACGAGACGATCCAGCCCTGCGAGCGACTCGCCAGGTAATAGTCTTCTTCGCTGTCAGCCTGCCGGCGGCGATATCCGAAGATCCCAAACGCGAGCAACACACACAGATACAGCGCCAGCATCACATACGGAGCAGCACCCAGACTGGCCTCAGCAGACTCAGTCATCGTCTCGCTGACTCCACACAAACCGATAGGCAATGACAATCACGGCGAACTGAATGACGTACCAGAACAGACCCCACACATAGATGATGGGCAAACCGAACGTAGTCAGTTGCACGTGCGGATCCGTCAGGTCGGGATTGATCAGATGCAGCCCGGGGCCGGCGCCCATGAAGACGGCCAGCAGAAACAGCGCCGTGAGTAACCTGGTGTTCGTCAGTATTTCCATCCCAATCCCTTCACCGAAGGCGCCAATGGATACCCTGCAGACTCGTCTTCTCGTCCCCAGGGAGAATTCCATAGAAGACGGTGTAGATCGTGCCATCTGCCAACTGCGTCGACGCCGGATACCCCAGGTCCATGCTGTAGTCGGGCGAAAGCAGCAGTTCCTCTCCCCATGTGCGACCTTCATCGCGACTGACCCGTGCGAATTCGCCTTGGGGCACGATTCGTTTTCCGTAAGTCAGTAGCAGCCGATCGTCGGCCAATCGTTTCAAATGCGGCGGGTAGCCGAAAATCGTCGTCGGTCGTGCCGGCGTCCACGTGTGTCCCCCGTCCTCACTCTCCGACTGAAACAACAATCGGCGTTCGATACTCGGCCACCGTGTGCGAAACATCGCCACCAGTCGACCACTGGCACATTCCACCAGATGGGGCTCACCGATTCCCGACTCGATCGTCTCGTCCACGAGGATGCGACTGATCACCGACCACGTCTGACCGTCATCGGCGGACTCCTCCGCCACGACGACGGGTTCGCCATCGAGCGTGCCATTGCCGACGTAGAGCAGTCGCCCATCGGCCAGCTGAATCGGGCCATGGGGCGCAGAGGAGCACACGGCGATCTTCTCTCCCCACGTGTCGCCTCCATCGGTGGATCGATGTACCCAATGTCCCGACTCTTTTTCTCGTGTTTGTTCTGAGATGGTCGCCGCATGTTCCGTGTAGTCATCGTCTGTCGTGAACGAGATCGACGTGAACCAACTGGCCACTAGGGTTCCCTTCGTCGTCTCGATGAGGCCGGAGTCGCGATCGTCGAGAGGGCCGTTGAGGATCGTGCGCTCCTTCGACCAACTCTTACCGCCGTCCTGACTGCGCACCAACTGCATCTTGCCAAAGGGACACACGTGCGAATCGCGATCGCCGGAAAAGGCAACGACCAGTTCGTCGTTGGCGCGACGCACGATGGTGGGCCAACCGATGTATCGACCCGGCTGTCGGCAGATCACGTGCGTTGACAACACCTGGGCTCGGTCGCCTCCATCGGGTTCGGCGAAGGTGAGGCGTGAACCCTCTTTCTCCACCTCGGCATAGGCCTCGGAAAAGGCGTCCGTCTCGTCGTCGTCCCAATAGCGGGTGGACAGGGGCGCCGCAAAACTGGGTGGCGGTAGTTCACGACTCCAATCGGGGCGAACCATGAAATGGGGGTTATTCGGGTCCTTTCGTGTGCGCAGATGCGCCCCATTGGCATATCGCGTCTCGAGCAGAAAACGCGCGGACGGCGAAGTCTCCTGCTGTTCGAACTCGGCCATCTTCTCCTCGTCGAGCTCGACACCGAGTCCGGGTGCCTCAGAAACACGGAGGAACCCATTCACCGGATTCAGCGGTTCCGTCACGAACCTGTCCTGTAGAATCTCGGTTGCCGTGACGGTGTGAAAGCTGCCCGTTGGAAAGGCGGCCATCATGTGAGTCGTCATCGCCCGTGTGATGTCGCTACCCGAGTTCTGCAACATGAAAGGCGCGCCCGCTGCTGCGAAGAGACCGGCGCGTCGCTGCGCATCGCCGATTCGCATGTGACCGAGCATGTACGCATCGGCAGGACGGCGCATCACCTCATAGGTCGCGGCTGTGGGAAAGTGATGCAGCACGATCGGACGTTTCGCTCGCACCTTGAGTTCGATATATCCATCGAGGTCTTCACCCGGAAGCGGATCTTCGAAGCACCCGGCGATGGGATACTCGGCAAGACGATCAAGCAGGCTGGGCATGTGATCGTCGGTGCCGTGCATGGTGAAGTCATAGTGCAGGCGAAAACCCTCCGGTGCGACGCGCTGCATCGCTTCGGTCTGATCGATGACATTCTCGAAGGGTGACAGGTGGAACTTCATCCACGTGTAGCCCTGCTGGGCGTAGTCAGCCACGGCGGCGGCCATCCGCTCCGGGTGTGTACTCACCGTCCACGCAGCGACAGGGACCCACGACCGGTGCTTCTGACCGAACAGCTGGTAGACGGGCACACCGGCAGCCTTACCCATCAGATCATACATGGCGGTACCGAGCCCCAGGGACGTCTCGTCCCCCATCCACTGGAAGGGATTTGTCCCCAGATACCGATCCATCACCTCTTGAGATTCGGTTCGCTCACTCTCACCCAGACCCACCAGCCCCGTGTCGGTGCGCACCACGTAGACCGTGCGTTGCGTCATGTCGTGATAGTGACTCAACTCATAGGCACCGCGTGTGACATAACGAAGCGTGACCCGGCGGGGTTCGATGGATGTGATCTTCACAGGGTGATCTCTCCGGTTGGTGCGCGTCGACGCACTCTGAGCTGACAGACGAACTGGGACGGCCTAATCAAGGATTCGTCGTCGCGCGTGCCAATAACCAGGATTGCTCCTACAGCTGAATTCCTCTATTTGTGCCCGCCCATCTAGCATCGTGAGGAGAGACCATGATCTGTTCCAGACACCTTCGAAAACGTCTTGTGCCTGCACTGATCATCCTGTTGGGCATGTCCTGCCTCGACGCCGCCCTTGCCCGAGAGTCCTCTGACTCACCATACTGAGCCGAATCGGCAACCGGATTTCGTCGCAATTCGCCGCAAAAGACAGGAGTGATCAGTGAATCTCACCGACAAACAGATCTTGAAGAGGTTGGGCGCAGGAATCTCGATCGAAAATCTTTGCGAGACTGCAGGGTGTTCGCGGAACGACTTCGACCGTTGGTGGTTGACGTCGGCCCAGCGTCGCGTCCCCTCTTTGGACGGCGAAGTTCGCGCCCCGGTTCTGTCTGACGTGCAAATCGACCGGGATCCGTGGGGAATTCCCCACATCTATGCCGAGAACGACAGTGATCTGTTCGTCGCCTTCGGCTACGCCATGGCCCAGGATCGCCTCTTCCAACTCGACTATCTGCGACGCAAGGGAGCAGGTCGACTGGCAGAGATTCTGGGAAGCGAGGCACTCTCCTCCGACCTGCTCGTCAGGACCGTGGGCTTGCCACACATCGCCAGGGCGGAATGGACACTCCTGCCTGAGGAGACACAGCAGCTGCTCACATCGTTCACTGCGGGGATCAACGCCCTGATCGAACAGTCGAAGGACCATCTGCCGATCGAGTTCGATCTGCTCGACTACGAGCCCGAGCCGTGGACCGTCTTTGATTGCCTGACGATCGAGAGTGAATTCCGTTGGTATCTGACCGGCCGATTCCCTGTCATCGTCATTCCTGAATTGGCGAAACGCGGGCTGGATGACGGGGCCCTTTACGAGGAATTCATGTGTGGCGAAGCCATGGATGAATGCATCCTGCCGCCAGAGGGATATCCCCCTTCTCCGTCAGGTCGAGCTGTCGAAAGCATCGGTCCGCCGATGGGCGGCTTCGATGATGGCACAGGCAGCAACAATTGGGTCGTCGGTGGCAGGCTCACGAGGAGTGGAAAACCTCTGGTCGCCAGCGACCCACACATCGCGATTGAGGCTGTCTCGTGCTGGCACCAGGCTCATCTGTGCGGCGGCTCCTTCAATGTGGCTGGCATGAGTTACGTCGGCATGCCGGCCATCATGTTTGGTCGCAACGAGGATGTCGGCTGGGGCATCACGAACAACATCTGTTCTCTTCGCGATCTCTATCAGGAGAAAACGAGCCCCGATCACCCCGGCTGTTTTCTGTTCGACAGTGAATGGGAGCCATATCGAGAGCGTACGGAGACGGTGCGAGTTCGCGATCAGGACCCTGTGACGAAGACGATTCGTGTATCTCGCAATGGACCGATTGTCGACGATCTTCTACCACCACCGGCAGACACTACGGGACCCGTGTCGTTGCGATGGCTGGGCATGCACGAGGGTGGCTGGCTGACGGCATTGCTCGGGATCGATCGTGCACGTGACGTTCGGGGCTTCGAAGAGGCGCTCAGGCCCTGGCATGTACCGACGTTCTCGCTCGTCTTCGCCGATAGGGCAGGCCACACAGGCCTGAAGATCAGCGGCCGTATTCCCATCCGGAATGTGGAGGAGCACGGGTATCGTCCCGGTTGGGAGCTCGACCATCAGTGGTCGGGGCTGATTCCATTCGAGGACATGCCAGGTGTCATCGACCCCGAGCAGGGCTTCGCTGCCACGGCGAACAACCCCCTCGCCACGGCGGACTATCCGTACCCTCTCTCGTGCACCTCCGGTGCCGGTTACCGTGCCCGCCGAGTCCGACAGATGATCACAGAGCCAGATCGTTCTCTGCACTCGCCGGCCACCTTCGGACACATGCAGGTCGACGCCGTATCGCTGCGTGCCCTGAACTGCTTGCCGCTGATTCTCTCCATCCTCGACACGCACGCAGTGGACGATGCTCGCGCAGCGGATGACGAGCGGAGACGACAAGCGACAGAGGCTTTGCGGGACTGGGATGGCGAAGTACTGCCCGACGCGATTGGCCCGACGATCTTCAATGTCTTTTTCAGGCACTGGACACGGGCTGTCGTGGCGGAACGATTTGAGGAAGATGCCCAGCCACTGCTCACGGCCGGGGCAGAGGCCCTGGCTGCCAGGTTGCTCAGCGAAGATCGGTGCAGTTGGTTCGCCAACCGCGACCGTGACGCACACGTGATCTCAGCATTCGACCACACGCTGGAAGACCTCACACAACGTTTCGGATCCGACATGACCACATGGGGCTGGGGCAAACTCCATCGGCTGACGATGGATCACGTTCTGTCGTCCCGGGGCGACCTCGATCAGCTGTTCAACTATGCGGGGATGGGGGTCCGTGGTGATATACAGTGCGTAGGCAATACGGGGGGCGGGCCCGATTGGGAGGCCCAGGCCGGCGGGGGATTCCGGATGATCGCTGATCTATCAGATGCGGCCACACTCCTCACGGTAGATGCACCCAGTCAGTCGGGTCATGTGGGGAGCACACACTACAAGGATCAGTTGGCTGACTGGCTCTCCGGTGACTATCACGAATTGCCCCTTCACCGTGAACGAACCACCGTTCGGTATCAGCAGACATTGCAGCCCGATGACCAAACCTGATCGGCAGAGCTGGCCTTAGGTCAGAATCGTCGGCCTCAGATTCTCGATCTCCGCGTCCGCCGGGAAATACGGCCGCTTCAGCTTCTTGAAGTCCACGTGTTTCAGGGTGGCCGGCGTTGGCCCCGGCGTGTCGAGGACGAACATCCCCCTGGCGATGTCCCCATAGGCCAGACGAAAGTTCATCGGATTCTTGGCCACGATGAACTTGATCTGTGTCGGATCCAGGTTCACCGTCCGAATCTGTTCGTCCGCCCAGTCGTAGGTAGCCCGGGTCGTGATCAAGACACGTACCGACCCGATGGCGAACACCGCCGTGGGTCCCATTTGCTCGAGATGCCCCTCGAATTGGCCTCCGGTATACACGAATTCTCCATCGCTGAGACCTTCGACAACCCCCGTGAATTGGCGTGTCGTTCCCCAGCGTGGATCGAGCTTGTGGCCGAGTGAGAGGGTGAGTTGGGTTCCCTCTCCCGCCGCGTGACACGCTTTGGCAGCCTCGGGGTCGACGACGGGCACGACGGAACTCTCTTCCGTGCCACTGTCCACCAGCGCCGAGAGCGTCGCGATACTGTCACCAGCGGCGCCCCCACCACAGCAGTCCGACGTCTCCACGAGAATCACGGGGGCGCCATCGATGCCCAGCCCCTTGCGGATCGCCTCTGCAGGTGGAAGGGTCTCCGGTTCGAGGTCGTGCCGACGATCCCAGTATTTCCGCGCAATGTCGTCCGCCAGCGACCTGGCGAGATTCACGTCATTGTCAGTCACCACGAGTCCGCCGCTGCCCATCTGCTCGCAATCCATGTAGGGATGGATGAGGAACAGACTCGTCGACAACACACCATCCTGTGCTTCGAGTGATTTCGTGTAACGCATTAGATCCGCAAACGGATCGTCGTCATGCGTCGACCCGTGAATAGCGCTGGTGACGACGGGCACCTTTCCCATGGCCATGGTCGGCCTGCACTTGCCATCCAACATGTCGAATAACAGGCGCACCGCCCTTTGTCCTGTCTGGTATTGGTCACTGTGCGGATAGGTCTCCCACGCCAACAGCGCATCGGCATAGCGTACCATCTCTGCCGTCACATGCGCATGTAAATCGAGTGTCGCGATCACGGGCACGTCGGGGCCGACCAACTCTCGGGCCTCCTTGATCATATCCCCTTCGGGATCATCGAGCCCTTCCACCAATCCCGACCCATGAAGCGGCAGCAAGACGGCGTCCAGCGGCATCGCCCGTTCGAGGCGCTCGAACCATTCCCCCCGAAGCTGCTCGTAGCAGGCGCTCGTGATCGGTCCCCCTGCGCAGGCAGCCGCGTAGATCAGGGGCAATGGCTGCACGCCCCGCTCACGCAGGGCGGCCAGCATGCCACCGACGATGCTGGCATCGAGCTGCAACACCTCGTCATCGCGAAACAGTTCGGATGCTTCGTACACGGACAGATCGATGGGCAACCCCCCGAGATGATTGCATTCGGTGAGAATACCGCCGACGGCGATTCGAGGTGATGACATAGTCGTCCTTGAATTGAGCGAGATTGGGGCGGGCCCTCCTGAGGCCGAGTGCTTCATTATCGTAAGTTCAGCGGGTGCCAACAAACGCGTCCATATGCTCTTTTGCGTAGGTTAGACCTCCTTCCTCACCGAAGTGCCCTCACCGAGTCGCAACGATGAACGCCACCGAACGCAAGAAACTCGGCGCCTTTGTCGGTGTCTTCACACCGACGATGCTGACGATTCTCGGCGTCATCATGTATCTGCGTACAGGGTGGGTCGTGGGCAACGCGGGGCTGCTCCCGACCCTGGCCATTGTCGTGTTGGCCAACGGGATCACCCTTATCACGGCCCTGTCGGTTTCAGCGGTAGCGACGAACATGCGCGTCGGATCGGGAGGGCCCTACTACATCATCTCCCGCAGTCTCGGTCTGGAAATCGGTGGCGCCCTCGGGTTGCCCCTGTTTCTGTCCCAGGCCCTGTCGGTGACCCTCTGTAGTTTCGGACTGGCCGAGTCACTGCGCTTTGTCTGGCCCGAAGTCCCCGTCCCGATGGTCGCTGCCGCGACGATTCTCGTCGCAGCTCGAACCAGAGCCAGGTGAAGAGCTCGAGTGTGGCGAGAGACTAATGGAGATGGTCGAGTCTTTCCCGAGTGTCATTCTGGTGCGAAACGCCGGTCGTTTTATCGGCACTCTCGTCTGACGGCGGGCGAGAGGTGACCATGTCGAGTAAGGAGCCGGTCGACCCCTTCCGCAGGCAGGTACCAACAGCAGAGGACCTCGACGACTTCCATCGAGACGGCTACATCGCGTTTTACGACGCCATGACAGATGCGTATCGCGAAGCCCTGATCGAGGAAGTGTTGTCCGCCGATCCCGTCCGATCGTTCCTGGATCTGAGCGACGAAGAACGCTCGCGGCTAGACTCGCCTACTCGACACTTCGTCAGGCCGTGGAACGATCGCGGGCCGCTGTCGGACGCACTGATCGATGCTCCGCTGATCACGGCTCTCCTGCGGGAGACGGTCGGACCTGATGTGCACTTCTGCCACTCGTCGATGAATCTCGCATTGCGGGGTGCCGAACGAGGAGAGTTCCATCAGGATCACCATCACTGGAACCACCACAACCCGATCAACATCGCGGAGCGGGACCGCTACTACATCCAGGTTCTCTACTATCCAAATGGTTTCGCACGCGGCGACCGGAGTCTGGTAACCATTCCGGGCAGCCATCTTGTCGCGCCGACGCCGGACATAACACCTGCAGGACTTCTTTCGGGTGAGTTTGACGAGCAGGCAGGCAGGAAACTGCAGGCCGTCGATCTGGAACTACCGCCGGGCAGCTTCATCTATCTCAATGCACGCATGTTCCATGGGATCCAGGCGAAACCGATCGATTCGCCGCAGGCTTTCCGGATCTTCCTGATCGACATCTTCAAGGAGGAAGGCCCACCCCATCGATTCACACAGGAGATTCCGCGGGACTGGCTCGAGAGGGCGACACCCGCGCGGTGCAAGTTGTACGAGCGCGAGCCGTTTACGGAGACGTGCTGGTCTTAGGCGACGCCGAGATGTTAGCAAACCTTCACCCCCGCAGAATCCGACGCACGTCCTTCGCGAAGAATCTCGGCGGAGCACGTGTGAAGCTGAAGAAGATCGACGTGATCGGTCCGCAGTCAACGCAGCGAATTCTCGACATCCTCTTTGATGACGGCGCGTGAGTAGGCGACCCCCTGTACCTCGTCGCTGAGACAGCCGCACTTGGTGGCCAGCACCATCTCTTGGCGTCGGCTCTCCAGCGCCCGACCGATGCGTTCTTCCCTGAGCGCGTAGCAGTCGGCCGTGTCGATGAGATTGATGCCCAGATCGAGCGTTCGGTGCAGTAGTGTGGCCACCTCCTCCTCCGGATCTGCGTCGATGCGAGCCGCGCCGAATCCGAGACGACTGACCTGCAGTTCCGTCGAGCCAAGTGGGGTCGTCTCCATGAGACCAAACAACACAGTTGCTGTGCCATGGAAAACCACGCTTCTTGGCTCGCCAGTCACGCCGCCCAAAGAGTTTCCCGTAGAAGGACATCATGAAGATTCAGTGGGCCCCACGCATGATCATGACCGATCGGTTGTTTCGATTACCCGTCGAGAGTCAGACGAAACCTCAGCTCGAGGCGAAGGCCTTCGAGCAGATCAGCGTTCGTTTCTCCCCGCGCGACAAAGCCCGGATGTTCTATCTGAGATCACCAAGCGACAGTGGCGACTACGCACTCCGAGCCCGTGATGAGGCGGGGAACTCGTCAGACATCGACCTGCGCGTCCGTACCCTGCACGAGGTGCGACGGCCCTTCGACGACGGCGGCACCACATGGCCTCGCCGCTGGCCCGTGGGTGGACCGTGCGAATCGCGCAAGCGACGACAGACCCTGCTCACTGACCCACCTTCCGCATCTTCCGCAGTGGACACGGACCGGCTGGCCTTCTGGACGTCACAGGACGACGATTCCCTGTGGCGCCATCTGCCAAACGCCGAGGTCCCTAGGGCTCACTACGTCAACGTCCACCAAGGTTGCCCAATCTGTGGCACGGCAATCTTCGCCACGCATGGCTTCTACCCTTGGACACGCGTACATGCGCCGGCTGATCTGCGTTCCACCTGCCCCTCATGCGACAACCGCTTTCCAAGCAATGACCTTCTCGCCGATGACTTCACGACCGGTGACTTTGTCGACGACGGATTCGGCTACTTCGATGATGATGGCCACGTCTTCCTCTTTGCCGCGTCCAGCCGTCGCGAGTTGGTCGGTCAGTATGCGGGCGCCATTCGATTGCTGACCGACCATCTGCGTCGCGAGGGTCCGGACCGGCCCGTTGCCCGTCAGTTGGGACTCATGTTGTTGCGGTGGTCGGTGGAAGAGATCTATATCGCGGCGGCGCCCCAGTTCCGCCACGGCCCATCACAGGAAATCGAACGAGCGTGGGATGGGGGTCAACCTGATTGGGCGGGAATGGAGGATCCCATTGCCGCCCTGTATCGCAAGGGTTCTCTCGCCTATGCCATCGATGTTCCCATCGTCACCGAAGCGCTGTCCCATGCCTACGACACCGTCTGGCCCCTATTGCGCGACGACGATGAGTGGATCCATCGCGCCACGGCGCAGGGCCTCGAACTGGAGGATGCCACCGCCGGTGTGCATCTGATCGAGGAGGCCCTCTCGTGCCTGATGCAAACCGCCATCGACGGTGCCGCCCTCAGCAACAAGCCACGTACGAGCCTCGGTGTTCTGACGGCACTGCGCGCACTGGACCGGGATGATGCGGGCGATGTGATGGACTGGCTGTACGATCATGGCCCTGATCGTATGCGCGTTTTTGTGACCAACAATTTCACCACCGACGGCACTCCCCCAGAGGCGACGGGAGGCTACAACGACACCCACACGCGAGGCGTCTTCGAACTACAGGAGCAGGTCGACGCCCTGCGTGAGTTGCAGCCGGACGCGTATCCATCCTCACTGTACCCGTCGGTCACCGATGACCCTCGCCTGGATCGCCTCGTGCGGTCACCCCACGACATGGTCTTGCTCGACCATGTGCCCTTTCATTTTGGTGACGGCGGGTCAGCGGGGGTGCAGCAGCCACTGAAGGAACGTCAAACCCTCAAACCCCTTGACGAAACCACCCTCGAACGCGCCGCAGTGGCCGGTTCGCAAACCGCCGTCGATCTGCTTGCTCGTCAGCGCCGTGATGAACCCGGTAATCCAGGCACCACCTTCCACGACGGCGTGGGCATCGCGATCCTGCGAACCGATGGTAAACCTGAGCGAGCCGCCGCCGGGATCGTCTACGGTGACGCGCCCTGGCATCGGCATCAGGATCTGTTCGACGTACAGCTCTACGCCTTCGATCGTCCCTTCCTTTCCGATCTCGGTTACCCCCAATCGTGGGCCCACGTGGGTGCGTGGGAGGGCAACTGGGCGACTCACAACAGCGTGTGGTCCGTCGTGAACGAGATCGAACCTCTGGATCTGCCCTTCGACACGCCCTGGCACTATCTGAAGGAAATCGCCGGCAGGGGTCGATTGGTTCGGGTGCTGCGCACCGATGGTGTTCAGATCGTCGAAGTAGAGGCGCGTCGTTGGGTCTTTGACGCCGAACAGCTGCGGTGGGTCGATCCCGGCATTCGGTATCGACGCCTGCTGGCCCTGGTCGAGACCGACGAAGCGGGCATTGCCCTCGTCGACCTGAGTCGGATCCAGGGAGGCAATGACCATTGGCGGCTCTGCCGCGGACTGGAAGGTCGCTTCGTCCAGCAGGGCGTCGAGCCTCANTCTCAGCCAGGAACACTCGCNGGTGCAGATTTCGAGCGTGGCGCAGACGGCCTCCGTCATGGCGACCATGCGGGTCTGGCNTGGATGAATGAGGTCGCACAGATCGACGCGGGGGGTGCCAGAGGCCAGTGGACGAGTCGCCACGACGAGGCGGCGCGCCTCGATCTACATCAGCTGCATGTCAGCGAAGGCACGCGGCTGCGCACGGCTCGCAGCACGGCCGTCATGGATTCACCCGACCGTTCCCGCTACGACTACCACACTCTCGCCTGGCAGCGCGCCGCTCAAGGCACCACCTGCATCGACCTGGTCTTCGAACCCCACCTGGGCGACCCGACACTGGCAGAGGCGCAGACCATTTCGTCTGCTGGCGCAGATGAGGCCGCGGGCGTGCATTTGACAACACACGCCGGTCGCGAGTTGTCCATCTACTGGTCACCGGATCGAGAACCTGACGAGGAAACTCGTTTCGAAGATGACACGTCCATGCAGGGACCGCTGGCATTGGTCGAGACCGAGCGTGCCCTCACCGTTGCGTGTGTCGGTCTGTCTGTAGGTGGTGTCCAGGTTACGATCCCGGAGCCTCGGCAGACGGGCACAATCACTCATCTCGACCGTCGACGGTGCACGATCGACGTACAGGGCCTGGTCGGAATCCACCCTCACGATAGGGTCGTCGTGAATTCGCAGGGCCGCGCCCACAACTACGAGGTCACCGCCGTGGATCAGATCGACGGCGGCGTACACCTAACGTTGGACATGGACAGCGTCCACGGACGCGCCCGTATCGTCAGCGTCGACGGCGAACGAATCGAACTCGACTTTCACTTGATTACGCGCACAGCGACACTGATGGACACGCGTCTGCAGCGTGAGAGTGATGGCAACTGGAGGCCCATCCGTCACGCCCGCAATGCCGACGGGTATACGACGAGTCTCGAGGTAGGTGGCGCACCCGGTGTGGATGGCGCGCTGGCGGACAACGACTGGATACAGCCGGGTGACTGGGTGGCCGCCGTCGACTACGTCGTCGGTGATCCGGTGCGCTGGGAACCGGTGATCACGTCGGTGCTCAAGGACTGAATCCCCGGGATCAGTTCTTTGCAGGGCGCAGGTGCATGACGCACATGCCATGCACGATCAGAGATCGGATCGTGAAGTGGATCTCCCCGTCTTTGACCTCGAAGTCGAGGGGCTCGACGGCCTTCATCTCTGGATACCGCCAGTCCATCGATTCTACCTCGAACCCGTCCGGACAGCGTATCCGGGCGTGAATCGGACCGATGGGGATCGGTGTTTCGGCGACGGCCTGTTCATCTTGCAGGTAGTTGATCCAGTGGACGACGAGGGCTGATTCCTCTTCCGGTAGCCAGCCACGTACTCGCACGTACCACGGTGCATCGCTGTGCAGCCAGTAGGTGCCGAGGCATTCTTCCAGACACTCGATGACGGTTTGACCCACCGGGTCATCTGGCAGGCGCGGATAGACGGGCATTTCCGCATCATCGAGGGTGTGAATCGGTGTCGGGACCGGGTCCCATGACATGGTCGGCAAATGGACGACGTACCCCTGCCCGAAGGCTTCTGTGGCCACACCTTCAGTCGACAGTCGCCAATCAGCGAGGGGGTCAGCTTCGTACTCGTGACCCCTTTCGTCACATCGGCCACTGGCACTGGTCAGTAGTAGCACGCCTCCCCCTTCGACATATCGCTGCAGCAGGTCGATCTGCTCCCGGCTCAGCCTCACGATGTCAGGCAGGATCAGCGCACGATACCGATCTGCGCGCTCGGCGAGTTGCTCATCGAGCAGCGCATCGAAGAGCAGTCGTGCATCCTCCAGCCATTCGCCGATTCGCTTGAAGGCATCGACACATTCCATCTCGCTGTCGCGTTCCTGTGCTCGTGGAAAGACGAGCCCTACCTGAGACCAGGTACTGGCCGGATGCAGAAAGGACTCCTGAGCGGCAAGGAATCGCTGCGCTCGGATGACGGGACCATAGAAGTCCTCAGGGGCCAGGCCGGCTTCGGTCTCTTCCGGCTGCGGGGGCCCTGCGTGATAGGCGATCGCCGCGCCCCCATGAGCGGTCGCTTCAGCCGCCCACACGCGCCAGCGACGATAGTCGTATTTGTTGACCACGAAGGGTCGGCCACCGCCGGCGGCGTGCATGTGGCGAGACTGCAGCCCCATGTCGGCCAGATATCCCTGGCTCAGGCTGCTGCCCCAGCGATACGGACCCTGACTGTACCAGATGTAGTCCTCACCCGTAGCCCAGCGCTCGGTGGGGAGCCCCACACGCTCGCAGTTGACACGCAGACCGTATTTGTGATACCACTGGGCAAGCCAGAGATCGGGCCGTTGCCGCCGCCCGTGGTCGATGAAGACGTCGTCGAAGGCGTCCTTGCGAGCCAGCGACGCGGCATGTTCGATCACCGCCTTGTAGCGTCGTTCCGTAGCGTCGTCCACGTCTTGAGGAAACATGGGGCGTTCGATGGCATCGATCTCATCGGTGCCGAACAGTGCCTGCATCTGTTGCGGTTCGAAGGCCTGCGTGCGGTGCAGATGGTTGCGGATGTATTGAGTGCAGTGACGACACTGGCAGAACGATTCGTAGTTATGAATCGCATTGAAGCCATCCAATCCCAACTCGAGCCCCTTGTCGACCATGCGCTTCAGCACCAGGAGCCAGTCGGGATTGCGCACACAGCCACGGTAGGTGGCGTAGGGCCGCCCCTCTATGACACGCGGCGCGGGTACGCCCGCCTCGTCGAGATGCACCAGGTCATCCACAGACTCGAAAGGGGCAGGACCGAGGATCTCCGGGGTCCACATGTGTTCCCAGGGCTCGCCGAAGAGACCGATGCGCTTGTTGTGGTCGCCAAAATGCATCGTCATCGTCAGCTGTCCCACGACGACGGCACCCGCCGCCTGGATCTGCGGAATCAACTCGGCCGCCATCTCCAGATTCTCTTCAACCGTGAATCCGGGCATCCCCGCCCAGGATCGCGTAATCGTATCGTCGGAGGCCATGCTGTAGAAATCGGGGCCGAAGTTGCCGCACTGCACCAACTGGACATCAGCTCGGCGGACGTGGTCGAGGACGGCTTCCGCCTTAGGGAGTGTCCAGTATTCGATGAAGCGATTGAACCAACGATCGGCGGCCATTCTGCTCGCTTTCGGATTCCACCCCCCCTGCATGGAGGACGGGGATGGCGTTTATTGAAGGCCAACAACTCTGTCAGATCAAATCAAGGCGACCCATGAAGACGAGTTTCACCACTCTTGGTTGTCCCGCATGGGACCTGACCAGGATCATCGAACAGGGCAGCAGGTTGGGTTTCGACGGCGTCGACTTCCGCGGCCTCCAGGACGATCTCGACATCACGGCCCTGCCCGCCTTCACATCTGCCCTGCAGCAGACGGTGACTCGATTTGCCGACGCCGGTCTGGTCGTCAATGGCATCAGCACGAGTCTGAAGGTCTGCGATGACACGATGGCGGATGCCAATCTTGAAGAGGCCCGTCGCACGATTCCCGTGGCCATGGCCCTTGGCACCGAAACGATTCGTGTCTTCGGCGGCGGGCACCCTGATCGTCACTCGAAGCAGGAGATGGCCGACATCGGCCAGCACATGATGATGCGTGTGCTGGAACTGGATGGGGCCAGCAGATTCAAGTGGGTCTTTGAGACCCACGATCACTGGATTTCCTCGGCTGATTGTGCGCTGCTGCTCGAACGGGTCACGGTGCCCGAGTTCGGCGCGCTCTGGGATGTGGGGCACACGTCGCGCGTCGGCGGCGAAGCACCTGCAGACACGCTCCAGGCCTTGGGCGAACGCGTCTATTACCTGCATGTGAAGGATGCCGTCCTCGATCCAGATCACGCCCAGGCGATGAAGGATGGCTGGCACTACGTGCCTCCTGGCACAGGGCAACTGCCCATCGCCGAGGCATTGTCACTACTCAAGGATCGCCACTACGACGGCTGGGGCATGTTCGAACACGAGAAACGTTGGCACGATGACCTCGAGGAGCCGGAAGAGATCTTTCTCCTCTTCATGGCGTGGTTCCGCGAACTCCAACTGTAGCACCCTGGCAATTCACGTCCGACAAGACAACAGGTAGACAACCATGGCAGGCAAGAAGGGCAAATCTATCGATCTGACGATCGTCGGCTGCGGAGGCATGGCCGGCGCCCATCTGAATAGCTACGAGGAACTGATGCGCGCCGGGGAGGGCCGCTTCCGCATTGTCGCCGCTGTCGACGAGGTGAAGGAACGGGCAGAGGCATTCTCGCAACGGCTGAAAGATAGCTGTGGTTTCGACGTTCAGACGTTCAAGACCATCGATCAGCTCCTGAACAGCGGCCTGCAGGTGGATGGGGCCGATATCTGCAGCCCCCACGGTCTGCATCACGTGTTGTCGTGCGAATTGATGGCTGGTGGCATCAATGTGTTGTGTGAAAAACCCATCGGCGTGACCGTGAAGGCATCGAAGAAGATCGCGGCCATGGCGAAGAAGACAGGCCTCGTCGCCGCCACGGCCGAGCAGTGTCGTCGCAGCATCGGCCAGCGAACGATTCACTGGGCGTTCAATGACGGTCTACTGGGTCAACCCCGGTTGTGGTGGGCCATCGCCGCATCGTGGAATGACCCGGCGCAGATCGGCGGCTGGCACTGGCGTATCGATCGCAAGCTCGGTGGCTGTGGCATGGTGATGGATTCAGGCGCCCACTGGGTCGACACGATGCGCTACTGGTTCGGCGAGATCGATTCGGTCTACGCTCGCGTCGAACAGATCTACGATCGCCCGCACACGAAGGGCGACCGCGTCGTCAACAGCGCCCAGGAGGACTTCTGGACGAGCATCTTCAACTTCTCGTCTGGGCTGATCGGCACGTGGTCATGGACGATCAGCGCCCCTGGCAAGGGCTTCACACAACTGACGATGAGTGGTACAAAGGGATCCCTCATCGACAGTGACATTTTCCATCCAGCCGCCTTTCAGGCGCGCGGCGAGGCTCAGATGCTCGACGGTACCAGCTATAGCATGGAGAAACTGCAGTCCATGTATCTGGAAACCCTCGGTCCCCGCAAGCGCGAACGCCTGTTTCCCTACGGAATCACGGGCGGTGTGACCCTTGAATTGTGGGACTTCATCGACGCACTGAGCACCGGTCGGCCCGTGGAGATCGACGTCGAAGAGGGGCTGCGGTCCAAAGCGGTGAGCGAGGCCGTCTACGAGTCTGGGAAATGTGGCCAGGTGGTGAAGGTGAAGGATGTCCTGAGCGGCAAGGTGAATGCCTACCAGAAGGACGTCGATCGGATGTGGAAACTGTAGACAGTATGCTGACCGTTACCGATCGTCCATGCCACCAAATGACTCTGCACACTGAGACGAGATTCGGCACCACTCAACCACGTGATGGAAAAACCGATGCAGCCAGAAACCATCCTCTATCTGAGCCGGCAGGATGTCGAGTCCGTGGGTCTGCCCATGTTGTCGATCATCGACGCTCTGGAGCAGATGTTCGCCGAGAAGGGAGAGGGCCGTGTCGAAATGCCACCCAAACCAGGCATCCACACGCGGAAGGACGCCTTCATTCACGCCATGCCCGCCTATATCCCAAGTCTTGAATCGGCGGGCGTGAAGTGGATTTCCGGATATCCAGGCAATCAGGCCAAGGGGCTGCCCTATATCACCGGGTTGCTGATTCTGAATGATCCGGAGACCGGAATCCCGACGGCCATCATGGATGCCACCTGGATCACGGCGCAGCGCACCGGCGCAGCCACGGCCGTAGCCGCCCGACACCTCGCCCGACCCGACAGCACTACGGCAGGCATCATTGCCTGTGGCGTTCAGGGACGCAGCAATCTGCAGGCGCTGGCCTGTGTGTTCTCACTGACCCGGGTTCGTGTCTTTGATCTCCACACAGACGCCGCTGAGCGTTTTGCCCGTGAAATGTCTGCCGAACTCGAACTGGATATCGAGATCGTCGCCGACCCCAGGCAGGCCGTGGTCGATACCGATCTGGTCGTGACCAGTGGACCCATCCTGAAGAAACCGACGCCGGTGATCGAGGCGGACTGGCTGGCGCCAGGTGCCTTTGCCTGTCCTGTCGATTTCGATTCATACTGGACGGGTGCTGCCCTGCGCCAGGCGGACAAGCTGGCCACCGACGATGTGGGGCAACTCGGGTATTATCGCGAGGCCGGCTACTTCGGTGACACGCCTGCGCCCTACGCCGATCTCGGCCAGATTGTGGCGGGCCTCGAACCAGGTCGTGAACACGAAGACGAGCGCACCATCGCGATCAATCTGGGTCTGGCGTTGGAGGACATGGCGACGGCCATGCCCGTTGTCGCACGTGCCGTCGAACTCGGTCTCGGCATGCGCTTGCCGATGTAAGATCTCTACGCCAACCTCTTCAACTTCCAACCGAAACAGACGGTCTCATGCTTTTTGACACACATACGAACCTGATGTGGTATCCCGATCACCTCTCCGACGAGTTCGTCGAATTCGCCTGGGAGGCAAAGCGGGCCAAGATGAAGTTGTCGGATGATGTCTACTTCGCAGGGAGCGATGTGGCGGAGGCCAATGCCTTCGATTCGAAACCTGACCAACTGCTTGAAGCGACACAGGACGCCGACAAAGTCATCGTCTTTGGAATCAAGGCGCCCTTTTGCGGGATCCATGTCGACCAGCAACTGGTCGCCGACTTCGTCTCCCAGCACGACAAGTTCATCGGTTGGTGTTCAGTCGACCCAAATGATGAAGACTGCATCGAACAGCTCGAACACTATGTGAATGACCTCGGCCTGCGCGGCCTCAAGTGTTCACCGATCTATCAGAATTGGGATCCGCAGGACCCGCGGCATCTTCCCCTGTTCAAGAAAGCCGAGTCCCTCGGCATTCCCGTGAACATCCACCAGGGCACCTCTTTTGTTCGGCCAGGGCCGCTGAAGTATGCCAATCCCATTCAACTCGAGGACATCGCCGTCGCCTGTCCCGACCTACGCATCGTGATCGCCCATATGGGACATCCATGGGAGGACGAGTGCGTCGTACTGATCCGCAAACATCCGAATCTGTACTCGAATATCTCCGCCCTTCACTACCGACCGCTACGGCACTATCAGGCCTTCATCTCTGCCATTGAATACGGCGTCGAACACAAGCTGATCTTTGGCTCCGACTTCCCGTCCGCCACCGCTGCGCAGGTGATTGCCGGCCAGCACAAGGTCAATCAGGTCGTCGAGGGCACTAGCTTCCCGAAGGTGCCTGACGAAATGATCCACAACATCATCTATGAGAATTGGAAACGTTTCCTGCCCGAACACGTGTAACGGACCGTCTGATACCGGCGGCGCCGCTCAGCTCAGTAACTGAAGAACACGCTCAGTCGTAGGATTGCCTACGCGACGAGGGCCTTGGTCATCACTCTGAGTTGGGCATCTCGACTGTCTTGTGGGCCGGCGAACCTGCGGTCGAAGAGCCATCGCCCGCAAGTCGATCGACAAGGGCCAGCAGAGACGACTCCTCCGCCGTCAGGTCTCTCTCGATCTGCTGCCCGCGTTCCGCCAGACGGTCAAGCGTACGATTCAGTGCGGCCTCCGCGACGGAGGTCCGATCGGGCTCAGGCTCGGAACGCGCATCCTGCCGACCTGCGGCGACCTGGCCTGATGTCGATGGCCCGGAAGAAAGCTCGACGAACTGCAGATCACCTGGGGTGTAGTTTGCATCGAGCTCCAACTCCAAGCCGATCTCGTCGAATCGAAGGGTGCCCGGCGCCTCACCGCGGCCTGCCGTGGCCCCTGCACTGGTGATCGACAGGGTCTGACTGCCCGCCGCTACTTGCTCACCGTTCTGCGTTTCGAACCGCGTCGCACGAACCCGTCCATTGCCGACGTCCTCGAAACGGAAGGTGACACCGTCGCCAGGGTCGTCGATCCGCACTCCCGCCACGCCTCGTTCACGTGCCACATTGCTGTCCTCCACATCTACTTCGGTTTCGACGGCGGCACCTCGGGTCTCGCGTACATCTCCCGTGATCGTGATGCCTGACGTCGTGAGTCGATTGAGAGGGCGAACCGCTTAGAAGATCGATTCGCCGTGAAATCGACTCAGCAGGACAGACTCGCCTCGAAAGCGGGACCGTCGTCACCTGAGAGACCCTTTTCGCCACTACCAGCGATGGTCGAGATCGTTCCTGTCACCTGATCGACCCGGCGGAGACGTTGGTTGAGACTGTCCTTGATGAACAGATGGCCCCCTTCGTCGACGGCGATGCTGTAGGGATGGTGCAGTTGTGCCTGCGTCGCCGGGCCCTCGTCACCCGAGAAGCCCTCGGTGCCCGTACCGGCTACGTGCCGGATGACACCTGTGGTCAGGTCAAGACGGAACACGATGGAGTTGTTGCCGTCAGCCACGATCAGAGCACCATCTACGACAACGACATCGCGCAGGCGACCGAAACGCGCCTCATGGGCAGAGACACCGTCTTCGAGGGCACCGATCGCACCCACGCCGGCGACGGTCGTCATCACGCCCGTCGAGGCATCGACGCGGCGAAGGCGGTCATTGTCGGTGTCCACGATAAACAGGTTGCCGTTGGCGTCGATGTCGACGGCAAGAGGCGCCGCCAGGTCAGCAGCCGTGGCAGGCCCATCGTCGCCCGAATATCCCTCGTTACCTGTTCCGGCAACCGTGCTGATTTGCCCCGTAACGCCATCGACGCGGCGAATGCGGTGATTGCGCGTGTCGGCGATGAACAGGTTTCCCCATTGATCGAAGCGGGCACCGTGTGGTATGGACAGACCTGCCCGCGTCGCCGGACCGCCATCGCCGGAAAACGTCTCCGCACCGTTGCCGGCGACTGTGCTGATGACCTGCGTCACCGGATCCACACGGCGAACTCTGTTCTGATGGGCATCGGTGACGAATAGAGCATCGTCATCGTCGACCATAACCCTCATGGGATGTGTGGAGAACACGGCAGATGTTGCAGGCCGGCCATCGCCGATATCGCTGGCATCGCCGGAAATGGTGCCGCCTCCGGCGACAGTTCGGATTACCCCGGAGGAGAGATCAACGACACGCACTCGCCGGTTGCTGACATCGGCGAAGTAGAGCTTGCTTCGCGCCACATCCATGAAATCCCTCCGGAGCGGGTGAGCTAAGGCGACAAAAATGTGAAGAAAATCCTTCGGACCTCACACTCCGAAAGGTTCGTCGCCCGACCTCCTAACGGCTAAGAACCCGCCAGCAATAGCGTTCGATGCACCTCATGGCGCAATTGATCAGGCGTGAACGGCTTCGCCAAGTAGAGCACGACTGCCTCGAGGGCGGGCCAATCATCGGGGTGGATCCATTCGACCAGGGCGCCATGTGCAAGTTCCTCGGCGGTCAAGCCAAGTTGGCTCGTAAACGCCTGATTCACGCGCAGGATTTCGCATGAAGACACGGATCGATCATGGGGGGCTGAGCTAAGGTTCATCCGAGCGTTTCCTGTAAAGGTCTAGCGCAGCTCGATCTGGCGTCGCACAGAGGCCCTATCCGTGGGCTCTTGGTATCGCGATGAATACGGCCTTCATTTGCTACCGCTCACTAGCGAATCTCGATCAAAGCCACATTTTCCGCACATGGACAGGAGACCCATCATGCCCACCAGACTCATCCCCGTCGGCTGCCTGATGCTGGCAGTCCTGATATCGTGCGCCAAGAAAGACATCGTCGAGCGTGACAGGAAAGCAGAAGCCATGGCCGAAGTGACCAGCCCCCGACTCTCCGAAGGGCCAGCTGACCTGACCACCGATGTACCCTCCAAGTATGCGGCCTGTGCTCCTCTCCCGCTGCGCCAGAACTGGTCCGAAACGATGCCGAAGGAATCCGGTGTCGCCCGCATCGGCGCCACAGCAGCTGGACTCAGCGTTCACGTCCGTTTCGAAGACTCGGACATCTTCTCCACGGCCACAGCCAACCAGCAGCGCATGTGGACTCTCGGCGACGTCGTCGAAGTCTTCGTCAAACCGGGTCTCGACCGCTCAGACTATTGGGAGGTTCACGTCACCCCGAACAATTTCCTCATGGATCTGCACATTCCTTCCCGCGCCGGCATGCAGTCTGGCGAGCATACGTGGGAGGACATCATCACGCCGGAGAGCGGTACCACTTACCAGACACGTGTCGTGGACGGATCCTGGTCTGCTGAACTCACGATCCCTTGGGCAGCCTTCGGCCTGACAGAGCCCCCGGCATTGGGGACGGCATGGCAGTTCGCTGTATGCCGCTACAACTACAACGGCGGTGTGGAAGAGGATCCAGAGCTGTCCTCTACGGCGCCGCTCACTCGAAGGAACTATCACTACTACGAGGACTACATGGATCTGAAGTTCTAGAAGATCACGATGGCCGTCGCCATCCAGCAGCCGCCTCAACCATCGAGGTTCGTCGCCAGCTGATCGATCTCATCGAGGTCAAATCGAAGACTGACCACGAGGGGTGACTCAGTGGGGGCCATGACGCAGTAGGTCGTAGAGACGAAGCTACCATCGGGCAACACCTCGAGACCGGCGTAACCCGTGTCACCTGGGCGGCCATGATTACGCAGCAGTCGCAGCCGATACTGGCCTGGCTTTGCGTGGATGAGGTCATCCCAGGTGCCCACCCAGCCGACAAAGTCGCCATGGGTCGAGCTGTCGGTGGCAGTGTCTCTCATCGTGACGACGATGCGCCCATCGGGGGAGAAGCGGGCGATGTGGCGAGAGCCGGTCAGAGGTGGCTGTACCTCCGTCATCTCAGACCAGCTCTGCCCGTCGTCGTCGCTGTACATCATCAGCGATTGGTGATCCCCCGAGTTTTCCCGCAGCAGTGCCACGATCCTGCCGTCTGCAGGATTGCGCAGCAGACAGGGCTCGCATGGCTGGGCGCCGGGCTGAGACGTGTGCACGCCCGCGCGGATCGGATCCGACCACGTCAGCCCGCCGTCGGTTGTCACCGTCGTGAAGGGGATGACCACCTGCTGCCCTGCATCATCCTCGAAATGATCGTGATACATCCCCAGATAGCCCCCACAGTCGATGGGGATCACCGACTTCATCGGCGCATGCCCCTTGAAGCCGCGGCGCCATTTGTTTTTTCGCCACATGAGCTCCAGATCGGTCCATGTCTTGCCGTCGTCTTCCGACAGCGACGACCGCATAGCAGGAAAGGACGTGTTGAGGAAGATCCTGCGCTTGCCGTCAGAATCGATGAGTCGATGGATCGTCGGCGCGTTATGCGCTCCGACGAAACTGGCTGGCACCGGCAGACGATCACTCCAGGAGAGTCCTGCATCGGTGGAGCGCTTCAGAATCGTGTCGGGGCCACCGTGGCCGTTGGGATAGGCCACCAGAATCGTTCGACCGTCCTCCAACAGCAGCGTGTCGGGCTGTCCCAGATAGTACCCTTCGACCTGGTCCACGATCGCGTGCCGATGCGCTCCCGGCCGGGGCGGGGCGTCTGCCAGGTCGATCAGGGGAAGTCCGAGATTGGTCGAGAGTTGGCTCTTCACTTCTGATGTGTCCTCGAATGATCCAGACAGTTTTACAGGGTGGGGAGCCTTTCAAGCTCGCAGATCACAGGTAGCGAACGATCCCCCGCGCGACAAGGCCGCTGCCGGCCACACCAAAAACGATCCCCACGTGCCACAACAATGGCCGATCAACGACGGTGGCCATGCCGCTGAGCGTAATGGCAATGGACAGCAGAGTAACACCCAGGGCGAAGATGTTGTGCTTTGCGTCTGCCATCGTCACCTGCACCTGCTCACGAGCAACGGAGATCGCTAGCGTGGCGGATTCGTCTTCGTACTGGCGAATCCTCTCCGGCTCAGAGCGCCTCGACTGGCTTGTCCAGCGATCGAAGCAGATCGTGTTTCAAGCGCAGCACCTCGATGTGCAAACGGTCGCTCTCCAGTTTCGACAGGTCGAGGATCTCTTCCGTGCGTTCCATCAGAGACTCGTTGGACGTAATGCCCGCCAACCGACCGCCGAAAACAAGGCCAGGATCATCGCCGTAAGAGCAACCCACCTGATCCAGCCCCGGTCCGGGTGGTCATCGCCACCGTGCATCCCGTCCAGAATCGTTTCGTGAGCGGATTCGGCGGCGACGCCTATTTCCGATGGCATAGCGTCCCCGTCGCTTTGTATTGCCAGGGCTGATTCATCCCCGTGAGGAAGAATGAACCTGTAGAACTGATGAGGATAGCAGCAGGAGTCAATCCTCGCCACAGTGACGGATCACACCTGCAATATCACGTCCGCCTGAGGAACCAGAGGCCTGTGCAGGCGCTGGCGATCTTTGTCGTGCAAGTAGGCATGGCTTGATCTACTACACGAATGTATAGTAGATTGAACCACCCTCCATCTGGTGATCAAACCACGGATCCGCCTTGCATCCATCCTCTGACAGAGGTTTCCTCCTCCACGTCTACCACCGGCAGCACGGACCGGGTGCGGCGATTTTCGGCATCGGTCGACTCGAATCTGGTGAGACCTTCGCCTTCGTCGATCCGCGCCAACGACCAGGGTTCTATCTTCGTGCCAGCGAGGTAGAGGCGGCGATCGAACTGTGCCGCCACGGGGGTGGCCAGATCGCTCCTGCTGAAGCGACGTCCCTGACGACGATGGATGGCGAACCGGTGCAGCATGTCGGTTGCCGGCGTGTCCCTCAGGTTCGCGGACTGGCCGAGACCCTGCACAAGGCGGGGCTGCGAACCTATGAAGCTGACCTGGGTTATCCCCGCCAGTATCTGATTCACCGCGGCCTTCGTGGATCGGTCACCATCGCCGGCACCTGGCGCAAGGGCCAGGGCGTCGACCGTGTCTACGTCGAACCCGATCTGGCACCTTCGGACTGGGAACCGGAGTTGCATGTCCTTGCCCTCGACCTGGAGACCTTGCCCGACGCCTCGCAGATCCTGTCCTGCGGTTTCGTGAACTGGGGCGGCGATGAATCTGTCGAAGAAGTGCATCTGCTCGGAGATGTGCGCACCAACGACCCGGATCATGTGTACTGTCACGCCGATGAACGTCACCTAGTGGCGGCTATCGTCGAGCGGATCCGCCAGATGGACCCGGATGTGCTCACCGGATGGAATGTGATCGACTTCGATCTGACCGTTCTACAGCAGCGTTGTCGAGCCCTCGGCATTCCCTTCAACCTGGGTCGGTCCACCGACGACTCATGGTATCAGGAGGGCGATACGTGGGGGGGCAGTCGCGTCATCGTGTACGGCCGTCAGGTTCTGGATGCCATGCACCTGGTGCGGTCCACCCTGCAGCGCTACGACGACTACCGACTCGACACGGTCGCCCGCGCCGTCGTGGGCCGAGGCAAGACGCTGGAGGCCGACGCGGACGGCGGGAGTATGCCGCAGAAGATTCTCGACGCCTGGAAGAATGACCGTACCGTCTTCTGCGATTACTGCCTAGAGGATACACGCCTGGTTCGCGACATCCTGCAGGCCGAGGATCTGGTACAGTTGAGTCTGCGTCGCGGTGGTCTGACGGGCCTGCCACTCGAACGAGCATGGGGTTCGGTGGCTGCCTTCGACTTCCTCTACATCTGCGGACTGAGACAACGTGAGATGGTGGCACCCACCACCGGCATCGATCGCGTCAAACTGGGTGGCTCACCGGGTGGCTTGGTCATGCCCACCACCGCGGGTCTGTATCGCAACATCTTCGTCTACGACTTCAAGAGCCTCTATCCCTCCATTATCCGCACGTTCAACATCGACCCCCTTACGTATCTGCAGGCCCGACACCAATTCGACTCCCAGACACGGGACGGTTCGGACGAAAGTGCGTATTCGACTGAACGAGGCGGGCTGGATCAATCCGATGCCGCCGATCGTCTGTTGCCCGAATCGGACATGACCTATATCCGTGCACCGGGCGGGGCTCGTTTCGTGCGTGAACCCGGAATCCTGCCACAGATCCTCGAAGAGTTTTTCGCGGAGCGGGCCCAGGCACGTGCGCAGGGCGATGATCTGGCTGCCTACACGTACAAGATCGTGATGAACTCCTTCTATGGCGTTCTGGCCACCGGGTCATGTCGTTTTGCCGAAGAGGAACTGGCCGGGGCCATCACCGGATTCGGACATCACCTGCTTCGATGGGCGAAGGAGCAGTTGCAGTCCAGTGGCAAGGGAGAGGTCCTTTATGGCGATACGGACTCTCTGTTTGTCGATCACCGTCTACCGGCCGACTCGACACCTGCCGAGGCTCATGCCGCTGCGGAAGAGCTCTGCAGGTGGATCAACGAACGGGTTGCCGTCCACGTGCGTGAGCAATTCGACACGGACAGTCACCTGGAAATCGAATTTGAGAAGTACTACCAGACTTTCTTCCTACCACCCATGCGCGGCGACAGTGAACGGGCCCGCGCCAAGGGATACGCGGGGCTGAAGGTCACCGCCGAAGGCGAGGAGGAACTCGAGATCATCGGCATGGAGGCTGTGCGCCGCGACTGGACCGATGTCGCCCACGAATTGCAGAGGGACCTGCTCGATCTGGTGTTCCACGATGCACCGGGCGAGCTACTCGAGGCACGCGTTTTGAAATGGGTCGATGTCGTCCGACGGGGCGAGTGTGATGAGCAACTCATCTATCGCAAGGCCCTGCGCAAATCGGTGGACAGTTATACGAGCAATGTGCCGCCTCATGTGGCCGCCGCAAGACAGCAGTCGTCACCACGAGGGACAATTTCCTACGTTGTTACGCGCGATGGGCCCCAGCCGGCCAATGATCGGCGTGCACCCATCGACTATGAACACTACATCGAGAAACAGATCCGGCCCATTGTGCGCACCATCGGACAGGTGTGTGATCTCGATGTAGAGGTCGCCCTGGGTGGTATGGGTGACTTGTTTCGCCGCCGGCCGGCTTCCTCTGATGGCGCCATGCCCTTTGAAGCGACAGGAACCGAGACGCAACAGGAGACGAGATGAATTTCTGGATCTTTGCCCACAACTCGGGTCCCTTCGATCGCTGGATGGACGACCACGAGGCGCGATTCGATGCCTGGCATGAGGCTGGCGTTCGGGGACTCGTTATCGGCTACATGCGATTCGGTCTGCCCGATGGTGGCAGTGCAAGTGCCTGGACACCAGACCCCAAGGTTTATGAAGCACACGGGGAGCCGGTGCCCGAGGTCCCCACCGACCCAGCCCGCGAGAAACGCTTGCAGGCGATGCTCGACAATGCCGCCAATAGAGGCTGGCAGATCATGATTTTCGGCGGATCCACGAATTCTGCCGCCCTGCAGGATCAGGCCAACGCCTTTCCGCAGACCAGTGGATTCATCGTGGATGGACCGGGTGAGAATCACTACGAACTCGCCTTCCACCATGGAGGCGAACTGCTGGAGCTCCGACCGGGAGAAGATGCCTCCTACAGTGAGGCTGGAGTCGATGTCGACCGGCTTCAGCGAGGAATCGAGGCCCTGCGCCGAGGGCTTCATCAACTGACCCCGGAGCGCGTCCGTTATCTGGCCCCGGGCGGAACTTTCGGTGGCCTGACCCTGTTCGACCTGGAGGAGGATACCCTCTACTGGCTGCGTCAACGACGCGCCATGTCCCTCAAGCGCTGGACAGATGTCAGGGCCGCCGTCGATGCCGTCGATCGCCCCCTACAGCTGGGGGGGATTCCCCGCACGGCGACCTTCTCGCCCTTGACCGGCCAGGACTACGAACAGATGGGCGGCATCTTCGACCTGGTGTTTCCCAAGCACTACTACTGGCATCGTGGATTCGACGGGTTGTACGGAACCATCGCCCGTTGGGTGCAGAGACTGTGTCGCTGGAACGATGCCCTTACCGAAGCGGATGCCCTGCTCGTGGTAGAGAACCTCTTCGGTCTGCGTCTTCCAGGTGTTCACAACCTGCTGGATCTCGAACTCGGCTTTCCGCAGGAGTTCTTCGACGACATCGTCACATCAGAGACACAGCGCGCTCTTGCCGCAGTCGGCGGTGACGCGCAGAAGCTGATCTTCTGGGTGTCCACGGGTCGAGCGCCACATGCAGGCGACGCCATGACCGCCCGCGATCTGAGAGGGATCCTCGAAGCTTCGCAGGCGGCCGGCGCGACTCGATTCCTGTTTCATCCTGACCCACAGATCAGCGCGAGTGAATGGCGCGTGCTGTCCTCGTTGTGCGGTCGAGCCTGGGAGGAAACACCTGGCGGCTGGTTCCCCGGTGGCGAAGACCCGACCAACAACTATTCAGGTGGCCGTACGCCCGACACCGAAGACTGACTGGACGGGAGGTCAGTCGAAGTGCAGGACCACCTTCACCGCGCCGTGTTTCTCGGTTTCTTCGAAGGCCATGGTAAAGGCCTGCTGAATGTCGGCGAAGGGTAGTGTGTGTGTCAGCATGGGCCGCACGTCGATGCGGCCTTCGGTGATCCACTGCAGTGCCGGGCTGTAGTCGGCGTGTGGATTGGGCCCAACGGTGGTGACGATTCGGGTTTCGTTGCTGAACATCCGGAGGAAGTCGATGGTCATCACGCCGCGCCCTTCCTCCTTGTTCGGCACACCGAAATACAACAGGGTTCCATTGCGGCGCAGCAGAGCCGCGGCCAGCTGAAATGACGCCTGTTTGCCGACCGCCTCGACCACCATGTGCGGCAGTTCACCATCACACAGAGCACGAACCTGTTCGACGAGTCCATCGTCAGGCGACAGCGTGTGTGTCGCCCCCATGCGGGTGGCGATGTCCAATCGGTGTACGAGGGGATCGACGGCGATAATGCGTCGTGCTCCGAGATTTCGCAGAGCTGCGTTGAACAGCTGCCCCACGGGCCCTTGACCGAGCACGACAACATCCTGGCCGATGATGTCATCTAGTTTGTAGAAAGCGTGCAGCACGGTGCCGAACAACTGACTCATCAGCACCACATCTGATTCGGCGTCGTCGGGAAGGCGAATGCAGCCGCCGTCGTCCTGAGCCAGGACGTAGTGCTGAAAGAGCGGTCGATCAAACCCATACAGCAGGACACGCTCGCCTTCCTCATAACGTCCCGAAGGGCACGCCTCTACGATCCCCATTCCTTCGTGACCACTCTGCCCTGGCGCCAGCGGATATTCTCCCGCAAGCCCGATCCAGGCGGGCTTGTCGGTTCCGCAGATCGCCGTGCGTTCCAGCCGCACGAGCATCTGCCCGTCCGTGGCCGAAGGAATCTCAAGATCCAACAGTTCCCACTGCCGAGGTTGGACCAGTCTCGCAGATTGCATCGATCACTCCTGTAGGGCTCGATCACTCTTCGAAGGAATAGACGAGAGACCAGCTGAAGACGGTGGATGATGCGAGCGTTTTTTCCAGGTGAGGCTCAAAGGAGACGGTGCAGCTGTTCCCCCAGATTGGCATCTGGGCAAGCTCGAAATCGTTATGGACGGTGATTTGCCCTCGAGGGTGGTGATACTGCGCCCTTACATCTCTCCCTTGACATCCTTCGATCTTGACGAACTGACCCTTGTCCCAGTCGTGATCCGCCTTGCGCACGATCTGGCCTTCGTCGTCCAGGCCGAAGCCCGGATTCTCCGGCATCGTCAGATCGCTCGTGAATGAACAGCAGACTCCGTCGTCGGGCCATGGAAAGAAGGGATGGGCATACCACACGAGGGGTAACACCTCAGGTCCATCGTTGGTCACGCGTGTCTCGCTGAGCACACCTCGATCATTGAGCACCAGTCGACGTTCCACCTGTACCGACCAGTCTCCCAGGCTTTGCTGTGTTGCCATGCGCAATTGCGTATCGCCGTGCTCAACCTCCCATGTGCAGCGTTCCTCGATCTGCCAGGTGTTCATTTCGTCCGGATCTGGCTCCTGGCTGACAATGGCGTTACCGATGACCATTCGACGACCATCGTCGACGGCGAGAGAATCGCGAAACGCCTCTGGCATACCCTGACCATGAAAGACGGGCGGTGGGTCGTGAGGGTATCCGGGCCCCGCCAGCATGTTGCCCAGTTTTGAGTCGACCACAGCATATACATAGCAACCCGAGACATATCGAGTGCCGAGTCGGTCCTCGTCCGCGACCGGATCGAGGACCTGCAGTGTGAGATGTGCGTTGCTGAGTCTGTACATGCGTGCCTGATCAGCCAGTTGGCCGAGAGTCTGTCTCGACCTTGTTTATCTAGATGCGACGTCTCCGGATGCTCACGAGCCTGCTCCTGTTCATTTTGCCCAACCTGCTGTCAGCAGGACCCCCTCTCGACCTATCAAAGGTCGACTCCCTCGACCTGACCGGGTATCGGTCGCTCGAAAGGGCCGACTTCAAGGGCGCCCACGCGCCGAAACAATTCCTGCATGGGCCCGTGTT
>PATE01000092.1 GCA_002712305.1 Gemmatimonadota bacterium | reverse complement strand
ATCCGATCGCCCACACTGCGTGTGGGCTCGATCAGCACGGAGGGGGCGACGTCCTTTCCGGTGTAGCCATCGAGTAAGGCGGCACTCGTCCACGTGTTCACCATGTGTTGGCCGGCGAGGAAGGTCTTCATTAAACCCACGGACAGACCCAGATCGTCCGTTTCTCCCAAGGGCAATACAGCCGCCCCCGTCAGGGCCATGTGCTCATCCAAGCCAAGTTTGGTCCCGACCTGTACGCTGGACAGTGTTCCTGCGTGGTCCCGCAGTAAGCCGAGATCTGCGGCCAGGCCCACCTCCCATTCGTCCGAGATCGAGAGTTTTCCGGCTGTGATGGTGCTGCTGGCGTCGGCGATCCGACTGACATCATCCGCAAACAGCCCCAGATCTGCTACGATCCGGCACTTCGGACCGGGAAATACGTAATAGGGGTCGTAGTGCTGAGCACTGACGGTGGTGGCCAAGGCCAAGAGCAGACAGCCGATCACCGATCGCCGCACGAGGTCTCCTGGAATTCGTTGTTCGAGACGAGCGCAGCGCCGGTACAAGGCGATCGGTCCTGAGGCCGATTAGCATCAAGGCGGCCGCGATACGTATCGCCGTGGTTTGGGCGTGAAGAGGGTTGAGCGACAACGGGGTTGGTCGGAAAAAAGTGTGGAATCGGGGGCGATTCCTCCGGCGGACGACCCAAGATACACAGGTCGCCCAAATCCGGCAATCGAGAACTACCGGTGAAGTGTGATAGAGCCGCAACGCCACCGGGAGACGGCGCATCAGGCCGATTCGCGCACGGTCGTATCAGCTCTGCTGAACAACTCCTCTCGCAGTTGGGTACCGATACCGGGTCCTTCAGGCGCCCAGGCAAATCCTTCTTCGATTCGCGGCAGCTCGGTCACCAGATCACCATAGAAGCCACGGTAATAGGCGCGCACACTCTCCTGAATCAGGGCATTGGAGCAATGAATGGAGAGGTGGATGGATGCGATAAACGTGACGGGTCCCGTACAGTCATGTGCGACGAAGGGAAGGTTGGCCGCCTCGGCCATGGCAGCGATTCGCTTGCTCTCGCCGATCCCGCCCGTCCAGGTGACATCCGTCATCAGAATGTCGACGGCGTCCGCTTCGAGCAGTTCGCGGGCATGATAGCGAGTCAGCGCCAGTTCAGATCCACAGATGGGTATGGACGTCGCATTCCGCAACTCGGCCAGTGAATGGGGATTGTCGGGCTTGATGAAATCTTCCAACCACATCGGCTTGTACGGTTCCAGCGCTTCGGCGATGCGGATCGCCGGTGGAACCTTCCAGTAGCCGTGCCCCTCCATCATGATTTCCATGTCGAGGCCCACAGCATCGCGAATCTTGCGGACCGGTTCGAGGCCTCGGTCGACGTCAGCGAAGCTGATGTAGTTGCCGTGGCTGGCTGCCGCGTAGGGGTCGAAGGGCCAGATCTTCATCGCCCGTATCCCTTCCGACAGGAGATCCTTCGCCAACTCGTCGGCACGGTGGGTGAAGGCCTCGAGATCCTCATAACGATTGTCGGTGATGCGCCGTTCCTGGTGCTGCCGGGGTACACCGGGGATTCCGCGAGCGTAGAGGGGGCCGGCACACGTGTTGTAGAGTTGGATCTTCTCGCGAGCCGCTCCACCTAACAATCGATAGAGGGGCAGCCCTGCCACCTGTCCCAGCAGATCCCACAGGGCCACGTCGACGGCGGAGATGGCGCGCATCTCATTGCCACGATTGCCATAGACGTGGGTCGCGTCGTACAGCCTGCGCCAATGGGTTTCTACATCGCGCGCATCCTGGCCGATTAGCATGGGTGCACAGACCTCGTGCACGAAGGCGCGTGTCGCGTCGGGGGTATAGTAGGTCTCGCCGAGTCCGATCAATCCCGAATCCGTGTGGATCCGTACAAACAGGATGTTGGCGAATTCGGCGACGTGCACCGTTTCAATCTTGGCAATCTTCATGACTGGGACGCCGTGAGCGTTGGCTGAGGGTTATTGAGAAGTGGCGAATTTAGAATCCGCACCGCTCGCAGGCCCGGAAGAATGGCTCTGTCACAGCCATCGCACCCCGGAAGGCGAGGTCACTGGTGAAGGGGTGGGCGCAGATGAGGCGGGCGCCATTCTCGATGGCGATGACCATGGCATCTTCGATGTCTTTCGGGTCTTCCATCGAACCGGAGCCGACCACTCGACCTGTGTGAATTCCACGCTCGGCCGCATTGCGGAACAAGTCGTTGGTGGCATCCTCTACCTCAGGGATGGCACCCTCCCGCAGAATCGCGTCGAAGGGACCGACAAAACCACAGGCCTTGTTGGCGCCTTGTTCCGCCATCAGATCGAGGACCTGATTTCGGATGTTCGTGTCCATGATGTATTCGCCCGTTTCAAACTGAATCCACCCCTGGGTCTGCGTCTCGGCGCCCAGCAGCGAGTCGGGTGTGAACGTGAAGTTGCGGTCTCCCAATCGCACCGGATACCCACCACGGTCATCGAGGGTCGCCTCTCCGGGGACAGGAAAATTGACGGCGCGGAAGAAGCGCTCCGCCTGTTCGTAGGTCGTGCCGTAGGGCTTCATCGTGGCTCGAGCCCCGAGTTGAAATACATCGCCATGGGCGCTGAATGCCTCTCGATGAAGACGCTGCAACTGCAGCAGACCGACTCGGCCCTCCATGGCATTCTGCTGCTTCCCATACCAACCTTCCCGCTGGCAGTGTTCGGCGTCGTTGCAGATCCAACTGAATCCCGCCTTGGCCCACGTGTGGACGTCATCTTCGCGCAGCAGATGCCAGGGGATGTCGTTGAAGATGCCCAGCATTGGAGGTGTGGTCTCAACCGACGATGCCCGATCGAGAGCCTCTTTCACGGGATTTCGCTGAGGGTTGAGGGCAAAGGCATGGGCACGACGGGCGAATTCTTCTGTGTGGAGAGGGCGATGCCCGCCCAGGGCTTCCAGAGCAGTCAAGGTGGTTCCTTCAGCTTTGGGGTCAGGGCCGTTTTCACGGCCAGGTTGGTGAGCCAGAATCCGATGTCGACCCTTTGGCTCTCAAGAGGAAAAACGCATACCCCACGTGCCCGAGCAAGGCCGCCGGCTGGCAAGTGATGCCAGACAGTTGGCCCCGAGTAGGACGCGAAGTACTTTGCCGGGCCATCTAACTGGAAGACAGACCGCACAGAAGTCAAAGGCAGGGCAGAACGGGAGGCCATGGTGAACGATACGTACAGAGCGGCTGCAATCGGACGAACCGGCCGTGGCGACTACGGACATGGACTGCACACGGCATATCAAGAGATCGAGAACGTCGAATTCGTCGCTGTTGCCGATGAAGACGAGCAGGGCATGGTAAAGGCAAAGGAGCAGACCGGTGCTGCCTCGGCCTACGCCGATTGGCGTCAGATGCTCGAGCAGGAAAAACCTGACATCGTCAGTGTCTGTCCTCGCTGGACCGATTGCCATCTCGAGATGGTGACGAGTTGTCTCGAGGCGGGTGCCCACGTGTATTGCGAAAAGCCCATGACCTGGAATCTGAGCGACGGGGATGCCATCGTCGCGCTGGCCAAATCGACAGGGCGCAAAGTCGCTGTCGCCCATCAGGGCGTTTACCTGCCGCGTGTTCAAGGCGTCAGGAAACTCCTCGAAGAGGGGCTGATCGGTCAGGTTCAAGCGATTCACGCTCACGGGAAGCAGGACCGACGCGGTGGTGGCGAGGACATGATCACTCTCGGAACGCATCTGTTCAACATGATGCGCTTCTTCGCAGGTGATGTGCAGTGGATGAGTGCCCACGTGACAGAAAATGGGCAGGAACTGCACCCCGATCACGTGCGTGAGCCTTCTGAGCCCGTCGGGCCGGTCGCAGGTGACTGCATCAACTCGTACTTCGCCTTCAGTTCCGGCGTCAGCGGATTCTTTGATTCCCGGAAGGATCAAGCCGGCTCGAGTCAGCGATATGGCATGGAAATCATCGGCAGCGAGGCGACCCTGTCGCTGAGGGGTGGCAGCGGATCTGAACTGATGCTGTATCCCCATCCCGTCTTTCGGCCCGCAGACGGCGATCAGTCCTGGACGCCCGTAACGGACCTGCCCGACAGTGGACTCGGACTCGGCAATCAACTGGCCATTCGTGATCTCATCGATGCCGCCGAGTCAGATCGTGAGCCGGTTTCCTCCGCGGCCGCTGCCGTGGCCGCCCTGGAGATGATTCACGGCGCCTACGCGTCACAGATCACCGGTCATCGTGTCGAGATGCCGATGACCCATCGCCAACACCCCCTCGTTGAGTTTGCCCAATGAGTCAGGAGCCGAACGAGGAACAGCTCGTACCTCATGAGGTGATGCCGTGTGATCATCTCCCACCGATGACCTATCGGGATCTGCCCGAGGCACCGCCCACATGGCGCAAACTCGTGGGACCGAGCATTCTGCTTCTCGGATTGTCGCTGGGATCGGGGGAGTTTGTCCTCTGGCCCTACATCTCCTACCAGTTCGGATTTGCCGTCTTCTGGGCATGCATGGTGGGGGTTACAACCCAGTATTTCATCAACATGGAGATCGAACGGTGGACGCTGGCCACAGGTGAGACGGCGATCACCGGCTTCTGCCGACTGTGGCGCGGATGGGCGCCGATTTTTCTGGCTGCAAACGTGCTTCCATGGGTCTGGCCCGGATGGGCATCCGGGGCGGCCACACTTCTCACGTGGGAGATCGGCGGCAGTGAGACGATGAGAGTCGTGTACTCCATCGTGAGCCTGTTGGCGATCGGCGCGGCGCTCACCGTGGGTCCGATCGTCTACAACACCGTCGAACGGTTGCAGAAGATCCTGATCGGTCTCGTCTTCGTCTTCATGCTCATCATCTTCGCCCTCGTCGTCGACTCGGCCCATGTGGTAGACATGGCGGTGGGGATCACCAATGTCGGCTTTGTGCCAGAGGGCATGGAGTTGCCACTCCTGCTGGGCGCTTTGGCCTTTGCCGGCGCGGGGGGGACGATGAATCTCGTGCAGAGCGATTACGTGCGGGAAAAGGGCTACGCCATGGGGCGGTTCGCTGGACGACTGACAAGCCCGCTCACCGGCAGGGAAGAGGTGGTGGCGGACATTGGCGCCCACTTTCACCAGACCGAAGAGAATCTTCGCCGCTGGAAAGACTGGTGGCGTGTCGCCAATCGTGAGCATGCAATCAGTTTCTACCTGCTTTCCGTCGTATCGCTCATGATGCTGTCGCTGATCGCCTACAGTACGGCGCGCTCTACACCCGGTCTCGAAAGTGGGATCGGATTCATCCGTGCCGAGGGCCAGTTCATCGGCAATCTGCACGGCCCGTTCTTCCAGCACGCCTTCCACTGGATGGGGATCGCGATCCTGCTAACGACAGAACTGGGATTGCTGGACGCGTGTGCCCGAATCTCGACGGATATCATCAAGGTCAACTGGCTGCGCGACAACCAGACCTGGACAGATTCACGTCTCTACTTCGTGTTGCTCTGGGCCCAGATTCTGATCGGCTGTGGCATCATGCTCCTCGGGCTTGTCGTGCCCGGGCTGACGCAGCCCATGGTCCTGCTGGTGTTGAGCGCCTCACTGAACGGCGGGGTCATGCTCATCTACTCGGTTCTGTTGTTGTGGTTGAACAACAGAATTCTCGGCGGTCAATTGCGGATGCCACCGGTGCGTTTCGTCGTGATGATCTGGTCCTGCGCCTTCTTCGGTTACTTCACCTTCGTCACGCTGAAGAACCAGATTCCACGGCTGTTCGGGTAAGAGTTTCTGTCTGCCCATGCAGCCCGAATCGACCCCTGATCTGGTACCCGTCGATCTGCCACCGCACCCCCGCGTCTTCGTCACCGAGGAAGGCTTGCAGCGGTGTCGTTCACTGACCGAGGAAACCGTCTGGGCTCAAGCCGCGTTGGGCCGCCTCCTGAAGGCGGCCGATGCGCCCTGTGAATGGGACGTCTCTGAGTCAGCCCCCGTGCGCCCCGAGCATGGTACCAAGGTTCTGAACCACGCCTTTCGCCAGATTCTCGCCTTCCATCTTACGGGTCGAGGGTTGTATCTGGATTCGGCTCTCGTAGACTTCAGGTGCGTCGCGACGGCCTATCTGCGCTGGCCACTCGTGAACGACCACACGCGCGCTGCCCCCTATGGACTGGCAGAATCCAGGTTTACCATCACGCTGGCCCGAGTCTACGACCTGATCGCGCCAGAGGGCCTCGCACAGGCCGACCGCGAGCTGTTCCAGCAGGCTCTGGCCCTCACTGAAGAGACCACCGACCGGTGCCAACACACGACCTGCGGAAATCACAACACCTGGAACCTGGTTGCCCGCCTTGCCGCAGGCCTGGCAAGCGGCGAGACCGGACTCGTGCGCGATGCGCTCCACGGCTGGACATTTGACGGCGTACCCCGCTACGGTCTGATACACCAGCTCCGGCATGACATCCTGTCTGACGGGCTGCACTGGGAGCGCACGCCCGGATATCATTTCTATACCCTGATGGCGCTGACCGATGCGGCCGCCATGCTGGCCAACGCCGGCGTGGACCTCTGGCACGCCGAGTTGCCCGCCCAGACAGGGGATGACGGACGCGACCTGCATCGGGCCTACGGACCGGACGGGAGCAAGTGCCTGAAGGCCGCCTTTGACGCCCCCTTTTACGCGACGCTGGGCAACGGTGACTTCAGCCTGCTCCACGACTCGGGGCTGGCCAACCTGCGAGGGGTGTGGATATGGGGTCCGCTCTACGAGCTCGCGTACCAGGCCTACGGCGATCCGAAATACGCGTGGCTACTGGCCCGGATTGAGCGGGAATACGCCGACTGGTCCGGTCGGGAGTACCCGCAACTGCCCATGTCGCTGCAGCCCCCGGCAGGGGAATGGGACTTTGTCCTGTTGAAAGATGCCGAGCATCCGACGGGGCACTTTTCCCTTGACGAGGACTGCAGCATCTCCCTGGCGGGTACGCACCGCCAGGGCTGCACGCTGTTCCCGGTGACGGGGGTGTCGATCCTGAGAAATCGACCAGAGGATGCGGCCGGTACCGCCGTGCAGATGTTCTGGGGGCCTCACAGTGCCGGGCATCAGAGCCCTGCGGCGCTGTGCGTGGACCTGTATGGCCACGGCCGCTGTCTGAGCGCGTCCCCACAATCGGCCGGGTACGAGGATCCGCTGCACAAGACCTGGGTGCGCTCGACGATCGCCCACAACACGGTGACCGTGGATGGGCGCCCCATGATCCCCTACGATGTGGAGGTCGATTCGGTCTGGAAAACGGACGGGGCACGAGGCCTGGAGTCTGATGGGGTCCTGGAGCTGTTCCAGGTGGAAGGCCCCTTCAAGGCCTGTCGAGCGTCGAATGAGGCCGTCTATCCGGGGATACGGCTGGACCGAACGCTCGTTCTCACCGACCGCATCATCCTGGACCTATTTCGGGTCATCGGCACCGGCCCGCACCAGTACGACTACGCGATGCATATTGGCGGAAGGCCGAGCACAGCGACGGAGTATGCGAGTGCGGCGCCCTTCCGGGGCATTGGGTATGACCACTTGAAGAATGTGAGAACCATCAGGGCCCCGGCCGGCATCGCGGACCTCACCTGGGAGACGGCGGGCAGTCCGCTGCGCGCCGTGTTACAGGCCGATGAGGGATCCGAGTTCTTGCTCGCCGATGATCCGGCTACAGAAAAAGCGCAGGCTTTCGGCGCGCTGGAGCCACTGCCTCGTTCGAGTGCGCTCGTCGTTCGATCGAGGGGCGACCAAGCGATGTTTCTGTCGATGTGGAGCACGGAGGCACATAACCTGGAGATGATCGTCGAAGACGGCCGTGCCGATGGAGATGTCGTGGTGAGAACGCAGATCGGATCACAGGTTGAGCGCTGGCACCTGCCGTGTGCGGCGGGGGAGGTGACCAGCGAGCAGCTTCCGACGCCCTAAACCGAACTTGAGTTTGCGATCCAGGCGGGACGATGCGATCGGTGGCGCTCGGGATGGCAGGCCGACCCTGTCGAGGTAGTCGTTCACCGAACCCGGCGGCCACCTGCGCTGTCGTGCCTCACAACCCTGCGGTTGTGGAAATGGCCGAACGTACCGCCCATTCTCTCAAAGGCATCGCCGGCACGATCGGGGCTGGCCAACTCGAGAACTTGGCACAAATGCTCGAGGTGGCAATCCGAGATGCCCTGCCGCCGACAGAGATAGAGGCGATCTTGACGACTGCGCGACGGGAGACCGAGCAGGTGGCCGACGCTGTACGGCTCGCCCTCGGTTTGGGAGGATCATCTGATCGACCCACCGGTGGCGCTGATACGCTCGATCTGTCGGAGATCAGCAATCTGCCGGGGTTGGTCGAAGGAATGGCCGCCGAACAGGCGCACATCGAAGAACTGCTGGTGACCCTGGCGATCGACGAGGTCGAGGAGCTCGCTGGCAGGATCGGCAACTTGAGCCGGGAGCACGACTGCACTCCCCTTAGAGCGTGGAGCGACAGCGTGTCCGAGGCGGCCGCCGCTTTCGACATTGATGGCGTCAAGCAGCAGTTCGAGACGTACGTAAATCTGCTGCAGCAACTGCGCCAATCATAGGGCCACCCTTCTCATAGGGTCGTCAGCCCTTCAGGCCAACCGGAGCTGTTCGGCTGCAACAGTCTGACTGACACTGTGGTTCATCGGTGAGCAGCCCTTCGACAGCTGACGCAAGCCTGGGTAGCTGGTCGGTCATGTTGTCTCGGAGCTGATCGGCCGACGGCCCTGGGTCTGCGACCGGGCGACGGTCACGCCCAGCTGGAGCCTAACCGCGCAGCTTCGCCAGCAAACGTCGCCACCGGCTATTCCAGCGCTCCATTGCGTAATAGCTGACGAGTTCTCCGCCAAACCCCCTCTTGAACAGGGCGATCGAGGCCATATTGGCGCCCACGAAATCAAAGTGGGTCGCCGGCGTCGTCTCCAGCACTTTCCAATAGAGCAGCGCACTGGCACCCGACTCGCGATGGGTGGGGTCGGCTCCGGCGACCCAGGCGTATCGTTGTGAGACCGAACCCCCCTCTTCGAGGGCGAAGAACACGGTTGTCGCAACATCACCGTCGGGGGACAGGGCACTGAAACCCTCTACCAGGCCGGCCGAACACGCCTCGGTCACGTAGCGCTGCGCCATCTGCGCATCCACTGGCGGTCTGCCATCGGGGTAGGTGCTCTGATACAGGGCACCGAAACCTTCTGGCGAGGCAGGGGCGACGTGGAAGCCCGCCGTTTCCGCCTTGCGGATGACGGTTCGGGTCCGACGCTCGAAGCCATCCCAGACCTGCTGCCGATCGGGGGGTAGGTCGATCCAATAGGTGTATCGTGGATGGGCAATCCAGCCTGCCCAGAGTGGCTCTCGCACATCGGTCACATCCGGTGAACAGCTCACGTGGATGTGGTCAAATCCACCCAGTTCAGCGGCCAGCGTTTGCCAGGCTGCCGACTGTTCCGCTTCCTGGCGAGGGCGCTGCTCAGACAGAGGTTGGCGAAACAGCATGCCGGAGTGGGGGAGCAGGGGGGCCGTGGCCAGTCGGTGTACGCGTCCCTTGGTTCGCACGCCGACGATGGCAGCCACGAGAGCATCCTTGTCATAGGCGCCCATCACCACCGGATCGCCTGCGCCAGCCGCTTCGGCCACTCGAAGCCAGTCGCTGTGTACGAAGATGTGGCCCCCAATGGCGGCGTCGACGAAGGCGTCCCACGAATCATCGAGGGCGACCTCGCGAACTTCAAATCGACCACCGTCAGGCATGGGGTCTCCCGGCATGAAGTCTCTCAGCATGGAGTCTGTCGGGCCGCCCGGACTCCTTGACATGCTTCAGGGGCCCCGCTATATTTCTCCGCCTTGATGGACACAGGTGTAAGTCCCTGTACCCCTTGTGTTTCGAGCCTGCTTGTTGCACTGTGTTTCCCTGCCAAACGGTGGCCACTATTTCACACATCTCCGTATACGCACGCACTTCCCATGACGCCCGCGTCGAGGAAGTGTTTCCATCTGACGCCCGTGGTGTCGTTGGAGCGCTGCGTCTGAGTCGCCGTTCGGTCTTCTCACTCGATCGCCTGATTCCGGATTCGATTCTTCTCGGGTCGATTCTTCTTATCGGGCTTGTCATTATCGGACTCGAGTAGGCTCCTCCGCACCTTCTAAATATCACAACGAAGACGGACGGAGCCTCTGAGAGCACTCAAAGGCAGTCATAAAGCTATGCCCGGCGCTGACCTCGCGCATCCACAATGAACCGGCCGCGGCCTGTTGGCCGCCCAAGACCGATGGTCGAGACCACTTGATGAACCCTCGACCCGCAAAAGGAGAATGACCATGAAGATGTACTACGATGACGATGCCAACCTCGAATTGCTTGCCGACAAGACCGTCGCCGTCATCGGCTACGGCAGTCAGGGGCACGCCCACTCCCTCAACCTGAAGGAGAGTGGCGTCAATGTCGTCGTCGGTCTTCGTGAGGGCAGTGCTCGGCGTGCAGAGGCGGAGAAAGAAGGGCTCAAGGTTGCGTCTGTTGCCGAGGCATCCAAGATGGGGGACATCATCATGATCCTCATCAACGACGAGATCCAGGGCCAGGTGTACGAAGCGGACATCAAGCCGAATCTCACCGCCGGCAATGCGCTGGCCTTCGCCCACGGATTTAACATCCATTTCGGTCAGGTTGTGCCGCCGGCGGATGTGGATGTGTTCATGGTGGCACCCAAGGGCCCCGGCCATCTGGTGCGACGGGTCTACAGCGAGGGTGGTGGTGTTCCCGGTCTGCTTGCCGTCGAGCAGGATGCCAGTGGTCGTGCCCACGACATCGGTCTGGCCTATGCCCGCGGCATCGGCTGCACTCGTGGTGGCGTGATTCAGACGACCTTCCGTGAAGAGACCGAGACGGATCTGTTCGGTGAGCAGGTCGTGTTGTGTGGTGGGCTCACAGAGTTGATCCGGGCCGGTTTTGACACCCTCGTAGAGGCGGGGTATCAGCCCGAAGTGGCGTATTTCGAATGTCTCCACGAGGTGAAGCTGATCGTCGACCTGATCTACGAAGGCGGCATCGCCAACATGCGGTCGTCGATCTCGGATACAGCTGAATTCGGCGATCTGTCTCGTGGTCGTCGCGTGGTGACGGAAGAGACACGCGCCGAAATGAAGCGAATTCTGTCCGACGTGCAGACCGGAAAGTTTGCCAAAGAGTGGATGCTGGAGAATCAGGTAGGCCGGCCCAACTACAACGCGCAGAAGCGTCGCGATTCCGAGCACCTGATCGAGGAAGTCGGTGGTCGACTGCGCGGCATGATGTCCTGGTTGGGTAAGTAACACGACGCGGGCCTTCGATGTGCACACGTCATTCGCCCATGCCAAGAATGAGAGACAGGAACAGATGATGGATTTCAGCCGGACCCTCCACCTACGACTTATGCAGCCGCGTCGCACGCGGCTGTCCGATTCGTGGTGGTTGGGGTTCACGCCGGCGAACTCCACCTGCCTCTGACGAGACCCGTCCCGACGTGGGATCAGCTCTCGTCCCCATTCTTGCCGGCCTCAGACGGAGTAGAAGCACCATGGCTACAACCGACAAAGTCATCATCTTCGACACGACCCTGCGCGATGCGGAGCAGACACCGGGGGCGTCACTGACCGTGCCCGACAAGATGGAGATCGCCAAACAACTGGCACGTCTCCAGGTTGATGTCATCGAAGCGGGCTTTCCGATTTCCTCCAACGAAGACTTCGAGGCCGTTCACCGGATCGCCCACGAGATCGAAGGGCCGATGATCTGTGGGTTGGCGAGGGTGGTGCTCAAGGACATCGATCGCGCCGCCGAGGCCCTCGATGGAGCGGCCAAACCGCGAATTCACACCTTCGTAGGCACTTCACAGGTCCAACTGGACGGTCAGTTGCGCAAGGGTAAGGCCGAAGTGCTCGAGATGGCGATCAAGGCCGTGGCCCATGCCAAGAGTGCCGTGGACGACGTCGAATTCTCGCCCATGGATGCAACGAGGACCGATCTGGACTACCTGTGCGACATTGTGCAGGCCACGATCGAGGCGGGGGCGACGACGATCAACATTCCCGACACGGTGGGTTTCACCGTGCCCGAGCAGTTTGCCGAGTTGATCACGCATCTGACGCAGAATGTGCCCAACATGGACAAGGCGGTGATCAGTGTTCACTGCCACGACGATCTGGGCATGGCCGTATCGAATACACTGTCCGCCCTCAGGGCAGGGGCGCGCCAGGTGGAGTGTACCCTGAATGGCCTGGGCGAACGAGCGGGAAATGCGTCCCTCGAAGAGGTTGTCATGGCTTTGCGGACGAGGACCGACTACTACGGGCTCGATACAGATATCGTCTCCAAAGAGATCGTCTCTACGAGTCGTCTGGTGAGTCGCATGATGGGGATCGTCGTGGCGCCGAACAAGGCAATCGTCGGTGCCAACGCGTTCGCGCATAGCTCCGGCATCCACCAGGATGGCGTTCTGAAGGCGCGCAACACGTTCGAGATCATGGAGCCCACCGATGTAGGCTGGGAGGCGACGTCGATCGTGCTCACCGCTCGCAGTGGTCGCCACGCCCTGCGCCACAGGCTCGAAGAGTTGGGTTACGATCTGAGCAAAGACGAGCTCGAGAAGGCCTACGATCGTTTCATCGAATTGGCGGACAAGAAGAAGGAAGTCTTCGACGAAGATCTGATGGCCATCGTGGGCGATGAAATCCGTGTCGAAGGGAACGAGAAATTCAAACTCGAGTACCTGCACACGATCAGCGGGAGTGGCACCGTTCCCTCTGCCACAGTGCGTCTGCACATCGAGGGCGCTGAGAGCGTCCAGCAATCGGCGTGGGGAGATGGTCCCGTGGACGCGTCCTATGAGGCGATCAACCTCGCTGCGGGACAACGCCCCACGGTGGAGGAATACGTCATCCAGGCGATCACCGGTGGAAGTCAGGCGATGGGTGAAGTCACAGTGCGAGTGAATGATGGCGAACTGAAAACAACAGGCCGCGGTGTTTCGACGGACATCATCGAAGCCAGCGCTCGAGCCTATGTGGATGCCCTGAATCGCCTGTATCTGCGTCGCGGCCGCCAGGTGCGAAGCGACCAGGTTCAGGACCAGACTGTGTAATTGCCAAGACCGTCTGACAGAAGAGCAACGAGTGAGGAAAGAAAAGTGAGCAAGAATCTGTTTGAGAAGGTGTGGGCAAACCACACGGTGAGGGAACTCCCCTCGGGACAAAGTCAACTGTTTGTTGGTCTGCACCTTGTGCATGAGGTGACCAGTCCTCAGGCCTTCCAGATGTTGCGCGAACGGGGGCTCAAGGTGCTGCATCCGGAACGGACCTATGCGACGGTCGATCACATCGTGCCGACTGACGTCCGTGAGCGACCCTTTCTCGACGAACTCGCCGAGGAGATGATGGTCGCCATCGAGCGCAATACGGCCGAATTCGAGCTGCCCCTCTACGGCATGGATGATCGGCGCCAGGGCGTGGTTCATGTCATCGGCCCCGAACTCGGGCTGACTCAACCGGGCATGACCATCGCCTGTGGCGACAGTCATACTTCGACCCACGGGGCTTTCGGTGCCATCGCCTTCGGGATTGGCACCAGCCAGGTGCGGGACGTGCTTGCCTCTCAGTGTCTGGCTCTGGCGCGGCCCAAGGTTCGTCGTGTCGAAGTTGACGGCAAGCTGAACGAAGGGGTGTACGCAAAAGACGTGATCCTCACCATTATCAATCGCCTGGGCGTCAACGGCGGGGTGGGGTTCGCCTATGAGTTCGCAGGTTCAGCGATCGAAGAGATGGACATGGAAGCGCGCATGACGGTGTGCAACATGTCTATTGAGGGTGGTGCCCGCTGTGGGTATATCAATCCTGACCAGACGACCTACGAGTATCTGCAGGGCCGGGTTCACGCACCGAAGGACGCGGTTTTCGACGAGGCCGTGGCGTGGTGGAACTCGATGAGGTCAGAGGCCGACTCTACGTTCGACGACGAGGTGACCCTCGATGCAGCGTCGATCAAGCCCACGGTCACATGGGGGATCAATCCCGGTCAGTCGTGTGCGATCGACGAGCATCTTCCCGCAGCTGATGGTGCGGGAACGGCGGAGGCCATGGATTTCATGGGGTTTGAATCGGATCAACCGATCGCCGGCACCAAGGTGGATGTGGCCTTTATCGGTTCCTGCACCAATTCACGCATTTCAGATCTGCGCGAAGCGGCCCGCGTCGCAGAGGGACGCAAGGTCACCTCTGGCGTGCGTGCCCTCGTGGTTCCCGGGTCTCACGAAGTGAGAGATCAGGCGCGGTCTGAGGGGTTGGACGAGATCTTCAAGGCCGCTGGTTTCGACTGGCGTGAACCCGGGTGTTCCATGTGCCTGGCCATGAATCCCGACAAGCTTCAAGGGCGCGAGTTATGTGCATCCTCGAGCAATCGCAATTTCAAGGGTCGGCAGGGCAGCCCCACGGGGCGCACGCTGCTCATGAGTCCCGCCATGGTCGCCGCCGCCGCTGTCACCGGAGAGGTGACGGACGTGCGCTCGATCCTCAACTAGGAACAGCATTCACATGAACAACGAATCCATCCGTCGCCAGATCGCTGGTCGGGCCATTCCGATTCGCGGCGACGAAATCGATACGGACCGAATCATCCCCGCGCGTTATCTGCGTACGGTGACTTTTGACGATCTTGGCACGCACGTGTTCGAAGACGATCGTGCCGGAGGTGACCATCCTTTCGATGACACGAACTACAAAGGCGCATCGATCCTTGTGGCCAATGCGAATTTCGGCTGCGGCTCGTCGCGCGAACATGCACCCCAGGCACTCATGCGATGGGGGATCGATGCCTTCGTCGGTGAGTCCTTTGCCGAGATCTTCTTCAGCAATTGCATCGCCCTGGGGTTGCCCTGTCTGACGGCGGCTCCAGAGGATGTGACGAAACTGCAGTCTGCCGTCGAAGCCGATCCGACGCAGGACGTGACCTGCGATGTGGCGGCGAAGGAGATCCGTTTCGGCGGCACGGTCATCGCTGGCCAGATCGAGGACGGACTGCAGCAGCAATTCGTCGACGGCAGCTGGGATGCGCTGGGGCAACTGCTTGTCGATCGTGAAGCGATCGCTACCACAGCCGATGGTTTGCCCTATCTGAAGTACTGACTTGCATCATGTCCTATCTGGGGTCCACTCGCTCAGGCGAGTAGACCGTTTTCTCCGGTCTTCTGACGACTGGATTCGCCGAGATCGTTTTGCAGCGATGTCGATTCTCTGTAAAGGAGCTACGCCATGTCTGACCGCGTTGAGATCTACGATTCGACCCTACGGGACGGAGCGCAGGCGGAAGGCATTACGTACTCCCTGGAGGACAAGCTGCTGATCGCCAGGCGCCTCGATGAACTCGGTGTCGACTACATCGAAGGCGGCTGGCCGAATCCGACCAATCCCAAGGATCTGGCGTTCTTCGAGCGCGTGGGCGAACTCGGGCTGTCGGCGCGGGTCACGGCCTTTGGCAGCACGCGTCGGCCCACCAATGCACCGGAGGACGACGCAACTCTCGGCACCTTGCTCCAAGCACAGACGCAATCGGTGGCGGTGTTCGGCAAGAGTTGGGATCTGCACGTCACAGAGGTGCTCAAGACCACACGTGAGACGAATCTCGAACTGATCGAAGACTCTGTGGGGTACCTCGTTGCCGAAGGCCGCGAAGTCATCTACGACGCTGAACACTTTTTCGACGGCTACAAGGCCGACGCCGAGTATGCCCTCGAGACGCTGCGTGCAGCGGTTCGGGGAGGCGCCCGGATTCTCGCCTTGTGCGACACGAATGGTGGGACCATCCCGAGCGAGTTGGTGCCGATCTGTGCGGCTGCACAAGCCGCTGCAGGGGACACATCGATCGGAATCCACGCACACAATGACTCCGGCATGGGCGCCGCAAATTCGGTGGCCGCTGTCGAAGGCGGAGCCACGCAGGTGCAGGGTACGTTCAACGGCTATGGCGAACGCTGCGGCAATGCCAATCTGTGCACAGTGATCCCCACACTCGAACTCAAGTTGGGCAAGCGCACGATCGGTCCTGAGAAACTGGGTGATCTGATGGTGTTCTCCCGGTTCCTGAGCGAGATCGCCAACGTCGCTCACGACCACCGCCAACCTTACGTGGGAGAGAGCGCCTACGCCCACAAGGGAGGCGTCCACATCGATGCCATGACCAAGGATCCGCGCTGCTATGAGCACGCAGACCCCGAGGCGACGGGCAACGAGCGGCGTTATCTGGTTTCAGATCAGTCGGGTGGTGGGACGGTGGTGGCGAAACTCGGCCGCTTCTTCCCCGACATGAACAAGAAGGACCCCATCGTCGCCCAGGTGCTCAACGAGGTGAAGCATCTCGAGCACGAGGGGTATCAGTTCGAAGCGGCGGAAGGGTCCTTTGAGCTCTTGGCCAGACGTGCGATGGGTCTGTACGAAGACATGTTCACCACCGTCAGCTACCGTACCGAGAGTCGCAAGGACCGACCTGTGGCCCCAAACACGGCGGCGTCCGAAGACTCGCAGGCCATCGTCAAAGTCGAAGTCGGTGGCGAGATTCTGCACACCGTCGCCGAAGGAGATGGGCCCGTTAATGCCATCGACCGGGCTTTGCGCAAGGCTCTGGAGGGCGTCTATCCGAGTCTCGCTACGGTCCATCTTGAAGACTACAAGGTGCGCGTCATGTCCAGCGCCGACGGAACCGCGGCGCGTGTGCGGGTGCTGATCGAATCTTCTGATGGGGAGGACGTGTGGGGGACGGTGGGTGTCTCCGAGAATGTGATCGAAGCTAGTTGGATCGCCCTTGCGGACAGTCTTCACTACAAACTGATGCGGGAAGTCATGGCCAAGGCAGAGCCCGCTGCAGCGATTCAGGCTGCCGCCAGCGGCAGCTAGGTAGGAGCGACTCAATGCGGGAAGTGGAATCAGGGAGTATCACCACACCTGCCGGCTATCGGGCCGCGGGAATCGCTTGTGGGATCAAGGATTCGGGAACAAAAGACCTGGCCCTCGTCGTCAGCGACCGTCCCGCATCTGCTGCCGCCGTCTACACACGCAACCGTGTGCAGGCCGCACCGATCGCCGTGGATCGTCGTCATCTTGAAGATGGTCGGGCCCAGGCGGTGATCCTCAATTCGGGCAATGCCAACGCCTGCACGGGGGCACCGGGTGAGGCCGACGCTCAGCGGATGTGCAGCCTTAGTGCAGAAGCCCTCGATCTCCTACCCGAAGATGTCCTGGTCTGTTCCACCGGGATCATTGGTGAGCCTCTCCCGATGGGTGTCATCGAAGCGGGCATACCCACCCTCGTGGAGAGCCTTTCGGAAGCGGGAGGTGTCGACTGTGCCGAGGCGATGATGACGACGGACACGGTGGCCAAACATCTGGCTGTGGAGATCGAGATCGACGGCAAGACGGTACATGTCGGTGGCGTCGCCAAGGGAGCCGCCATGATCTCGCCAAACATGGCCACCATGCTCGCCGTGGTGGGCACCGATGCTGCATTGCCCGCGTCACAGCTGCGAGAACTACTGGTGAAAGCTGTCGAGGGCAGCTTCAATTGCGTCACCGTCGACGGCGACATGAGTACGAACGACACGGTGATCGCCCTGGCCAATGGCGCTGCCGGTGTTGGCGATGTCGACACACCGATGGACGAGAGCGCAGCGCAGACGCTGTTTGAGGCGATGGCCCACGTGTGCCGTCACCTGGCCCGGGCGATGGCGGCCGATGGCGAGGGAGCCTCGAAACTGATTCAGATTCTCGTCCGAGGGGGCAGGACCGAAGCCGAGGCACGCCAGGTGGGGCTGTCCGTGGCCAATTCCAGTCTGGTCAAGACGGCGTCCTTTGGCAATGATCCCAATTGGGGCCGGATTCTGTGTGCCATGGGTTATGCCGGTGTCGACATCGAACCGGGTGACGTGGAGGTCTCACTGTGTGGTACAACCATCTACGCCGACGGTTCCGGTGCGGCGTATGATGCTGGCGTCCTGAGCAATGCCATGAAAGAAAAGGAGATCACCATCGATATCGACCTGGCCATGGGGCAGGCGACGGCGGAGGTCTTTACCTGCGATCTGACTTACGACTACGTCCGACTCAACGCGGAGTACACGACCTGATGGCCACACTTTCCGAATACATTCAGCGCGTTGCGCCCTCTCCAACGATGGCGATCACGGCCAAGGCGGCGGCGCTGCGCCGGGAAGGGGTCGATGTGATCCCTCTGTCGGCAGGTGAACCGGATTTCGATACACCTCAGAACATCAAAGACGCGGGAATCCGTGCCATTGAAGAGGGCTTCACGAAGTACACGTCGCCCCCTTCAGGAATCCCCGAGTTGAAGGAAGCGGTGATCGAGCGCTTTCGACTTGATCACGGCCTCGACTACGGCATGGACGAGGTGGTGGTCAACAATGGCGCCAAGCACTGTCTGGCGCTGGCCTCGGCGGCCGTGCTCAACCCCGGGGACGAACTGATCATCCCCACACCGTATTGGGTGACCTTCACCGAGCAGCCCAAGCTGGTCGGTGGTGATTCGGTCGTCGTCGAGACACGCCCGGAGGACGGGTTGAAGTTGACCCCACAGTTGCTGAAGGCCGCTATCACACCACGGTCGAGGATGGTGCTGATCAACAGCCCGTCGAATCCGAGCGGCGCCGTTTATACGCGCGACGAAATGGCCGCTCTCGGAGAGGTTGTGCTCGAGAACGATCTGTATGTCCTCGGCGACGAGATTTACGAGAAGCTGATCTACGATGACGCCGTCCACGTGTCGATGGCTACCCTCAACGATGAACTCAAGGCCCGCACGATCATCGTGAATGGCGTATCCAAGACGTACGCCATGACGGGCTGGCGGATCGGCTATGCCGCCGGGCCTGCCGATGTGATCGGCCTGATGGACAAGGCGCAGAGCCAGACGATTTCCCATCCCTCGTCGATGTCACAGAAAGCGGCTGTGGAGGCGCTGACGGGNCCGCAGGAATCGGTGCAGATCATGCNCAAGGAGTACGACCGCCGGCGCCGTTTCGTCATCGACCAGCTGAACGCCATCGATGGTGTGGTCTGCGACCTGCCCAAGGGAGCTTTCTACGCCTATCCCGATGTGTCCGCCTTCTTTGGATGTCAGGGGCCAGGAGGCCCGATCAAGGACAGCACAGATGTGTGCGACTATCTGCTTGATGAAGCGCGTGTGGCCTGTGTCCCTGGGGCCGGCTTCGGCACCAAACCTCATCTGCGCATGTCCTACGCGACATCGATGGAGACCCTTCAGGAGGCGCTGAAGCGGGTCGCCGATGCCCTCGCCAAACTCGACTAAATCCTCGAGCAGGGGGCCGGGAACCTCCACACTCGAAGTGAAGTAAGGCGACGTCCACGGTGTCTACTCCTGTGAAACGAGCGCGACCAGCGCTTGGAGACGATCTTCGCAATAGCCGTTTTGATGATTCGGGGATGTAGAAGATGAGCGAACGCAGTTTCTATCTGGATTTCGAGCGACCCATCGTCGAACTCGAGAAGCGCATCGAAGAGATGCAGACCCAGGCGGAGACGGATGGCCTGGATCTGAGTCGCGAGATNCGAACCCTCGAAGAACGTGTCGAGCGACTGCGGCATGATATCTACTCGGGGCTGACACGGTGGCAGCGTGTGCAGATATCGCGACACCCGCAGCGACCCTATGCCCTCGACTACATCGCGCAGATGCTGACGGATTTCACCGAACTACACGGTGATCGATACTTCGGCGATGACAAGGCCATCGTCGGTGGCCCGGCGCGTCTCGACGGTGAACCGCTGATGGTCGTCGGCATCCAGAGTGGCCGCAACGTGGAGGAGCGTAAGTTGCGGAACTTCGGCATGCCGCATCCGGAGGGATACCGGAAGGCACTTCGCCTGATGACGATGGCCGCCAAGTTCGGCAAGCCCGTATTGACCCTCGTGGATACGTCTGGCGCCTTTCCCGGCATCGAGGCCGAAGAGCGTGGGCAGGCCGAGGCCATCGCGCGGAATCTGTTCGAGATGTCTCATCTGCCCGTACCCATTGTCGTCGCCGTGATTGGTCAGGCCTTTTCAGGGGGGGCCATCGGAATCACCGTCGGTGACCGGATTCTCATGCTGGAACACGCCGTGTATTCGGTGATCGTTCCAGAGAGTTGCTCGACGATTCTGTTTCGCACGAGAGACCGCAAAGAAGAGGCGGCCGAGGCATTGAAGTTGTCCGCCGCAGATCTGAAGGAACACGGCATCATCGATCGTGTCGTGCCAGAGCCCTTCGGCGGAGCCCATCGAGACATGGTGGGCGCGGCGGCGACACTTAAACGGCATGTGAAGGAAGCCTTTGCCGAGCTGTGTGGCTTGTCGCCTGTCGAACTGGTCGACCAGCGGGTGGACAAATTCGCCGCCATGGGGCACTGGGAAGAGTAGCAGCAACGCACCGGCTACTCGATGAGCCAAGAACGAAAAAGGCCCTCCGACGCACGTGTCGGAGGGCCTTTCTTTCTTACGCGAATGGTCGGTGGGTCAGCCGCGTCGAACTCGATCGAAGATTCGTTCGAGACGATCGAAGGCCAGACGGATCATATCGTCGTCCCAATCGCCATCGACATTGACTCTCAAGACGGCCTTCAACGTGTCCAGATAAGCTCGTTGGGCCTCGGTGACGGGGCGATTCGAGAAACCACCGTCTCGATCCCGATCTCCGCGATCACGGTCTCGGTCNCGGNCACNACGCTCACCNCNCTCNCNTCTCTCGCTTTTCTCACCGCGATCTGAACGATCATTGCGCTCGGACCGATCGCCACGGTCACGACCCGACCCACGACGTTCTGCGCGTCCACCGCGCTCACGACCTCCATTGCGNCCATTGTCGGCGGGGGCTTCGGCGGGCTCTGCGGCGGACTCTGCGGCGGACTCTGCGGCGGCCTTCTTTGTTTCGGCNTTCGTCGCCGGCTGCTCTTCGGCAGGTGTCTCTTCGGCGGCGGGCGCGGCATCCGCCGCCTCGGTGTCGCCACCTTCGCCCGGCGTGAAGTCAGATTCGGACAACAGATACTTGAAGAACATCTTCATCTTGTTGGCCGAGTCGTTGCCCATCCCCGTTTCCTTGCGGAAGAAGGAGACCATGTCTCGGTCGGACATCTCGCCGTCGGCACCCTCCCACTGCTTCAGCAGCTCGGGATACAGATCACGAACCACATCGCTGAGCGTTTCGCGGCGCGTTTCCTTCTCCACCAGCTTGGCGAGGCGTTCGGTAGGGCGCTGTTCATGGTCGATGAGCTTCATCGCCTCGATTCCGCGGAGGAAACGATAGATCATGGACGGCGTGCGAATGATGGCTCGCACGTAGTCGCGATCGATCTCCTCTGGAATCTTCCCGTGCAAGCGGGACAGGAACTTCTCAAACTGGGTCTTGGTGATGTACGGATACCAGGGCTTCTCGTCCTGATCGGGCTGTGCCTCTTGGTCGTCGGCGTCGGTATCAGACACAGACGCCTCCTCCTCTTGTTCTTCTGCAAACATGGATCGACTCCAATTCAGTGATGACGCCGGTCAACGTCGCCGTCACCCCCTCAGGGGTATGATGCGGTCACTTTGGTCGTAATGCCCCCGCGCGCGCGGAAGTCACCGACGACGGTCATACGCCGTGGTGCACAGGCAGCTACCAGGTGATCGAGAATGGCGTTGGTCACGGCCTCGTAGAAGATGCCCTTCTGTCGGTATGACTGAAGGTAGAGCTTGAGCGCTTTGAGCTCGATACAACTGTCCGCCGGCACGTAGTTGATAAGTATGGTGCCGAAATCGGGATGGCCTGTTTTGGGACAGACCGATGTGAACTCAGGACACGCGATATCAATGGTGAAGTCGCGTCCGGGGTTCGGGTTGGGAAAGATTTCCAGTTCTTGGGTGTCGTCCGCCATCGCGGTCCGTGTCTGTAAGTTCCGGTATCTGCATGAAACTAGGGGATTTCCGTGGGCCGGCAAGGTCCGACCAGACATTCGGACGGCAATCAGACCTCAACCTGATCTGCGTCTGCCCGCAACCGAACGTTCAGCCGGTAAATCGCCGTAAGACGTTGGCTGTCACCCGCGATACCGTCTCGTCGACCATAATCGAAGCGGGCCAGGAAATGGACCCCACCGAGAACACGCCACCCCCCGAATCGGTATCGAAGTGCACGATCTCGCCACCTCCCTCGTCCGGATTCTCACCTTTGGCCACGATATGCACGTTGGCCGGTGAACTCGGGGAGACCTTGTCGGTTTCGTGACCAGACGCACCACCTGGGATACGCATGTGAAGAGACGCTTCTCCGAAGAGGTCTCCATTTGTCTTGCCCGTGCCCTCGAAGATCCAGTGATCTGCATCGATGACCCTGTATGGCGCAGCGGTCATGATACCCGTGTCTGAGTACACGACACCGAGCAGATTCGCCTCGGACTCGACGTAGATGTGAAAACGACTCTCAAACCCCTTCTCCTTCATCACTCGAGCATCGCCATTCCACACTTTCATGGTCTGGTCGTCGAGGAATTCGACTTTGGCGTTGAGTCCATTGCCACCCAGATACATCAACTTCCCGCCCCGCTCGAAGACCCACTTCTTCACAGCGAAATACATCTCTTCCGACCAGTATTCCGGGTGGGTGCTGATCACCAGGACCTTGTAGTCGTCGAGATTAAGCTGGCCGAAATGAAGGTGCGTTTCGGCCCACAGATCGTATTCGAATCCCTCCTGCTCCATCCAGGACAACAGACGCCATTCGGCCTCGGCCACGTGGCAGGCAGCGCGACCCTCGATCGGGTCTTTCGGCCCGGCCTCCAGGGGGATGTGATTGATCGGCTCGGGACGGTCGAAGGACAGGGGGTCGTAGTCTTCGGTTCCATAGTTGATGTGCTCGCCATCAGTGTAGCGCTTGAGTTCGAGCCGCGCATTCACCGTCGGGGTCGGTGGAACTCGATCGGGATGGATGTAGTTGCTGCGACCGCCAAAGTTGTTGTAGCAGTTCCAGTTGACGTTGCTCGCCAATACGGCGATCGAGTGCTGTGGTGTCTTGGGCGCCACGATCCAAGGGAATGAGAAGAACCTCCCCGTCGCGGTGCTGGCATGGCAGTAGTAGAGTCCCGAGCGCTCGGGTGCCGTGAGATACTGCTTGTGGTGGGGATTGGTATATCCAAATCGATTCCATTGCACACCAGTCTGGGTGTAATCGCCATCTGGAGTGATCTGCACAGTGGCACCTGGCCCGTGCTCGTCATACCAGCCGATGGGCTGGATGAACTCCTTTCCGAGGCCGTAACGGAACAGTTCGAGTTTGTAGGCCTCGTCGCAGTGCACGCGAAACTCAGAGCGATCCCCCGACTGCACCCACTTGGGCCACATGTAGCCGAGCAGGTCATCCTTCAACAGACGGAACTGGTAAGGCCGGTTCTCGGCAACGGTCATGGAAACACGTTTCAAACCATACCCGGGCGAGTGCAGAGTCACCTGATATGGGCCCGGCGCCAGGTCGGCATGGACCGAACCTGTTGCGCGTGATCGCGTCTGGGTCGATTCACCTTCCGACGACACGAATTCGAGCAAGACATCGGGGAGTGCAACATATCGTTCATCACTGACATAGCCGATCAGCATGGATCATCTACCTGGAGAAAAGTCGGACATGGAGGTGAGTGGGTCGTCGACGCCGGCGGCGTCGAACCCAGTCTGGCGAAGGTGACAGCTGTGACACCGGCCACAGGGCGCGTCTTCATCTGCATAGCAGGACCAGGTCAGATGCAGCGGTGCGCCCAGGTCGACTCCGCGGCGCACGATGGTTGCCTTGTCGTTGTGCAGCAGAGGCGCCAGCACGCGCACTGTGGTCCCCGTCGGCAACGCATGGTCGAGGAGGTGCTGGAAGGCCTCAAAAAAACGAGGCTGCGTATCGGGATAGGTAGAGTCTGGAGCGTGGGCACCGCAGAAGATCTCCCCGGCTCCCAATACTTCAGACCAGGCTACGGCGACGGACAGAAGATGGGCGTTGCGAAAGGGCACATACGTCGACGGCAGAAGCGACTCGTCGTCCGCGCCCGGAATGGATTCCTGCTGGTCGGTCAGACTCGAACCTCCCATGGTGCCAAGGTAGGCGGCATCGGCGACAAGGCGCTGGGTCAACTCGTAATGATCGGCGATCGCTTCGAATGCCTCCCGCTCTCGTCGCGCCGTTCGCTGGCCATAGGACACGTGCAAGGCGGCCACGTTACATCCATGTGCGGCAACGGCTTGGGCCGTGGCGACACAGCTGTCGAGGCCGCCACTGAGCAGGGCGACGGCGCGTGTGGATGGAGAGATCTCAGGCATGGAGCGGATCAATATAGGAAGATTGACAGGTAAGGGGCGTTGCTTAGATTCTCGCCAACCTTCCTTTGCTGGGTTGTTGACCGAAGTGCCAAACCAAGCGATGGGGGAGCATTTCCGGAGCATCGCCCATGCTCCGCTGCCGATCTCCACCCGTACCGTCGGACGTATCTGAATGGCCTTCAAGCAGTTTGATCGCGTCCCCAATCACTACGCCGGCGAGATCATCCAGCAGATCAAGAATTTCCGTCAGGAGGAGGGCAAGCGCTCTCTTGCCCCGACGCGTCTGACCATCGGCCAACTCGAGGTGCTGGTACCGCGCCACTTCGGTTTCTGCTTCGGCGTGGAACGTGCGATCCACATGGCCTTCTCGGCCCTCGAGCGCCATCCAGACCGTGACATTCACCTCGTGAACGAGATCATCCACAATCCGTTGGTGAACGACGATCTGCGCACGCGCGGGATTCGGTTCCTCTACGACAGCGATGGGCAGCGGCAGGTTCCCGAGAAGAGTCTATCCGGAGATGACGTGGTCCTGATTCCGGCCTTTGGGACAACCCTTGAAATTGAGGCGTCCCTGCATCGAAGTGGTGTGGATACGTCCAGTGTGTCCTTCCGTGAGAACTACGACACAACGTGTCCCTTCGTCTCCAAGGTGTGGGATCGTGGCGAGGAACTAGGACGAGAGGGGTTCACGATCATCATCCATGGGAAATTCGGTCACGAGGAGACGCAGGCGACTCACTCGCACACCGAGCAGCATACGCGGACCCTCGTCGTGCGCGATGCGGAGGAAGCGTCTCGTGTTGCCGACTACATCATGGGACGCACATCGCAGGATGCCTTCGTCGCCGAGTTTGGCGGCAAGTGGTCCCAAGGTTTTGATCCAGCAACCGATCTCGATCGTGTCGCCGTTGTCAATCAGACGACGATGCTGGCGGAAGAGACGCAGCAGGTCGCTGGCATTCTTCGGGAGGCCATGCGAGATCGTTTCGGCGAGGATCACATCGACGAGCACTTCGCAGATACGAATGACACGCTGTGTTATGCCACCAATTGGAATCAGAACGCGACCAAAGCGCTGCTGGACGCCGAACCGGACGTAGCCGTCATTGTCGGTGGCTATAACAGTTCAAATACGGCCCACCTGGTGGAGATCTGCGAGACGGTCATGCCGAGTTTCCTCATCAGCAGTGCAGAGGAGTTGTTGTCACCAGACCAGATCCGTCACTTCGATCTGGGGGCCAAGACGACGACCGTCACCGATGCGTGGCGACCGCAACTTCCGACGAGACTCGCCGTGACGTCGGGTGCGTCCTGCCCCGATGTGCTGATGAATTCAGTGGTCGAGAAGATCGCTTCCTTCTACGGTTATGATCAGGGCGACATCATGGCGGGGTTGTCCAGTCTCTCTCTGCACGAACCCACCGCAGATGTGGTGTAATCGATGATCCTTGCACGTGTAAAAGGAACGGCCGTCGCCAGCGCCAAGATCGAGAATCTCGAGGGGAGCAAGCTCCTGCTTGTAGAGTTGCTGTCGGCAACCGACGAGGGACTGGGAGAGACGAGGAAACATATGGTGGCCGTCGATGCCATCGGCGCAGGAATCGACGAGATCGTCGTGATTGTGCAAGGAAGCTCAGCGCGTGTCGCGCCCGGATACAAAGGGTCCCCTGTGGACGCCGTCATCGTCGGTATCGTCGACACGGTGACCGCCTTTGGTCATGCCCATACGGTGGTCGCATGAGACAGGCTACTGTGATCGGACACGTCGTGGCAGAGGCAAAACACGCATCTCTGGACCGCCGAAAGATCCTGGTCCTCCATGAACGGGGTGACGACGATGCGCCGCTGCAGTTGGCCATCGACGCAGTCGGAGCCGGTGTTGGATCGGTCGTTCTGGTCTCGGATTCGGGTGCGGCGGGTGCTGCAGCGACAGGGGTCGAGTATCCGCCTGTTCGAAGCGTCGTCGTCGGAATCATCGACACATCCGCAGAGTCTGTCGCAGAGCTTGTCTTATGAAACTGGGTCGGGTGGTCGGTCATGTCGTGTTGTCGCGGGCGATCGAATCCCTGCAGGACAAGACGCTCCATCTGGTCCAGGACGTTGGACGTCAATTGCAGGGCGTCGGCGATCCAGAAGTCTGCGTGACCTGGCAGGCGATGAAGGACGAGGATCTCGTCATCGTCGAGGTCGCCCGTGAAGCCTGCAACGCATTCGACCCACCGATTCCGGCGGATGCCGTCGTCATCGGACGGGCAGACACAGTTCATCTTGAAGAACCAGGCGCCGTAACGTCGAGCGAGAGGTAGAGACTGATGGCTCAAGCTGTAGGAATGGTCGAGACGGTAGGACTCACAGGTGTCATCGCGGGTGCAGATGCGATGGCCAAGGCCGCCAACGTGGAACTGCTAGGCTGGGACAAGGTGGGGGCAGGAATGGTCACCGTGTTTTGTCAGGGCGATGTGGCGGCGGTGAAATCATCCGTCGATGCTGCGGCGGGCTCCGCCGCAAAGGTGGTGGAGGTGAGCGGTGTACACGTGATCGCTCGACCCCACGCGGGATTGGATGCCATCGTACCCGTCGCTTCGGGATCTGACGTGGGAGAGGTTGGCGCTCTCGGTATGGTCGAGACAAAGGGCGCAACGGGCGCCATCGAGGCAGCCGACGCGATGGAAAAGGCGGCGGATGTCGAGGTGGCACGATCCCAGGAGATCGGCGGTGGTTATATCTCTATCCTTGTCACGGGCGACGTGGGGTCGGTGCAATCAGCGGTCGCTGCAGGCGCCGAAGCAGCAGAACGCGTCGGAGACCTGGTGACGCGTCTGGTGATTCCACGTCCGGCCGCTTCGGCGGTCCGGTTGTTCCTCGGCTAACACGACCTCAAAGAACGATTATAGGATTGACTACAGGAGAAGACAGATGGCAGCACTCGGAATGATCGAAACACGGGGTTTGGTGGGCGCCGTCGAGGCACTCGACGCCATGCTCAAGACGGCCGATGTCTCCTACGCGGGCCAGAAACGCGTGGGCAGTGGTATGGTCAGCGTTTTGGTCGAAGGCGACGTAGCAGCGGTGAAGGCAGCCGTCGATGCCGGCGCCGAAGCAGCACAGCGTATCGGTGACCTGCGCTCGGTGCACGTGATCCCGCGTCCCATCGCCACGCTGAAGGAACGCGCCGGCCTGTAGGTCGGTGCTGAGTTGATTTCGTGAACACCGTCAACGAAGATCGCGTTCGACAGATTGTCGAAGAGGTCGTACAGCGGGTTGTTCGTACGCCTGCGGCCGCTGGGTCGGCCGCAGGCTCAGGCCGTCGCGGCTCGGGTGTGGGACTTTTCACCTCCGTCGACGAGGCAGTCGCCGCCGCAGATCGTGCTCAGCAAGAGCTTCTCGGCCTCACCCTTGAACAGCGCAAGCAGATCATCGAGGCGATCCGCCAGACCACCCGGGATCACGCCGAGACCTTTTCGCGAATGGCCCTTGAAGAGACCGGGATCGGACGGCTTGAGGACAAACTCAAGAAGCACGCCCTGGCGGCGGACCTGACACCGGGAGTTGAAGATCTCGAGTCCGTTTCGTGGACGGGGGATCATGGGCTGACCGTCGAAGAGATGGCCCCCTACGGTGTCGTCTGCGCCGTCACGCCGTCGACCCATCCCGTACCTACCCTCGTCAACAATGCCATCGGCATCATCGCCGCCGGGAATTCGGTGGTTGTGAATCCACACCCCGGCGCAAAGTCGGTCTCCGCCCACGCCGTGCAGTTGCTCAATGCAGCCATCGTCAAAGCGGGGGGGCCAGCCAATCTGATTGCCGCCATGTCAGAGCCGACGATTGAGACGGCAGACCAGCTGTTCCACCATCGAACCGTGCGTCTTGTGCTGGTCACCGGTGGCGCAGCCGTGGCGCGGGCCGCCATGCGAAGCGGCAAGAAGGCCATCGCAGCAGGTCCGGGGAATCCACCCGTCCTCGTGGATGAGACCGCCGATATCAAGAGAGCGGCGCGGGACATCATCGACGGTGCCGCCTTCGACAACAATGTCCTGTGCATCGGAGAGAAGCAGTGCTTTGTCGTCGATTCCGTCGCCGACGAGCTGAAACGCGAAATGCTCGCCTACAGTGCCGTTGAGCTCGACCGAGCGCAGATTCAGGCATTGACGGAGGTCGCTCTTCCAAAGGGCGACGATGGCCAACCTCACGTGAATCGTGATTTCGTCGGGCGCAATGCCAACGTCCTCGGTGCCGCGATTGGTCTGACCCTCGACGATGAACTCCGCGTGCTGATCGGTGAGACCGACGCCCATCACCCCTTCGTCGAAGTCGAGCAGATGATGCCCTTCCTGCCCATCGTGCGGGTCCGCAACGTCGATGAGGGGATCCGGGCGGCCATCGAGTCAGAACATGGGTATCGGCACACGGCGGTCATTCACTCGCGAAACATCGAGAACATGCACAACATGGCGCGGGCTGTAGATACGACGGTTTTCGTGAAGAATGGCCCTTCTTTCGCGGGGCTCGGTGTCGGTGGAGAGGGATACGCGACCTACTCGATCGCAGGACCTACGGGTGAAGGGATGACGACGGCACGCACCTTCACGCGTCGTCGACGTTGCGCACTCATCGACTACTTCCGCATCACCTGAGTCGCCATGTTACTTGCTGAAGTGAAGGGAAGCGTTGTTTCCACCGCCAAGCTGGATACGCTCGGAGGCCGCAAGCTTCTGCTCGTAGAGGTGGTCACGGTGCGACCCGAAGGTTTGCAGCGCACGGGTCGACAGATGGTCTGTCTAGACGCGGTCGGTGCCGGGACGGGTGAAGTGGTCATCACGGTGATGGGGTCCTCGGCCCGTAGCGCACCCGAGATGGGGGCAGTGCCGACCGACGCGGTGATCGTTGGGATTCTCGATGCGCTCAATGCGGATGGGCAATCCATGGATCTGGGCATCGTCCACGATGAAGATTAGAGTGAGCTCCAGATGACGACGGTTTCACGGGCCGCAGTGGAACAGATGGTGCGCGCGGCACTCCTTCGGCACCGCCCGGGTGGCTCCATGCGGGGGCAGGGCAGTGCCCGCCTGATCGCCAACATCTCGGCTCGTCACTGCCATCTGGACGATGGAACCCTGAAGATCCTGTTTGGCTCTGATGCCAAGCTGACGGTGATGAAACCCCTTTATCAGGCCGGGGCCTTCGCCTCGGATCAGACGGTAACGATCTTCGGTCCCCGGAAGCAGATGATCTCCAATCTGCGCGTCCTGGGGCCATTGCGAGACGCGCCTCAGGTGGAACTGGCCTTCAGTGACGCCCGATTTCTGGGGATCGACGCGCCCGTCCGAATCTCGGGGAATACGGCCGGTTCGCCAGGCTGTTTTCTGGTGGGTCCTCACGGGGGGTTGGAGATTCCGGAAGGGGTGATCCGCGCAGCACGCCACGTACACATGAGTCCAGATGAGGCCCAGGCTCACGGCGTTGGCGAAGGGGACCGGATGCGTCTGGTCGTCGAAGGCGAGCAGGGGGGAGTCCTGGATGACGTGGTGGTGCGAATCACCCCTGAATCGAAACTGGAAGTGCACTTGGACACGGATGAAGGCAACGCCGTGGATCTGGTCAATGCACGCGAAGTCACGCTGAGTACACACTGAACGATCAAGTATCGAACCGTAGGGTTGCAGAGACGGATAGGAACGAACAATGGCTCAAGCTGTAGGAATGGTCGAAACAACAGGGCTCACAGGCGTCATCGTCAGTGCTGATGCGATGGCGAAGGCGGCCAATGTCGAGTTGCTAGGGTGGGACAAGGTCGGGTCCGGCTTCGTGACCGTCTTTTGCGAAGGCGATGTGGCGGCTGTGAAGTCCTCCGTCGACGCCGGAGCGACATCGGCGGCGAAGATTGTTGAAGTGAATGGAGTCCACGTGATTCCTAGGCCCCACGAAGGTCTATCGGCGATCGTACCGCGCGTCGGTCAGGCAGACGCCGTCGAGGTCCGTGCCCTTGGGATGGTAGAGACCCGTGGTGCCACCGCAGCGATCGAAGCTGCAGACGCGATGGAGAAGGCAGCCGAGGTCGAAGTTGTCCGCACCCAGGAGATCGGCGGCGGATACATCACGGTGTTGGCCACCGGCGACGTGGGTTCGGTCCAATCCGCCATCGCCGCTGGCGCTGAAGCTGCTGAGCGCGTGGGTGACGTTGTCGCACGCCACGTGATCCCTCGTCCCGCACCCGCCGCCGTGCGGCTCTTCCTGAGCTAAGCGATATGGCGGCGTTGGGTATGATCGAGACACGAGGTCTCATCGGAGCCGTGGAAGCTCTGGATGCGATGCTGAAGACGGCCGATGTGAGTTATGCCGGTCAAAGGCGTGCCGGGGGTGGTCTGATCTGCGTCCACATCGAAGGAGATGTGGCGGCCGTGAAAGCCGCTGTGGACGCGGGGGCCGAGTCGGCCCAGCGAGTGGGCGACTTGCGCTCCGTACATGTCATTGCCCGCCCGATCACCACACTCAAGACCCACGCGGGTTTTTAGGCCCACTGACGAATCAACCGACGAACTCGCTCGCGAATCGATATGCAGATTCTCACCCTCGACGAGACCTTGATCACCGAGCCCCTTCTTGCCCAGCGGCATCAGGGTGAAGGGGCTGTACGGCTCGTACCGGGGGCGATCATCACTCCTTCCGCCCGCGACTATCTACGCCTCCACAGCGTCGTCGTCGTCGAGGAAGGTGCAAGTGCGTCGCCCGGCCCGGGAGGAACAGGCAATGCGGGACAGGCGGGTTATGCGGGGCAATCTGGGGGTACGCCGATTCAGGAGATCCTGCCACCGGGTGCTGAAGGTGGGCTGCTCTATCATGGGCGCTGTGATCACCCCGATCGGGCCTATGGGTGTCGCGATGAAGAGTTTGGATCTGGTTTCGTCGAGCCAGCCTGTTGCGACGCCTGCGCCAAGGCCGGCCGAAATGGTGCCCCGGGGTGCGACTGCGAGAACTGCTCGGTTCCTGGCAACGACGCGGAACTAGAATCCCTCGTTCAGCGATTGACGGACGAGATCATGTCACGATTGGAACAGTAGCAGATGGCAAGAGCACTTGGGATGATCGAAGTAGAAGGTGTGGCGGGGATTATTGTCGCTGCCGATGCCGCTTGTAAGGCAGCCTCGGTTGATCTTGATGGTTGGGAATCGATCGGCGGGTTCACCACCGTCTTCTTTCGAGGTGCCGTCGGCGATATCGAGTCCGCGCTGCGTGCAGGGACGTCGGCTGCCGCCGACGTGACGGGCCACGTCGAGAGTCACTCTCTGCTCCAACCCGAATCAGCCTGTGACAACTTCATCAGTGCCCGTGCAGACACCGCCGATGACTCGATCGCAGAAGCCGATGCCCTGGGGCTGGTGGAAACACGAGGCTACGGCGTCCACATCGAGAACAACGACCGGATGATCAAAGAGGCGAGTGTCGATCTCATCAACGTGCTCACCGTGCACAATCGGGTCGTGTGTTCACTGGTTACCGGTGAACTCGGCGCCGTAGAACGTGCCATTGATCGCACCCGCGATGCCTTGGCGTCGAGTGAGTGGTTTATGGGCACAGCCGTCCTGTCTCAACCACAACTCAGCACACTTCAGGCTTTCGGGCAAACGCCCAAAATGGGTGGAAACTGATGGCTGACGCGGGTATGAGCGCCCTAGGAATTTTCGAGTGTCGCGGCGTGACGAGCCTCGCTGCCGCCCTCGACAGCATGGGCAAGGCTGCAGATATCCGACTTCAGGGTCGGCACGGCATCGGTTCGGGCTGGTTGACGATCGTGATCGAGGGGACAACGGCGGCCGTGCAGAGCGCCATGCATGCAGGTCGGCAGGCGGCTGAGCGGCAAGGAGGCGAACTGATTACGATGACGATTCTGCCTCGCCCCGAAGCGGCAGTGATCGCGACCATGCCCCATGCGCAGAACACGCTCACCGCCGTCGACATCGATTCGACTTCAGGCGAGGCACTAGGTTGGCTCGAGACCATGGGTGTGGCTCCTCTCGCCATCGCTGTCGATCGCATGGTCAAGGCGGCGGATGTCGAGCTGCTCGGCTGGACATTCATCGGCGGCGCCCTCGTGCACGCTGTGATTCGTGGCTCCGTCGGCGACGTGGAGACCGCCATCGCCGCCGGTGCTGAATCAGCCGCCACGTTTGGTGAACCCGTGGGTCAGCTCGTGCTCGAACAGCCGGAACCGGATGTGTTCCACCTGCTACCGCCTGCCAAGGCAGGAACCGAGCGCCGCGTCGGAGCACTCGGGCTCGTGGAGACCACCGGATACATGGGAGCCGTTCACGGGGCGGACCGAATGGTGAAAGAGGCCGCTGTCGAGATCGTGCGTTTGACCATAGGTAGTGGGGGGCGCGTCGCCACGATCGCCTCGGGTGCTCTCGATGACGTCAAGGCGGCCGTATCCAGCGCGTCCGAAGACATGGCACAGGTGGCCGAGAACAATGGTGAGGCCCTGATCACAAATCCCGATCCACAGGTTGTGGCCGCCTTCGCCGATCCCCCCCCGGCAACGACACACCCCACAGGTGAGGCTCTCGGCCTGTTGGAAACACGCACAACGGTGGGTCTGGTCAGTGCCGTCGACGCGATGTTGAAGAGTTCGGAGGTCTCGTATGAGGGGCGCTACAAGGTCGGGTACTTCTTGACCGCCGCAGTCATTCGTGGCGAACTGGGTGCCGTGAACAACGCCCTCGATGTGGGAGGGCGAGCCGCTCAGCGGCACGGCGAGCTCGTCGCCCGTCACGTCATCGCCCTTCCTTATTCGCAAGTGACCGATCGTCTGTCCCATGCCTAGGGTGACGACGCAGCAGGAGCTTGGAGCCAAATGGTCCGAATCGACGACAGTCTGATCACTGCCCAGACACTGGAGACACGCCTCTCTGGTAACGAGCGCCAAGTCGAGATCTGCCCACGGGCGAAGCTGACCCCGTCTGCTCTCGATCTGCTCCGCGCTCGACAGATTCAAGTGGTCAAGCGTACGGCCCATGGATCTTCAGCCCCGGCACCGCAGGCGAGTGTGCAGCAGCCGGCAGGTGTGCCAGAGGCGCCGGGTGGCACCGAACGGAGCCGTCGATTCAGCGGCATCTTCACGCCCAACATCGTGATTTACGATGAGGCGGGGAGCATCAACTACAAAGAGATGGAGCGCTACATCGCCTGGCTCATCGACGCTGGTATCCACGGGCTGTATCCCAACGGCAGCACGGGGGAGTTCGTGCGGTTGTCCAGTGAAGAGCGTCGCGATGTCGTGCGTCTGATCGCCGACGTGAATCAAGGTCGTGTGCCTATTCTGGCCGGCGCCAGCGAAGCGAATGTGCGCGACGTGTTGCAGATGGCCCAGTACTACGCCGACCTGGGGGCCGATGCGATCAGTCTGGTTCCACCGTACTACTATAAGATTTCCGATACGAGTCTCTACGAGTATTTCGCCGAGATTGCGCGCAATTCGCCCCTCGATATCCTGTTGTACAACATCCCGCAGTTCACACAGGAGTTGCCTCTGGAGATCATGGAGGAGTTGCTGGCCTTCGACAAGATCTTCGGGACCAAGGATTCAAGCCGCGACCTGCCACGAATCATCAACACGATGCAGCGCCTGCGGAAACACCGTCCAGACTACGTCGTCCTCAATGGTTGCGAAGAGATTCTGCTGCCATCGATCATCATGGGCGCAAATGGGGGCACCATTGCCACGTCCGGGATCATTCCGGAGATCATCGTCGAACTGTATGATCGAACACTGGCCATGGATCTCGATCGCGCCCGCGAACTCCAGTATCGCATCCTCCCGCTGATCAATCTGATGTTGTTGGGGGTCAACTTTCCGGAGGGCTTCAAGACCGGTGTCGCAGTGCGAGGTTTCGACGTGGGCCCCGCTCGCACGGTCATGAGCAGCGAGGAACGCGACTACCTGCAGGAACTCGAGTTGGAAATCAGTTGTGTTCTCAGCGACATGGGATTCTCAGTGACCGGCGCGCAGGGCTGTCCCGTGACGCACCTACCACCCCTGGTGCGGCGCAGCTAACCAGTGCGGCACAGTAGAAGGCGCGCCGCAGCCAGAGCCGTGCGGCGGCGGCGGTAGACGTCCTCTCGTCGTCGCGCTTTCGAGCCTTCGCTGATACGCTTTCAGGGCCCCGAGAGTGCCCGGTAGCTTGAACCCGTCCTGCACAGATCGTAGGACCATGCCCATCTCCTGCCTCATCGTCGGTGGCGGCCTCATCGGTCGCAGCGTCGCCTACTACCTCTCCCGGTTCACGTCCCACATCCTCGTCATCGACGAGGACCCCGTCGAGGTCCTGTCTCCACCCACCCGGGCAAGTCTCGGCGTGCTCACCCGGCCGACAACGTCGCTGGACGCCCTTTCGCATTTCTATCGGGTCAGCCACGCCCTGTACCAGTCTTTGGCTGCTGAACTCGTTCAAGAAACGGGCATCGATGTCGGTTGGACGGCCTGTGGTGGCGTGGAGGTCGCCTACGACGACCAGGAGTCGACGACGCTTCACGATCACGTGCAGCGCTTGCAGCAGCGTGGGGCGTATTGCCAGTGGTTGACATCCGAGCAAGTTGCCGCACGAGAGCCTGATCTGGTCAGCGCCCCGTCGGCGGCGTGCCTCTGGCCAGCGGATCATCAGGTCGATCCGCAGCGGCTCTCACGCGCTCTGTGGAGCGGCGCTGAGCAACGAGGAGCCCGCTACCAAACCGGTTGTGTGCGTGGATTCGACATGGCGGGGAATCCCGCCGCCCTGCTGACGACGGGGGAGCGGCTTGAAGCGGATGCCATCATTCTGTGTGCCGGGGCCCACTCTCATGGCCTGCTCGCGGATCTTGGCCTGCCCTCGAGCGTCGTGCGTGCTGCACCTGGTCAAAGTCTGAGGCTGCAGACCTCGGCGACCGTGTCCGGGATTGTGCATTGGGCTGGATATCACATGGTGCCGACCCCTGAAGGGACGATCGCTGTAGGGGCGACCAATGAACCCGTCGTGGGCGAAGGGATTCCCGCGGCGACGTCGGAGGAAGCTCGTGTCCAACTGATGGGGGTGGTCGAGCGGCTGCTGGGTACAGGTGGGACCGTCGTAGCGCATGAGGGCGGGCTGCGTCCCAAGCCCCGCCGTGGTCGTCCCGTGATCGATCGAATCGCGGATGCTGACATCTTCCTGGCCACCGGTCACTACAAGAACGGTGTGCTCATGGCGCCTGCCACGGGCCAGGCCCTGGCGCGGTGGATCGTTGAAGGCGAACCAGGGATCGACCTGAGCCCCTTCCGTATCCGACGCTGAAGGGTGCTGGTTCAGCGATCGTCCCAGGCCAGGGACGATCGAAGCCCCGGAAATCAGTCGTCCGGGCGTTGAAAGACGGAGTAAGAGATTGACAGTCTGCAGTCGTCACCCGTATGCTGCAACACACCCTCAAGTGAGCCCCCCATCACACCCACCGGAGCTACGATCTGCCATGCCGCTGAGCAACGAAGAATTGCTGGATGCCCTCGATACGGTGATTTCTATCCCGCCCGTTCCATTCACCGCCGAGGGGTCTATTGACTACGACGGCCATAGCAAGAACATCGACTATCTCCTGTCGACCAATGAGTTGGAGGGCGGCCGACGGCGGGTTCTGTGTGTGGCCGGCACAAGCCTCATCCACCACATCGCCGCAGATGAGCAGATGCGACTGATGGAGTTCACCACGAATCGGATTGCAGGTCGTGGCCTCTTCATCGCGGGCATCGCGCCAAATCCACTCGCTGAGGCTGAGCGACTGATCGAGGGCCAGGCACAATTCACCCACCCACCCGACGCATTTTTGCTGATGCCCCTCACGGGCGTGGCCGATCCCGAAGGCATCTATCAGGGGTACATGGCCCTGGGTGAGCGGCTCAGTTCGACAGGTGCGCGGTTTCTGTATTACCTGCGTCAGGATCGTGAGGCTGACACGGCCGTCCGCCTCGTTAATGATTCACCGCGATTTTTGGGGATCAAGGTCGGAACGACCCCTGATGATGTGAAGGGGATCGTCGACCAGGTTCGATCCGACGCCGGTACGGTGATCTGGGGTGTGGGAGACCGCAGCACGGCTCCAGCCGTGGCCGGAGCGAAGGGTCACACATCGGGCATCAATATCGGCTTCGCGAAGGCTTCCGACGCGATCAACAACGCCCAGCGCCAGGGAGACTACGATCAGTCCAACAAGATAGAAGCCCTCATGGCTCCCCTCGAGGAAATCCGCTTTCGCAACGGACGGCAGTACAACTATTCCGCCGTCGTGGAGGCCCTTCGTCTTGGGACATGGGAAGATGTCGAGGGTGGTGCCGGGGGGCCCTTCAACCCCCCCGTGCCTGAGGCGGTATCGGCCGAAGTGCGTGCCGCGATCGAGCCGATCCTGTCGTATCACTAACATCGCCAGCGCAGGAGTTTTTCGATGCGCCAACGAAAAAGCAGCAACATCAAGATTTACGCGGGCCTCACCGTCGCCTGCGGGATCATTGCCGTGATCGCTCACTTCCTCTTCGAGGCGCCTGATCGTGTCCGGGCGTATGCCGAAGCCGAACTGGATTCTGCCGTTCGCAGCGCCGTAAAGTCAGAGGTGCGTACGGCGGCTCAGGAGGCCAAGTAAGCGAGTCCCGGCTGCGCGGTGACCTGGGCCTCATTCACTGTCTGCTGGCTTGCCCAAGCCCTCGAGATACTGCGTCCACTCGACGGGCAGCATGCTCTGCTTCTGGTTGTTGCAGTCTTTGCAGCAGGGCACTACGTTGCCGCGCCGGGAATACCCTCCTCGTGCGACGGGCACGACGTGGTCCATCGTCAGCTCTCTGGGCGAGAACTCCTGGCGACAGTAGTGACAACGACCTTCTGCCAGCTGACGTTTCCACCACTGTGATTGACGCAGATCGCGTGCCTGATGGCGCTCTCGAGCGATATGCTCGTCAGAGGCAGGTGTGTAGTACTCTTCCACGGCAGTTCCTCGCGCCTCTGGCGCTTTCGCATCGCTGATCGCAGGCCCATTCATGGACCATGGACAAATACTCCCCCTGTTCCCTCTGGGCATCGTCGTGTTTCCGGATCAGGCGCTGCCCCTGCACATCTTCGAAGATCGTTACAAGGAGATGATCGCCGACTGCTGTGCCGAAGGGGAGGGAGAATATGAGCCCTTTGGTCTCAGTTTCGAACACGAAGGGAACGTCGCTCCCGTCGGTTGCGCTGTTCAAGTGATGAAGGTGACACGGCAGTATAGCAATGGCACGTTCGACATCGTCTGTCGTGCGGTCTGGCGCTATCGGACCCTCGAAGTCCGAGAACATGAAAGATCATATCTCATGGCTCACGTGGAGCGCCTCGATGACGAAGAGGTCGGGCCCGTCGACCCCTCAATCCGGCTGCTGGTTCGTGAGCGATTGGGACAACTGACCGATCTGGCCGCCCAGGACATGGGTAGTCTCGGTTACGGCTCGCACGACGATGATCCGGAACAGTCTCTCGATGCCCTCGACGTTGGCGACGCCTTCGTCATCGCCCAAAGAATCGGCCTGGAACCCTCTCGTCGGCAAGCGCTGCTAGAATTGCTGAGCGAAAACGCGCGCTTGCAGTATCTGGCTGACCTGCTGGATGACCTGCTCCCCACGATGCAAAAACGTCAGGATCGGCAGCGCCGGGTCAAGACGAACGGTCATACCACCGGCGACTGAACATTCGATGCCAAGGTCGCTTCACGCGGCAGCGATCTCCACATAGATCTGCTCGGCTGCTTCGAGGCCAAGATGGTGTTCGCGATCGACACCGATGGCGATTCGCAGCGGACCCCGGAATGGCGCTCGCTCTCTGATCTCGACCTCGGTCCCAAGAATCAGCCCGTGCTCATCAAGGTAGCGCAGCAGGGCAGGATCTCGATCGCTGACCTGCCGGATCCAGCAGCGCTCGCCCTCAGCCATGTCAGCCAGTCGGCGATAGTTGTGGACGGCGATATCGCCCTCCTTGGACGGGATGGGCTCGCCATGGGCCCCCACCGTCGGAAAACCGAGGGCTCGATCGATGCGGTCTTCGAAATCCTCTGAGATGGCGTGTTCGAGGCGGTCGGCTTCCGCGTCGACCTGATCCCAGTCATAACCCAGAGATTGACGCAGATACAACTCCAGGAGCCGATGATGGCGAACGATCTCCAGGGCCATCTTCACGCCTGTTGGTGTCAGCTCCACACCTTGATAGGGCGTATGGTCGAGGAGTCGGAGCTCAGCCAGCTTCTTGATCATGTTTGTCGCCGAAGCCGCCGAAACCTGCATGCGTTCGGCGATGAGAGAAGTGGTGACCATCTCTCCTGCCTGCGACGCATGGGAGAGCTTGTAGATCGATTTCAGGTAGTCTTGAACGGCTTCACTGAGCACCGACGGACCTCCGGCTACCAAGAAAGGGACGTGATTCCTGGACGCTGCATTCTCTATAAGCACGCCAAGTAATCGTGTCTTAGCAAGTGCTTGACATTGGATTTAGTCATGGCTAAATTCGCTCGCCTATACACGAGTTCCACCTGCCCGGTTCACGCCGACAGCAATTCCCATCGGAGCGATGTCACGTGCCCAAGCGCACTCTGGTCCCGAATCCGTCTCGACGGATCATGTCACTTTTCTGTGTCCTGATCTGTATCCCCGTGATCTTCTCAGGCTGTTCGAGCCCCGACAAAGGCGACACGTCTGATCGTTTGCAGATCGTGGCCACAACGGGCATGATCACCGATCTGGTGAGCACGATCGGGGGCGATCGGGTCTCCGTCGTCGGTCTGATGGGGCCCGGTGTCGATCCTCACTACTACAAGGCGACCCAAGGTGATCTCGGCCATCTGTCGAATGCAGATCTGATCGTTTACAACGGCCTGTTCCTCGAAGGAAAGATGGAGGACATCTTCATCAAGATGTCGAGGAACAAAACCGTCGTGGCCGTCTCCCATGTCATCGATGAGTCATCCCTGCGACGTCCACCGGAATTTAAAGGGCACTTCGATCCCCACATCTGGTTTGATGTGGGGCTCTGGCGACAGACGATCAGCGCCGTCCAGACCGCTCTGAGTGAGGCAGCGCCGGCTCATGCGGACTCCTTTCAGGTGCGGGCACAACGATACGATCGTCAACTGGTGGACCTGAATGCCTGGGTCAGTGAAAAGGTCGCCTCGATTCCACCGGAGCGTCGCGTTCTGGTCACGGCACACGATGCCTTCGGATACTTCGGGCAGGCTTATGGCCTCGAGGTCCTCGGCTTGCAGGGGATCTCGACGGTTGCAGAATACGGCGTCAACGACGTGCGCCGCCTCGTGGATCTGATCTCCGACCGGAAGATTCCCGCGATTTTCGTCGAGAGCAGTGTGCCCGAGCGATCGATCAATGCAGTTCGTGAAGGCTGCCTGGCGCGGGGACACGAGGTGATGATCGGCGGTACGCTCTATTCCGATGCGATGGGTGAGGCGGGCAGTGGCGCTGATACCTATATCGGGATGGTCCGCACGAATGTGACGACCATCGTGGAAGCTCTACGATGACGGACGCGTCTCGACCTGATGGTGCACCGCAAGATGTCGAAGGGGCATCGCGCTCAGCCGGTGCCTCAACCGGCGATTCGATCAATCAGGCGGCAGACCCATCGACGGATTCGCCATCGATTCAACTATTGCCCGATCTCGATCCTGCGTCGATTCCCATTCGTATTCACGATATGACCATCGCCTACCATCGCAAGCCGGTTCTGTGGGACGTGGACCTCGACGTGCCCGAAGGGCAACTCGTCGGGATCGTGGGTCCCAATGGCGCCGGCAAGAGCACGATGATCCTGGCAATCATGAATCTGGTACCCAAGGCATCCGGGTGGGTCCGGATTTATGGCAAGCCCTATGAAGAGATGCGCCGCATCGTCGGATATGTGCCCCAGCGCGAGTCTGTGGACTGGGATTTTCCGATCAGCGCCCTCGAGGTGGTCACCATGGGGCGATTCGGTCACGTGGGCTGGATTCGGCGTCCGTCGAAACAGGACAAGCAACTAGCACACGAGGCCCTGGAAAAGGTGGGCATGGGAGAGTATGCCCATCGGCAGATCAGCCAGTTGTCTGGTGGTCAACAGCAGCGAGTCTTCCTGGCTCGAGCTCTGGCTCAGGATGCGAAGGTCTACCTGATGGATGAACCCTTCGCCGGTGTCGATGCGGCGACGGAACGTGCGATCATCGACATCCTCATGGAACTGCGGGCTCAAGGCAAGACGATTCTCGTGGTGCATCACGATCTGCAGACGGTGACCCGCTACTTCGATTGGCTCATCATGCTCAATATGCGTGTCGTGGCCAGTGGCCCGACGGAGGAAGTGTTCAACGATACAACGCTGAACAAGACCTACGGCGGCCGTCTGACCGTGCTCTCGCAAGCAGCTCAGGCTGTGCAGGACTACGAACGCGGCAGAGGATAAGGACCTGGACGTGTTTGATTTCCTCCATGTTCTGCACCTGCACGATGCGACGGTTCGCTCCGTCCTGTTCGGCTCACTCCTGATCGGCGCAACGGGCGGTGTCCTCGGCAGTTTCGCGGTCCTGCGGCGACGCTCGCTCATGGGGGACGCGCTTGCCCACGCGGCGCTGCCGGGAGTGGCCCTCGCCTTTCTGTGGACGGGCAGTAAATCGCTGCCTGTGCTCATCAGTGGCGCCACCTGTACCGGTGTGCTCGGTGTGCTCCTGATTCAGTTCATCACCACGCGGACCCGCATCAAGGCGGATGCAGCCATCGGAATCGTGCTCACCGTCTTTTTTGGGATCGGTATCGTTCTGCTGACCCATATCCAGCGGAGTCTGGTCGGCAATCAAGCGGGGCTGGATAAGTTTCTCTTTGGTCAGGCCGCATCGATGGTGGAAGACGACGTACGCGTCATGTCGGTGATGAGTCTGCTTATCATAGTCGTCGTCCTCTTGCTGTACAAAGAATTCAAGGCCCTGATCTTCGATCCGAAATTCCTGCAGTCTCTCGGCTATTCTCTGCAGCGTGTGGATCTCGCGCTCATGGGACTCATCGTGTTGACCGTCATGGTGGGTCTGCAGGCAGTGGGGGTCGTCCTCATTGCGGCCATGCTGATCACGCCTGCCGTGGCAGCGCGCTTTTGGACGGAACGGCTGCACGTGATGGTCGTGCTGGCTGCATTCATCGGCGGTCTCTCGGGCGCGTCGGGTACTTTCCTCAGCGCCCAGGCACCTCGAGTGCCGACCGGTCCGGTCATGGTGCTGGTGGCGACAGGTCTGTTTGTCCTGTCCGGGTTGCTGGCGCCCCGGCGTGGGTTGCTGGCGCGATGGCGACGACAGCGTTCTAATGTACTACGAGAGCGCCGCCATCATCTCCTGCGAGCACTGGTCGTATTGCAGGAACGCTCCGACAATGCGACCCGTTTTCGCGTGGACGAACTGGTGCAGGAACTTGGCTGGGAACGCCGTCGTGTCGCCGGTGAAGCGCGTCGCTTGCGGCGTCTCCATCTTGTGGATTGCAGAGATGGGCACGTGCAGGCAACGGCACAGGGTTTGGCCGAAGGCACCTTCGTCGTGAAGTCCCATCGTTTGTGGGAACACTACCTTGTCTATCGCGACATTCTGAGCGCCGACCACGTCGATCGACCCGCCGACGAGGTCGAGCATCTCCTCACACCGGATATTCTCGAGCGATTGGAGGAGATCCTGCAGCGAGATCATGGAATCGATACCGAGCGAGTCGTCGATATTCATGGCAGTGGCAGCCAGTATCGACCCGCCGGTCGTGAACGGAATGAGGTCGGCACATGACCGACGCCGGTTGGATTATTCTCACGGGTGTGTTGGCCGCCACATCCTGTGCGCTACTGGGGACGTTTCTCGTGCTGCGCAAAATGTCCCTTCTCGGTGACGCGCTGAGCCACGCCGTGCTGCCTGGCATCGCGATTGCCTTCTTTTTGAGCGATTCGCGCGCCATCCTGCCCATGTTCATTGGCGCTGCCGCCTTCGGTCTGCTCACGACCCTGCTCGTGGAAGCATTCCACCGACGCTGGGCCGTCCCCGAAGATGCCAGTATCGGCATCGTCTTCACTGCGCTGTTCGCCCTGGGCGTCGTGCTGATCTCCGTCTACGCGGGACAGGTCGATCTCGATCAGGAGTGCGTCCTGTACGGAGAGATTGCCTACACACCCTTCGATACGCTGTTGTGGGACAACCAGGAATACGGACCGCGTCCGGTGTGGATCCTGTCTGGTGTCCTGATCTTCAATCTGCTGTTTGTCGGTCTGCTGTACAAGGAGTTGACGCTGGCGTCCTTCGACCCGGGGCTGTCCTTGTCGGTGGGCGTCAGTGCCACCCTCATCCACTACCTGTTGATGGGTGCCGTTTCGATCACCACCGTCGCCTCCTTTGAGTCCGTGGGCGCCATTCTGGTGGTGGCCATGCTGATCGTGCCCGGTGCCTCTGCCTATCTGTGGAGTGATCGACTGCCGCGGATCCTCGGCCTGGCCGTCATCTTCGGGGCTGTCAGTGCCGTGGTGGGCTACTACCTGGCAGGTCTATGGAACAGCTCGATCGCAGGGGCCATCGTCGTGGTGCTGGGGGTAATTTTCGGAGTTTCGGTTCTGGTCGCACCGCGCCAGGGCTTGCTTGCCAAGCTCCTTCAGCGAGGTCGGCTGAGCATCCAGGTCGCCCAGGATCACATCCTGCTGGGGATGGTGCGTCAGGTCGAAACTGGTGCCGACCAGACCTGGCGTCTACGAGATGCCCTTGGGCTGGCTTCGGTGCATCCATGGATGGCACGGCAGGCGATGCGCTTGCTGCGTCGCAAGGGGCTGGTGGCCCTTGAAGCAGACGCCACCGTAGATCTGACCGCCGATGGTCGCCGTCAGGGGCTCCAATTATTGCGTGGTCATCGGCTGTGGGAGACCTACCTCAACCAACTCGGACTTCCGCAGGATCACGTGCACGGCCCGGCGGATGCCGTCGAACACTACCTCGACCAATCCTTGCGGCAGGAGATTGGCGGGCTGGTTGCTGATGTCGGTCTGGATCCGCAGGGTAAGCGAATTCCTGACGATTCGCAGAATCACTGACCTGCTGGATATCAGTCCCACTGCACCTGGCGATCTTCCGGTGGTGCTTGTCATCACGCGATCGCACGGCGAGGTTCTGCAGATCGGTGCGAAGCCGCCCGAGTCCGAATCCTCTTAGAAAACGTAAATGACCGAAACTCGACACGACGGCGATGCTGTGGATGCGCCCGGCAGGGACGGAGCTGTGAGCGCAGTCGACAACCGCAATCGAACCGCCGAATTCATCGCCAATCCTCGCCGGGCCGTTTGGAAGCTATCGCTGCCCGTGATGGCGGGGATGGGCATCCAGATGCTCTACAATCTGACAGACATGGCCTTCGTGGGGCGTCTTGGCGGGGACGCCGTTGCGGCGCTGACCTTCAACCTGCCCCTGGCTTTCTTTTTCATCGGCATCGCCTTCGGCCTCGGAACAGGGGCGACTTCCCTCATCGCACGGCACATCGGTGGCGATGACAAGACCGCTGCCGACAATGCGGCCGAACACGCCCTGGTTCTGGCCGTCGGTGTGGGGATCGGGATCGTGGCGATGGCCCTGGGTTTGCGCGTGCCGATCCTGGCCGCACTCGGTGCCCACGGAGAAGCCCTGCACATGGCAGCGGCCTACTTCGGCATTGTGGCCCCCGGTTTTCTGCTGGCCATCGTCAACGTGACCTGCAGTTCGATCTTATCCGGCGAAGGGGACACACGAACACCCATGGCGATCCAGGGCATGGGGACGATCCTCAACATCATTCTCGACCCGTTGTTCATCTTTGGCGCGGATATGGGAATCCGTGGTGCGGCCACGGCCACCGTCGTAAGTCAGGCCGCCGCCTTCGCTGCGTTCATCGTCTATATCCTCGTACGTAAACAGTCGTATGTGGAGTTCCGATTCAGACACTTCGTCCCCTCTGCCCGGATCATCGGAGACATTCTGCGGGTGGGTTTTCCCGCTTCGACGTCGATGATGATCATGGCCGTGGGTGGCATGTTCTACAATCGAATCGTGTCCGTCTTCGGCACCGAAGCCGTGGCGGGTCTCGGAATCGGGGGTCGGATGGATGCTATCTACATCCTGCCCATGATCGCCCTGTCCTCGAGCCAGGTGACTTTGGCGGGGATGTTCATCGGAGCGCGGCGGGTCGACCTCATCCGTGAGACGCTTCGCTATACGATCTTCTGGGGAGAGGTGATGGCCATCTGCATGGCTATCATCTTCTGGCTGTTTGCACCCTCGCTGGCAGGGCTTTTCACAACCGATCCTCGCGTGGTCGACGTGGCGACCCACTACGTCCGCACCGTGTGTCTCGGGTTTCCCTTCGTCACCGTCGGCATCATCAGCGGAAGGGTTTTCCAAGGCCTGGGAAGCGGCCTGCCCAGCCTGGTGACCACGACATTGCGCGTCCTGCTCGTGTCGGTACCCGTCGCATGGGTGCTGACCCGACTCTATGGCATGGGGTTGCAGGCGGTCTGGTGGTCCTTCGTCGGATCCGCCGTGTTGTCTTCGATCGTCGCGGCTGTGTGGATTCGCCGCCGGCTTGCGCAGGTGGAGGCGGAGCTGGCGGCTGAGTAGTCGAGCAGGCGGCCTCGCGTCTTCAGCTCGGATCGCCCTGTAGGACCTGGTCGATGGCAGCCTTGAAAGCCTCGAGTTTGACAGGCTTGTCGATGACAGCGCGCACGAAGCTCGGCAGCGCGGCTCGGTCGAGGTCTTGGGTCCAACCGGACAACACGATGATGGGCGTCGTCCGACCCAGGCTCTCGAGGGTCTGAATCAGATCTGCCCCACTCACGTCAAAGGCATTCTCAGGTCGAGGACGATCAGATCGACGGGTTGCTGTACCGCAGCCAGCGCTTGCCACGCATTGCCCGCCTCGCGAGTCTCAAAGTCGAATCGCCGCAGGTAGGTCCGCAGCATCAGGCGAATGTCTTCGTCGTCATCGACGATCAGAACGGGTTTGACCATTCCCCGAACTTCCTTCCGTAGGTTACCCCCCTAAGGTAACTTTTTTCGATCGGGCCCGGTGACATTGTGCTGGCCCAGCGGTGTTTCACCATGGCCAGTCGAGTCTGCGTGAGATTCGTCTCACATCGTGGCAGTTGGGTGGACGCTGGTTCCTGCGCGAGTCGGGCTGGTTGCCTTTTCTGAGTGCTTCTCTGGCGACGATCTTTAGTCAGGAAAGAGGTCGATTGTTGCTCGATGAGCAGAAATGGCAGAGGAACAAGAGCACTCTGGGGCTTCGATTCGGTGCGGGCGTGGATTTCCCCGCCGTCAGATTCCTCTCTATCGGGGCGCGCGTCGGATACACCCTGATGGACGACTTCGCGGCCCCCATCGGTGGTCGCCGACAGTACAATGGGGCGGATGTGCGCCTCGCCGTCACCTGGCAGCTGTCTGGATAGACCGCCGGAAGAACGCCTCAAGCGCTGACTTCGCCCGCGCGGATCCGCTGTCGGTTGACACTACCTGGGCCTCAGGCTACGATGCTGCATCGTGCGCCCATGCCTGACATACCTCGTTTCAGTCATTCCGGCCTTTTTCGCTGCCGCTGGCTGTTCGCCGGGATCCTGCCCTGGCTCCTGGTGGTGTCCTGTGGTTCGATGACACATTCTGCCGGTAGCCCGCAGAATCTCATCGAACAGATCCTGCGGCAACATCCTGATTGGTCCGATCACGTCATCCGGCGAGCCACCGACTACGAGATCCAGATCCTCTACACGCAGATCGATCGGGATCAGAACAATTTCCCCGAGTTCACTTCACACGCTTACCGCGTAGACCCGGACGCCTACTTCTACCCGGCGAGCACGGTGAAGATGCCTGTCGCCTTTCTCGCGTTGGAGAAAATCAGACAGCTGGGACGTAGTCATGCGGGAGTCGGCCCGTACACGCCGGTGCGCATCGACAGCGCCGCCCCTGGTCAGATCGCCGTGCTCCATGACGCCTCGACCCCTGCTGGCGTGCCTTCTATCGGTCACTACATCCAAAAGATCTTCCTTGTCAGCGACAACGATGCACACAATCGCCTCTACGAGTTCCTCGGTCAGAAGCAACTCAATGAAGCGTTGTGGGCGAAGGGCTACGAGCATGTCCGGCTCAACCATCGTCTTGCCGTGAGTCGCACCCCCGAGGAAAACGCCTGCACGAATCCGATCACCTTCTACGATCCGGAGACGGGCGACGTACTGCACGAGCAACCTCTGGTGTGCAACGATGATTCCTATCTGCCCCCAGCACCGATTCTGCGGGGGAAGGGTTACGTGTCTGATGGTCAGCTCGTGGAAGAGCCGATGAATTTCACCGGCAAGAACTATATCGCCGTCGGTGATCTGCAGGCGATGCTGAAGGCGGTGCTGTTTCCGGACGCCGTGCCCGAACAGCAACGCTTCGATCTGGGGCCACAGGATCTCGACCTGATCTATCGGGCCATGTCTCAACTGCCGCGAGAGAGTGGTATCGCGAAGTACGAGGACGAGCACTACTGGGATGGCTACGTGAAGTTCACCCTCTTTGGTGACAACAAAGAGCGGATCGAACCTGGAATCCGTGTCTTCAACAAGGTGGGCGTGGCGTATGGCTACATGACGGAGAACGCCTACACCATCGACTACGACGAAGGGGTTGAGTATCTGCTCACAGCAGTGATCTGTGTGAACGAGAATGGCATCTTCGACGACGGGAAGTATGCCTACGATGAGATCGGATTTCCTTTCCTGGCGAATCTGGGTCGGGCGATTCACGCATACGAGGTGGATCGACCACGACGCCATCGACCCGATCTGAGTCGATTCGAACCTTATCGATGAGAATGTGATGGAACAGTTCATCGTCAGTCGTGACGACGAGATCTACGAAGCCTTCCCGGACGTGGCCCTCACGCTGTCGCAACGACTCGTGTGTGTCTTTGCCGAGTGCACCCACCATCGGGATCGATCGTACACCCGAGTCATGATGATCACTTCCGATGATCGGGGCCGGACCTGGTCGGCAAAGTCGCCGATCAGTGACGCCCTGCGCGGCGATCCGAAGGTCGATCCGTGGTGGAATTGTCCCCGCGTGAGCTGCTTGAGCGACGGTCGTCTGATCGTGGTCTGCGATCGAATTGCCGGCCGTGGGGGAGGGAATATCGGCGGCGAGCAGAGCAACTGGATCTGGATCAGTGATGATGGCGGTGATTCATGGAGCAGTCCT
>PATE01000091.1 GCA_002712305.1 Gemmatimonadota bacterium | reverse complement strand
GGCGGCGGAATGGCGTGCTGGCAGTATCTGCGCCAGTATCGCGGCATCAAGGTGAACTATCTGAAGATGCCCAATCCGGTGAAGGACAGCGCTCAGCTTGTGCGACTCGTGGAGCAGCATCTGACGCCCCGCACACGCGTCTGCAGTTTCATGCATGCCGACACGATCACGGGCCTGCAGATGCCCATGGCAGACATCGCCGCCGTTACCCGACCGCGGGATATTCTCCTGGTGTGCGATGCAGCGCAGACGCCGGGCATGCTCGACGTGGACGTGCGCAGGTTGGGCGTGGATGCGATGGCATCCTCAAGTCACAAGTGGCTCCTGGCGCCTAAGGGCACAGGCATCCTCTACATCCGCAAGCAGGCGCAGGACCGAATCCATCCCCTCTCGCTCCTGAAGGGATACATGGCGTATTCCGGTTCAGGCGGCACCCGAGATGTGGCAGGGATCCTTGGTCACGGTGTGGCCATCGATTTCCACAATGCCCTCGGAAAAGCCCGGATCGAAGCCAGGTGCCGGGCCTTATCCATGCGAGTTCGTGGGCACCTGCGGCAGATCCCGCGTCTCCGCTTGTTGACCCCCGATCAACCGGAGTTGAGCAGTGGAATGGTCACCTTCGCCGTCGATGGCATGACCAACAGTGAAGTCCACAAGCGACTCTGGGATGAACACAGTATTGCCGCAAAGGTCGCACAGGGTACGTATGTTTACACCGAGGTCCAGGGCGAACTTGGCGAGAGTTACAACTGTCTGCGTTTCTCGACGCACATCTATAACGACGAGACACAGGTGGACCAACTCGCCGAGGCGCTGACGAGCATCCTCGCCTGAGCCCTTTGGCCAGATCTGAGGGCCCGAGCGCAGAAAGTAGAGTGACCCATGGAACTGTTCTCCATGGTCGCCGCATTGACCGGTGTTGTCGGGGTCGTGATCGCCAAGATCATCACGACCGTGCGCATGAGTCTGCTCCAGCGCACCATCTCCACCGTCGAGCAGGAAAAGCACAAGGTCTTGCTGAATCTCAAGGCCGCTGCCGGTCAGAAGAAGGTCTTCGACGCCGACAAGGCCACGTTGGAACGCAAGAAGAAGAAGCTCGAAGGCAAGAGATCCCGCTTGCAGAAGGAACTCGGCGAATTCGGGTTTGAGGAGGAACGCCGCGCGCTTCAGCGCGAGCAGGTTCGCGGGAAGATCAGCCGCTCGTAAGCGTCCAGTAGCGACGATCCATCGTATATCCCTGCAGCGTATCCAGGGGGATGACACGGAACGTGTCCGGCATCTGTTCGGCCCAGTCGAGCAGATCTTCCCGGTGTCCGAGAAAGCGATCTGTCGCAAACTCGCTGGCCCGTACGACCCTCGCCTGAGAATCCCAGAAACAGAATCCGTCGGCACCCGCCTCGTAGTAGTCGACGGCACGACGAAGTCGATCACAAGCCGGCATTCGGCGTGGATAGAAGTCGACGATCAGCGGGGTCTTGCTTCCCTCGATGGCTTGCCGATAGGCCCCTACCGCTTCCAAAGGCAGGATGCCTCCCGCGTGGACGGTGAGCCAATCCACAAGTCCTTCTCGAGCCCATGTAGCACCATCGATACACCACGTGGGGCCATTCCCGAGGGGCGGCACAGCTACCGACAGCTCCAGGTGTTTCCCCTGGGACTTTCCAACCTTGTCGAGCATCTCCCGTAGTTGACGCACGAACTGGGTCGCGTAGTTCGCCCGGTGTTGCCAGAATGTCGCGTCATCTTCAGGCAGTGTACGGGGATCCTGGCCATGGATCGCTTTGAACTCGTCGACCGTTTTCTCTTCGTAGAGAACGAAGGGATTGCTGCGGATGAAGAGAAAGTGGACGCCGGGGACATCGTAGTTCTCAACCACCTCTCGCAGAACGGACGTGAAGTAGTCTCGCACCTCCGGATATGCAAAACTGTAGTGGCAGGTGGGTGTACCCTCCGCCGTCACACACAAGCAGTGCTGGTGTGAATCGAAGAAGGGCATCTCGTTGGTGGTGGCAATCGTGGGCGCCGGTCGTTTGCCACCGATGCGGTAGGAGGGATAGAGGGACAACCCCTTTGTGTCGGCGTATTCGAGGGCAACCTGAAGTGGATCGATGCCTCGGCGCACGAATTCATCGATGCAGCGCGTGACCTCTGGGTCACGGCCCATCTGTTGGGCCACTTCGCTCGGGTAGCAGGCGCCTTCGTTGGAGAAACACCCCCAGTTGATTCGCCACTGGTCGGTACCGGCGAATCAGTCGAGGGAAGCGTGAAGGTCGTCGACGGTCTGACAGCCCTTCTGCCACCACCCACCATTGTCGTATTGCGCAAACTGCGGCGCCGGAGTCTGCGTTCGACCTCGCCCCTGATATCGATCCCGATCCTGCTCTGAAGCGGGTTCGAGTCGAACCCACGCCAGACAGGCCCCCTTGTCGACAGCCTGGTCGCCGCGCCCTGACGGCTCCGCCCAGGTGCGGACGCGATCGATGATGAGGGCGGACGACGACAGCTCGGCCACTCGCCAGAACACCTCGGTAATGTCCCCCTGGGCAATAGCACGTCCAGGGAAGTCACCATCCTTGGGTGACATCACCTCAGGCTCGAGCTGGCGCCAATGTTGATCCTCCGACAGCCGCAGACGGAGACGTGATCCACCCATGTGGATGTCGTGCCAGCAGGCGATGTAGATGGTGTAGCAACCCTGAACCGGCAGGGGCAGCGTTAGGGGCGGGGAGCCAAGGCGACCGGCACCATAGACCATCGTTCCCTGAACAGGGGGTAGATCTACTGTCGCCGCAGTGGAGTAATCCAGCAACATCCATGTTCCCTGGTGACTGGACTGACGTGTTACGGTGTCACCAGGGAGACATTGGCTGAGATCACTCAGGATCATGAGTCGTCACACGACGGTGGGCGAAGCTGAGAGATGCTCAGCTTCCCTGCAGGGCTTCCTCGGCGCTGTCCTGCGGAATGTAACCGAGGACCTCGCGAGCGTGATCGATATCGACCCATCTCCACTTGTTATTGGACACACCGTAGAAGATGTCGAAGTGCACGTCATCTGGCGCTTCGATGGCCTTCTCGATCAACTGAACGACATCTCGCTGACTGGACCAGACCGCACCCGATTCGGGACGATGTGGATGATCCTCGGCATTCACCCAGCCGATGCGCAGACAGAGGCAGGAAACATTGTGTACATCAGCCGTATAACGTGCCAGCGCCTCTCCCCACACCTTCGTCGACGGGTAGAGACCGGTGGGGCGTGGTGGCCATTCGTGGGTCACCGTGTGCACTTCCTGGCGAGCGAGATCTTCAAAGCGGCCCGCTGACAATGCCTTGTAGGGATCGTCGAGCTGATACCCCCACGATACCATGATCGAACTGGCGTAGATGACACGTTTGACGCCCGTACGAACAGCGGCCTCAAAGGCATTTCGTGCACCGATGATGTTGCTCTCGAGCAGATGCTCCCAGGTGGCATCCGGCCTTGGATCAGCGGCCAGATGGACGACAACATCCATGCCCGTAAAGGCCTCTGTCACCGCGTCGAGATCAGCCATATCTGCCAGAAAGAACCGATCGTCGCCGATCTGTGGTGGCCCATCTTCTCCTGCGCGTTCTGATGCCTGGCGACGACGCGACAGTGCATACACGTCGAATTGCTCTGGCAGCGCGCTGAGGCGTCGGTAGGCAGCACCGGCAATAAGACCCGAGGTACCGGTAATGAGGACTCGCTTGGCAGTCATGATCGTCCAGATCGATGAGGTCTCAGGAATCGCGAGTTGAAGATAGCCTCGCGTTCAAGCAGGGCAACCTGGCTAGACCTCAGTGTCGTCGTCGACCACACCGATGAAACGCAGGCTGCGATAGCGCTGGTCCACGTCCATGCCAAAACCTACGACGAAATGATCGTCGATCTCGAAGCCACAGTAGTCAACGGGTACACTCACGACGCGCCTGGAAGGCTTGTCCAGTAATGTGGCCACACGGACCGTCGAGGGAGAGAGTGTGTGGAGATGGCGAAGCACGGCGTCGATCGTTCGTCCTGTGTCCACGATTCCGTCTACCACCAGGACCGGACGACCAGAGCAATCCATGACGGGGCCTCTGTCGATCTTCACGATTCCCGTGGAGACCTCCCCCGCGTAGGAGGAGGCGTCGACGAAATCCCAGTCCGCCGATTGGGCGTAGTCCTCGGGAAACTGTCGAAGAAGTTCCATCATGAAGGGGACGGCGCCGTTCAGGATGCCGAGCACGACGGGTGGCGTCGAATCGTCGGCTGCAATTTGGAAAGCCAACTCGCGTACCCTCGCGAGGATGTCAACCTCGCTGATGAGTGTGCGCATATGTGTCCGGTCTTCCGCCACCTGTTGCCAGCTGTTTCAGATTCACGACTGCGAGGGACCGAATGTAGAACGATGACACATAACAAAGAAGGGCCGCCTGAGGGGGGAGGCGGCCCTTCTTCGAGGGAGGAGGGAGCAACATCGGCCAGGGCCGATTGGTCAGTGGGGTTCGGGGAGCGTTGGGGATGGAAGGGACGGAGCGACCCGCGACAGGGCTGGCGGCATCAGGGAATCTGCCGCGGGCCACTCTTGGTTTCAGTTGTCAGCCGGCGGCGATGACCTCAGGGTCGGGCTCCTTGTCGGCACCGGCCTGTCCTGGGAGTTCGATGCCGAGCGCGGTGCGGACCTCAGCTTCGATCTGCCCCGCCACTTCTGGATTCTCTCGCAGATACATGCGGGCGTTCTCTCGCCCCTGGCCGAGTCGCTCGCCGCCATAGGAGAACCACGTTCCACTCTTCTCGATGATGCTGTGATTCACGCCGAGATCGAGCAGATCTCCCTCCTTTGAAATGCCGACATCGTCACCCCGGAACATGACGTCGAATTCGGCTTCCTTGAAGGGCGGAGCGACTTTGTTCTTCACCACCTTGATGCGAGTACGCCGTCCGATGACCTGGTCGCCGTCCTTGATGTTTCCAATTCCGCGGATGTCGAGTCGAACGGAGGAGTAGAAGCAGAGAGCACGACCACCCGTGGTGGTTTCGGGGCTGCCGAACATGACGCCGATCTTCATTCGCAGTTGGTTGATGAAAATGACGGTGCACTTCGACTTCTGGATGGACCCTGTCAGCTTTCGCAGCGCCTGCGACATCAGTCTGGCCTGCAGACCCATCTGGGCATCACCCATCTCGCCTTCGAGTTCGGCACGGGGCACGAGTGCGGCAACGGAGTCGACGACGATGATGTCGAGGGCCCCACTGCGGACGAGGGTATCGGTGATCTCGAGCGCTTCTTCCCCCGAGTCGGGTTGCGACACGAGCAGATTCTCTACATCCACACCGAGTCGACGCGCAAAGGTCACGTCGAGTGCGTGTTCGGCGTCGACGAAGGCCGCCGTACCACCTTGCTTCTGTGCCTGCCCGACCGTCGTCAGAGCGCACATGGTCTTCCCGGCAGACTCCGGACCAAACATCTCGATCACGCGCCCCCGAGGGATGCCGCCAATGCCAAGCGCAGCATCGATGGACAGACAGCCCGTGGGAATCACCTCGACATCGGCGACGTGATTCTCACCGAGGCGCATGATGGCGCCCTTACCAAACTGCTTCTCGACCTGAGCAAGCGCCTGATCCAGCGCCTGGGTTCGGTCGACGGGTTCACTGCCATTGGCCTTGCGGCCGAGAGATTGTGATTTGGCGGATACCATCATGTCTCCTTGTGGTTGGTGCACAAAAGAATAGTGGACGTTTGTGCACCTCGTCAAGAGAATTCTTTAGACGAGCGTCAGGTTTCGTGCGGATACAGCTACACTTCAACCTTCGTGCCGGCCCAACCGGAGACACGGAGTGAATGCTAACTATCAGTAAATTAGAGGGATAGGGCCTGACACCCGAGCCTGGGGTTGGCGAGGGGGTGACTCCGATTGGAGTCGGCGTGTGTAGAGAACGAGCCGCTGAGGCGGCCGGGGTTAGCCGAGACGTCCGATCACGATGCGCGGAATGTCGGCGAGATCTTCGTGCACCGTCACCTCAAGCTGTCGGCCAGACATGAGATCCACCACCTGCTCAGCCTGCGTGTGACCGACTTCGATCAGAACATGGCCACCCGGCGTCAGGTGATCTACGGCACCTGCCACAATGCGACGAACAACGTCCAGACCGTCTGCGCCGCCGTCGAGAGCAAGCCGCGGCTCGTGATCCCGCACTTCGGGTTGAAGATCTTCGATTTCGGCGCTGCCGATGTAGGGCGGATTGGTGATGATCATGTCGAAGCGAACATCGGCGCCCAGCGGCGCGAACAGATCGCCGCAGACCAGGTGTAGGCGCTGGTTCAGATCATGACGGTCCCGATTCCGTCGAGCCACGCGAATCGCTTCTGACGAGAGGTCACTCCCCGTCACGTACAGCGATGTGGCCTCGGTGGCAAGGGAGATTGCAATCGCGCCGGAACCGCAACATAGATCCAGTGCAGTCGTCGCCCCTTGCTCAGCCAGAGGGAGGGCATGTTCGACAAGCAGTTCCGTCTCCGGCCGCGGGATGAGGACCGCTGGTGTCACCTCCAGATCGAGGAGCCGAAAGCCAGCTTCTCCGGTGATGTACTGAACCGGGCATCCGTTGAGTCGCTGTCGAACGTGGGCACGGAAGGTCTCGACCTCGCCAGCCTGCAGGATCCGCTCGAATTGCAGGTAGAGGTCGATCCGGCGAATGCCGAGGACCGCAGCCAGCAGCAGTTCGGTCTCGAGTCGAGGATTTTCAATCTCACGCGAGGCCAGAAACTGTGTGGCCTCATTGATCAGATCGAGCGTTTTCCAGGTAACTTCGGTCACGCCGGTGGCCCCAGGCTTCCGCCATCACAGAGCCGTATCCATGACGCCACCTCAGTCTACCAACGCCAGAAGGCGCTCCTGCTCGGCGGCGAGCAGCTCATCGACGAAGGCCTCGATGGCCCCGTCCAGGACCTCTTCGAGTTGATACAAGGTCACATTCACGCGATGGTCCGTGACCCGCCCCTGGGGATAGTTGTAGGTGCGGATCTTGGCGCTGCGGTCTCCGCTGCCGATCTGCTCGCGACGTTCCTGCGACAGCTTGGCATCCTGCTCGGCTTTCTTCAGATCGAGCAGACGCGCCCGCAGCACTTTCAGCGCCTTGTTCTTGTTCTTCAGTTGCGACTTCTCATCCTGACAACTGACGACGAGACCCGACGGCTTGTGCGTGATGCGGACGGCCGAATCTGTCGTGTTCACACTCTGCCCACCCGGCCCACTCGAACGATAGACGTCGATCTCGAGATCCTCGGCATCGATCTCCACGTCCACGTCCTCCGCCTCGGCCAGCACAGCGACGGACGCGGCTGACGTGTGAATGCGCCCGCTGGCTTCGGTCTTGGGAACTCTCTGCACACGATGGACTCCACTCTCGTATTTGAGTCTACCGAAAGCCCCCGGACCGTTGATCATGAAGATCACCTCCTTGAAGCCTCCCGAGGGATTCGTACTCGAGGAGAGTTGCTCGAGGTTCCATCCGTGGCGCTCGGCGTGCCGCGAATACAGGCGGTGCAGGTCGGCAGCGAAGAGTCCCGCCTCATCGCCGCCTGCACCCGAGCGAATTTCAACGATGGCATTGCGCCCGTCATTGGGATCGCGCGGGATCAAAAGTTTGCGGGCACGCTGCTCGAGTTCCTCCATCTGCACGTCGAGTTCGCTGAGTTCTGCCTGTGCCAGCTCGACCAGATCCGTGTCTTCCCCATCCTCAATGATCTGCCTGGCTTCCTCGCGGCTCTGATTGCCCTGTCGATAAGCTGTGGCCACGGAGACCACTTCTTTGAGCTCGCCTTCCTCGCGGGCCAGCTTCTGATACTCGGTCGGTTGCCGAGCGATTTCGGGATCGGAGAGTCGTTGCGTGATTTCGTCGTAGCGCTCCTCGATCGCTTCGAGGCGTTCCAGGGTTTTGCTCATGACGTCTCCGATGGCACGACGGGTGCCGGTCGCATGCGCCATTCATCCCAGTCGCAATGCGTCAGCGGCGATGTCTGACCGAGGGCCCGATGCAGGGCCACCAAGGCGACCTCGAGTTGATCGTCGCTGGGTTCTTTGGTTGTGATCCGTTGCAGCCAGAGGCCGGGGCGAATGACCAACTTCGTCACCGGATGATTTCGCTTTCGGCCGGACAGTTTCAGCAGTTCGAAGGAAAGTCCGGAGATGAAGGGCAGCACCGAAAGATGTGTGAGGAATCGTTCCAACAGGCTTTGGGGGTGACCGAAAACATCGATGAATGCCGAATCGACAAGGGCGAACACGAGAATCGACAACAGGACGACGATGAGCAGAAAACTCGTCCCGCATCGTGGGTGGAGTCGGCCAAATCCACGAGCCTCATCGACAGTGAGATCGGCCCCCGCTTCGAGGGTGAAGATGCTCTTGTGCTCAGCACCGTGGTATTGGAAGACACGCCGAATCTCCTGCCATCGGCTGATTCCGTACAGATACAGCAGCAGGAGACAGGTTCGGACCAGGCCGGCCAGCAGATTGAAGCTGACCGCATCGCGCTCACTGCCGGTCGCTTGTGCGGCGGCCAGTGGCAGAAAGAAGAAGACGCCAATACCAATGGCCAACGAGCTGACCAATGTCGCGGCGAGAGCAAGACGGTCCTTCCATCCGCCTTCCTGTGCCTCCGGCATGGATCGCCTCTCCGACTGCAGGGCAACATCGGCAGAGAAATTCAACGTCTGGAGACCGATGATCATCATCTCGATGAAGGCCACCGCGCCACGCAGAATGGGCATCCTCAGGAGGCCGAATCGTCGGCTCCAGGGGATATGCTCCTGTTCGCGAACGACGATTTCCTGCTCGGGTGTTCGCACGGCAGTGACGATGCGATTCTCAGCCCGCATCATCACGCCCTCGATCACCGCTTGACCGCCGACGGGCAGATCTTCGGTGCGGGACTCTTCCATCGATACCTCGTATCGAGCAGGTGAGGGACACATATTCAGGGGAAAGGCACACGGAGGGAGACATACAAAAAGGGTGACAGTACCCATGACGGGACCATCACCCTGAAAACATGACGCGCAGCGTGCTAGCTGTCGGCGGTCTGCTCCGCTTCTGTTGCCGCTGGGGCGTCTTCTGTAGAAGCCTCGGCTGCGGCCTTTGCAGCATCTTTCTTCTGCTGCTGGGCATATCGATCGCGGAACTGCTGAATACGTCCACCGCGATCGTTCAGGCTCTGCTCTTTGCCAGTGTAGAATGCGTGCGACGCAGAACTCAAGTCAAAACGAACGACGGGATATTCCTTGCCGTCTTCCCACTCGATCGTCTCGTTCGCATTCACCGTCGATCGCGTCAGCACCTTGAAATCAGAACTGACGTCGAGGAAGACGACGGGACGGTATTCGGGGTGTATGTCTTTTTTCATGGCCTGTTCTTGCTCTTCAAGTTGGCTGGAGCAGGTAAAAGTACGGTATCGACTAATTCTGGCAACCCAGAGCGCCTCTGTCCGGACGTTTTGCGCAGCAAAACTCCGAAACTGACGGGAGCGAAGCGACCGTCAGTCGTTCATCGCCTTGAGGAACTCCTCGTTCGAAGAGCTGCCGTCCATACGCTCGAGGAGGAATTCCATTCCCTCGATCACACCCATCTGGTTGAGAATCCGACGTAGAATGTGGGAACGACTCAGTTCAAACTCGGAGAGGAGGTATTCCTCTTTTCGTGTACTCGTCAAGGTCGCATCCACTGCTGGCCACGTTCGACGATTGCTCAGACGGCGATCGAGGGTCACCTGCATGTTGCCTGTGCCCTTGAACTCCTCGAAGATCACCTCGTCCATGCGCGATCCTGTATCCACGAGCGCCGTACCGATGATCGTGAGAGAACCACCTTCCTCGACGTTACGTGCAGCGGCGAAGAATCGACGGGGGTGCTGCAGTGCCGTGGAGTCCACACCACCGGTCAGAATTCGACCGGAGTGGGGCGTCACCACATTGTAGGCGCGGGCAAGACGAGTGATGCTGTCAAGAAGGATTATGACATCGCGCTTGTGCTCGGTCAGACGTTTGGCCTTCTCGATCACCATCTCTGCCACCTGCACATGCCGCGTAGCCGGCTCGTCGAAGGTCGAACTGACGACCTCGCCGTCGACGGAGCGCGACATTTCGGTGACTTCTTCCGGTCGTTCGTCAATCAAAAGAACGATGACGACGCACTCCGGATGATTCTTTGTGATCGCGTTGGCCAGATTCTGCAGCAGCATGGTCTTGCCGGTGAAAGGCGGTGCCACGATCAGGCCGCGCTGCCCTTTGCCGATCGGTGACAGCAGATCGAGGATCCGTGTCGTCATGTTCTTCGGATCGTGCTCGAGGGTCAGCCGTTCGCGAGGATGGAGGGCTGTCAGGTTCTCGAAGATCGTCTTGTTCTTGGTGACTTCCGGATCTTCGAAGTTGATCACCTCGACGCGAAGCAGGGCGAAATACTTCTCATCGTTCTTCGGCGGACGAATCTGACCGGATATAGTATCTCCCGTGCGCAGGCTGAAACGCTTGATCTGCGAATGCGAGACGTAGATGTCGTCGGGACCGGGCACATAGTTGTAGCTCGGAGAGCGAAGGAAACCGAACCCCTCTTCCAGAACTTCGAGAACGCCCTCGGCGAAGAGCAGACCCGATCGCTCGGTCTGCGCCTTCAGAATGGAGAAGATCAGTTCCTGTTTGCGCAGAGAGTGGTAATCGCTGACACCGAGATCCTTGGCCAGCGCTTGCTGGTCGAGGATGTTCATCGCTTGAAGCTCGATGATGTTCAAGCGATTGGCACCGTTGGAACCCTTTTCGGCCCGCTCGGCAGCGGCCTCAGCTTCTATTTCTTCGGCTTCGGCTGCTTGGGCCTGGGCGGCTCTGGCGCGCGTCGACCGTGAGTCGACGTTGCCACCACGATTGCCACCGCGATTGCCACCGCGATTGCCACCGCGATTTCCGCGGCCGCGACCACCTCGTTCGTTGCGATCGTTATTGCGCTCCGGGGGCATTGTACTCGATCCGACTTATAGAGAAGAGAAGGAAGGGAGATTCTGATACGGCCGCAGCCGCACGATTCTCCGGGGATTGACTTGGACCTGCCACGTCATCTGACGCGCAGGGCCCGTGCCCCTGTCATCAACCGCAGAGGCGACGGACAAGGGTGCTGCCGTTGTAGACTTGAATGGTGCGTTGGGGTATTTGTTGGAAGGGTGTAGGCTGATTGGGAGATCGGTGACTCAGAATTCGCGCTACCGGTTGTGGGCAGTTCATCGTCGTGATTCGTGCGAACACGAATGCCACAATGAATCCGGCCTGATTGATCCGGTTGAGCGAGGTCTGGCTGAGTTGATTAGATCAAGAGAAGGATTCCACAAACACCCTGCACCTACCCGGCCAACCCGAAAACACAATGGCCGGCGCCAGAATCCTTCGACTCGCGAGGAAGCGATGTCGTCCGGGTATACAAAAAGTATCTACCGCCATTGGGCTTGTCAAGAGATTGCACAACGGCTGGTAATCGGCCCAAAAAAAGAAGAGGCCGGCTCTCACGAAAAAAGCCGGCCTCTCACGTTCTTAGATACTGGCTACTGATTCAGTAGATCCTTAATCTCAGACGCATTCGCGACGATCTTGCCAAAGTTTTCGGCAAAGGCAAAGAAGTCATCTATATCGACGGCCCCACTCGGCACGATGTCGAAGGTGCTGTCAAATTCGGGGCTTGCATCAGTGCGTCCAAAGTTTTCAGCGAAGGCAAAGAAGTCATCTAAGCCGACTTGGGTGCCCCCCCGTGTAAACCAGCCGAGGATCACATTTCCCTCAGCATCTACTGGTTGTGGAATCACGACCGTGTCGGTGGACGTGTTGTCTTCGATCTGAAGGACGGGACCGATCGTGGCGAACTCATCAGCCGTATCGTCTTCGACGAGGACCAGCAGATTCTCCAGGGCCTCAGCGGCGGTATGTTCGTCATCCGCACCCTCGACATCNAGGATCTCGAAGTCGACGACGATACTGCCTGCAGTCACGGAGGTCACGCTGATCCGCGCGGGATCGATGCCGAGAAGATTCGCCAGCAAGGTGATGAAGTCGGTTACGAAGACTTCGACTGCCGCCTCATCCTCGACATCGATGACTGCGTCGAAGGTCATCTGGCTCTGGACGCGAGTTACAACAACGACATCCGGCGGCTGACCACCCAGTGAGATGATTCGCGCGAGATCATCAGCGGAGCCAGGCTCGATGGCCGGGTCTGTCTCGTTGTCGGCGTCGAAGGGCTTGACGGAGTAGATGTAGGTGATACCTGCAGTCGCGGCGTCGTCGATGTAATCGAAGGATCCAGGAGACACGATGCCGATGAGCTCCGCGGACTCTCCTTGAACCGTGCGATAGACACGATATCCGTTCACACCCCCGCGGGGCACGATGGCGTCGCCGAAGGGGGTAAAGGAGATCGCGTCATCAACCGACTGCGTCCAGGTCACCAACACTTCGTCGCCCGTACTCAAGGCCCGTAGCTCTGTCACAGGGGCAGGAGGGATGTTGTCCACCGACCTGATTGGGCCGGACTCTACTGCCCATGATGTGGTTACAGCGGCCACGACAAGGGCCGCCGTGCACAACAGACGTTGGGATGAGCGCATGTTGCAATATCTCCGGAGCGGGTGCTCGGCGGCGAAATGAACCGCAAACAGGCTGAATGGGAAGCCCGACTTCAGATCAACAACGGTATCGGCTTTCGCGGCGGTGGTCAAGCAGAATCTGTAGCCGAAGAGACGCCAACTGCTGTAGCCACTTGAGGTTACGTGATCTGGATCACGTCCGACAGAAAAAAGGAAAAGCCCCCACCGAGCGATCGGTGGGGGCTTTCTATTTGGATCTTGCCGAATACGGCCGGCAGATGATCGACCGCGTTACTGAAGAGCTGCGATGATCTCGTCGGCGTTGGCGACCACGGTGCCGTAGTTTTCGGCGAAGGCAAAGAAGTCATCGATTCCGACCTTACCATCGGGATCGGAATCACCATCGGGACCGGCGATATCGAACTTTGCGTCGAAATCGTCGTCCACGCCGTCTGCCTTGCCGTAGCCACCGGCGAAGGCGAAGAAGTCATCGACAGCCACCTGGTTGCCAAAGGCACCCCGCGTGAACCAACCCAAGACCGGATTGCCGTCGGCATCTTCAGGCTGCAGGACGACGGTTTCAGAGTTGTCGACGACTGCGGTGACGGGAGCGATGGCGGTGATCGGGTTAGCTGTCGCCGTGTCGGCGATAACCGCCTGTAGCGTGGCAACAGCTTCAGCTGCAGTGGGCTCACCCTCTTCTGTGACCGTCTGGGTGATTGTGAAGTTGACGATCACCGAACCCTCGGTAAGGGTGACGTCGACGAATCGCGAGATGGGAATGCCGAGCGCCTCGGATAGCGCTGCGATGATCTGATCTCTGAGAGCGTCGATGTCGGCCTGCTCGGTGGGAAGCGTCGTATCCAAGGTCAACTGGACCTTGCTCACCTCAGCTGCGACCACACCAGGACCTTCGGGCGCGGCCGTTCCACGACCGCTGACCTCGACATCTGTGCTCGGGGCACCTTCGTCGTTGCTGGTAATCGTGATCGTCGCGGTGGATGTGACAGTCGCAGTTGGGGCAAAGGTGACAGTCACCACTTCCTCGCCATCGGTATCGAGCGAGTAGCTGTCCACATCGATGGTGAATTCGGCGTCGCCGGAGATAGAAACCTCGCCCTCAAGGGTAGGGCGACCGATGTTGGCGATGGTCAGCTCGATCGTCCGCGTATTACCGATGACGGTGGCTGCGAAGGTGACGCTAGCAGGGGTGATGTCAATCTCTGTCGGGCCGATACCGTCGACGATCTCTGCGGTGACGTCGTAGACCACCTTGCGATTGTCGGGGTCGGTGGTTTTGACCGTCACGGTTCCGACGTAGGTGCCATTCAGGTTGTCGACATCTTCGGCATCGAAGGTGATCTCGACAGAACCTTCTTCGCCCGGAGCAAGATCGATACTATCGTCCGAGGAACTGAAACCCTCGCCGACGACGGTGATGGTCACCGTCAGGTTGGCATCGTCCACCGTCGCAGCGTTCTCGATGTTGATGGTCTGCGTATCGAAGTCGTCAGGATCGATGGTGCCATAGTCACCATCGGGAGTTTCGATAACCGCCACCGGGGCCGGACCGAGAGAGATGATGACCTCTTCGGAGTGATCGCTCTCATTGCCTGCGGCGTCAACGGCGGTCACGACGTAAATGATGGACGAGCCGATAGCGTTCGAATCGACGAACGCCGTCTCGCCGGCCTTCACGGAGCCGGCAAGTTCGTCATCGCGATAGACATTGTATCCAGCCACGTCATTGACGTTGCTGAAGCTGCCGCCGGACGTGAAGTCCGACCCGGTCGGCGATGGGCGCACGAAGTCGGAGGCCGAAAGGGCCCAGGAGATTTCGACTCCATCCGTTCCGGCAAATCCGGTCACATCTGTGACCGCCGCGGGAGCACGTTCATCCGTCGCTGCGACAGCGCCGGATGTCGTAGCAGCTACGACAGGTGAAGCCATCATGGCACCGATGGCTACGAGAGCGAAGAGCGTCCCTTTGCCTCTCGACATATCCTCAATCCTCCTCATCTAATTCACACGATCTCGAAGTCGTTCTTGCTTGTGAGCTAAAGATGGTTCGCCTATGTGGATCTGGTACGGCACGCTCTCTGAGAGCGTACAATGGCTTGTGAAGTCACGGTCTTCACAAATCAAGACCGTCTCCATAAGGAAGGTGGGTTCGTGCCTTGAAAGCAAGCGACGCCTTGACCTCTCTGGGTCACTGTGGCCCCGAAGCCTTGAGCCGGACACACCAAGTCCTTACGAAAGTATAGAAGCGCCGTAAAGTTAGGGCAATGGTAGGCCAAGTCAAGCAAATTCTAGCCGTCTACAGGAGAGGAATCGGGCTCAGCGACTGCATCTTCAACCGTTGAACTCACGGCCCAAACATAGGGTCTGGCTGCTGCCCGATCTGGTGCGATTCCAAGGACTTACAGAAACTCAGCCGCCTGAAAGTCGAGACCGATCGGCAAGCCCCAAGACGCAAGATACGCGTGACCGGGTTGTGAAGTCTGTGATGTGGCGCACTCGGTTGAGCGTCATGCGAGCGATCCAGGGCACCCCAACCAGTTGTGCTCAGCTATTCGAAGTAGCCACAAGATCTTGGATAGAGGCACAGGGATCTGCGGCCTGATTGTAGGGAATTTGCCGGGGCGTTCTTTGACTGTAGTTTCCAGCGAGAGCTCACTCCCCGTCACCCGCAGTCATAGCTGGCAGCCGAACCGACCCGCCCATGGCCCGAATCCCCGAAGAAACTCTCGAACGCGTTCGCGACAGCTCCGACATCATCGATGTCGTGGGGGCCCATGTGCAACTGCGTCAGCGAGGCAACAATTGGACGGGGCTGTGCCCCTTCCACGAAGAGAAGACACCCTCCTTCAATGTCAATGCTCAACGCCAGTTCTATCACTGTTTCGGCTGCCAGGTCTCGGGTGACGTGTTCAAGTTCGTTCAGGAAATCGACAAGGTCAGCTTCATTGAGGCGGTCACGTTCCTTGCCGAACGCGCCGGAATCGAACTACCCAAGCAACGCGGTCAGGGAGAGGATGATCGCCTCGATCCGCTCTTCCGCGCCCACGACCTGGCGACAAAGTACTATCACTACATGATCCGGCAGCCCGAGGGGGCCGAAGCGCTCGGCTACCTGCGCGGCAGAGGCTTGAGCGACGAAGTCATCGATCGTGAGCAGCTTGGCTTCGCACCTGGCGGCTGGACGAGTTTTCTTGAAATGGCGGGGCGCCGACAGTTTGCACCCGATGTCCTCAGCCAGGCCGGACTCGTCTCGCCCAGCCGGCGCGGGCAGGGTCACTACGATCGATTCCGTCAACGGATCATCTTCCCCATCAGCAATCTGTCGGGTCGCGTCATCGCCTTTGGCGCCAGGGCCATGTCGGATGAGGATGAGCCGAAGTATCTGAATTCACCCGAGACGGCCATCTACCACAAGAGCCGGGTTCTGTATGGGCTGAGCCGATCCCGCGAACCGATCCGTCGTAGCAAGACGGCCATCGTCGTGGAGGGCTATATGGATGTCCTGAGTCTAGTTCAGGCGGGCGTCGACAATGTCGTGGCCGCGTCGGGCACTGCACTCACGACGGAGCATGCTGAGCTTCTGGGTCGCTATGCCGAGAAGGTGGTCCTGCTCTTCGATGGAGATGCTGCGGGTTCGAATGCGGCGGTCCGCGGCATCGAAATCCTGCTCAGGACCGATCTCGACGTTCGCGTCGTCACACTTCCTGAGGGCCAGGACCCCGATTCCCTGGTTCGTGAGTCAGGTACTGAGGCGCTCTCCCAACTGGTAGAGAGCGCCCCTGCTGCCCTGGATGTATATCTCGATCACATGGCCTCCACCATGGATGTGACGTCTGTCCAGGGCCGGGCCCGCGCCATCGATCAACTCCTGCCCCTGGTGGGTGACACGACCGAGTCGGTTCGGCAGGATCTGATGCTACGACGTGTAGCCCAGCGATTTGGTGTGGATGAAACCGCCCTGCGCCGAGATGTGGAGCAATCACTGGCACACCGCAAGACGTCGGCATCCCGGCGTCGATCTGAAGCACCTCAGTCTGAGCCAGAGGCGCCTCAAGGTCCGGCACCTTTGCCGCCACCGACAGCGGCGCAGCGGCTGGAACGACAATTCGGAGCCCTTCTGTTGCAGTTCCCTCAGTACATTGGCCCAACGATTCAGCGACTGGGGGCGGACGAGTTTACCGATCCTCTCGTGGCCCATCTCGTCGAACTGCTGGGAGCACGCTTTGCCAGTTCCGATCGAATCGACGTGTCCGCATTGATGAGTGAGCTGGGAGACGATCCTCTGGGCCAGCTTGTGGCCACGAGCGCCATGGAGGAATTCGACGAGGCTCAGGCGCGGCAGCTGTGGAAGGATCATCTGCTACATCTGAGGCGCGAGAGTCTGACACGCCAGATCGACGACACGACACGACGCCTGCGGCAGGCCCAGGAGGCGAGACTGGAGAGTGAAGTACAGTCGTTGAACGAGCACGTGCGAGAGCTGATCAGCACACGAACACAACTGGCGGAACACGCAACGGGAGACAGCGCCTAGGAGGCGGCCATCCTCTTGACCCTGATCGGATCGGCCCTGATGTTTTGACCCTTGCAGGACGCCGGCAGACGACAGGACGATGGGCCTATAGCTCAGTTGGTTAGAGCGGCGGACTCATAATCCGTTGGTCCCAGGTTCGAGCCCTGGTGGGCCCACCATTTTCGGTTGCGGGCGATTAGC
>PATE01000090.1 GCA_002712305.1 Gemmatimonadota bacterium | reverse complement strand
CGAGGAGACCACGCGGATCGCGCCCGAGGACTACTTCGGTCCCATCATCCGTTACCAGCGCTTCGTCGCCGATCACGAGGATCTGCTGCACCCGGCAACGCCGATCTCTCAAGTCGGCCTCGTCTATCCGCGACGGGCCGAACGCCTCGGTGAAGAGGACTATCTCGACGCACTGAAGCGGATCGCCGAATGGCTCGAGGACGGGCACGTGCTCTACGACCTGTTGTTCGACGACCAGTTGGCGGAGCGGGCCGATGAGTTCCCGACGTTGGTCCTGCCCGACATCCGTCGCCTGGATGACACAGAGATCGCCGCCGTGCAGCGGCACGTGGATGCAGGCGGCGCCCTGGTCGTCGCCGGTGCCACGGGAACCATGGATGCGGAAGGCGGCAAGCGAGAACAGGACCCGCTTTTTGCCGATTCCGTCGGGTCTGTATTCCGGTGGGAGAGCGACGATTGGCAGCCGAGGCCCACGGTGCTTCGCACATTGCCCGGAGAGCCAGAGATGCCGGTCTATCCGCATCTGCCAGATTCACGGGAAGGACAGGGCTTGATGGCCAAACTGGAAGACCTGTGCGATGGTTTCTGGTTGCGAACCGATGCGCCCTGGTCGGTCCGTGTTCGCGCCTGGCGAGCCGAGGAGACGGCGGCCATACCCGTGCATTGGATCAACTACCGCCAGGACGAGGACGCCGCGATGGAAACTCCTATCCCGATGGGACCCATCCGCGTCGATCTGCTGCTGCCTGACGATACGAGAGTCGATCGTGTCGAGTGGATCTATCCGGAGATGAAGGAGCCTCTCGCGCTGGCTCACAATGTCGTGGATGGTCGCATCACCTTCGAGATCCCGAGGCTCATCGTCTACGGGATCAGCGTCGTCCGACTCAAGTAGCTTAAGCTGCGGGGCTGTATCGGTCCCAATGGCGTCGGCACCGGCTGAGGCGGGGTCAAGCTGACCTATGTGACAGCGGTCGCGCTGGCAATACGCCAGCGTCCCTCCATGTCGCAGGCTTCGTAGAACATGCGGAAACGGCCGTCGGGAAGATCGATCACGCATGGCTCGGATGCCTTGGCCGCGTCCCATCGCCCGCCATTGTCGATGCAGATCCCCGGGTTTTTCGTCCACTTCAGTCCGTCCTGGGAAAAGGCACTGAAGATCCTGCCGTGATACTTCGATCCCGCCGGCACCTCCGGGGCTGACGTCCAACCGGCATAGTACATCCGCCAGCCACCCTCTCCGAGGCGCAGGACCTCGGGCGCATAGACGGCGCTGGATTCCAGGTCTCGGTCCTGGGGTATGCGAATGCCCGGTTCCAGGGCGAAGAGCAGGCCATCTTCTGAGACGGCGCTGACGATGTTCCGGTTGGTGAATACACCCGGGGGAACCTCCAGATCGGGGTATGGATAGGCGCTCGCATAGAGCCGAAAACGATGGGATGCACCGCCCTCAAGGTAAAGGCAGCGCGGCGCCAGATAGGACATACCTGGCGCTTGAAGGCGCACACCCGGTTCTCGCTCCCACTTCAACCCGTCACTGGAGATGGCACTGACGATCGTCGCCTTGGTGCCGGCCTCCTGCTCGGTTTTGCCTTCGTAGTACATCCGGTAGCGACCGTCCTCCAGGGGGATTACATCGGGACTCCAGATGTAGTGTGCGGCCCCTTCTCCTCCTGCATCCATCCTGAGGCCCGGCTCCTTTTCCCAGTGCTGGGCATCGGTGGAGAAAGCACTCAAGATGTAACCCTTCGAGTCGGGGTTGGGGCGATCCGGGCCGAAGCCGTGGTAGTACATCCGGTAACCACCATCCATCTTCACCACGTTTGGTGTCAGTGTCCGATCCGAGTCGAGGGGGCCGTCAGAATTGATGGCGACGTCGTCATCCTTGATCCATCGGAATCCCGGATCTTGCTCCTGATAGTGGACGGATCTCTCCATGCTTTCACCGGTCATTGTGGTCTTCGGCGTCGTCGCGGGGGCCGAAACCCTCCTCCCCATCGGGTCGTTCCATCGCGGTCGGGTCACCGTTGGCGGGACGGCCGAAATGGTCGCGGTGCCAGTACCAGATATGGCCCTGATCCGCCCCGGCCACCAGCTCAAAGGCACCGTCGCCGTCCCAGTCGACGGGGGCCATGTGCACCCCATGCCGCCAGAATTCCAGTGGCTGGCCATCTTCGTCGAACAGGAGCACGACGGGCTTGGAGAACACCGGCTCACGATTGGATCCGACATTCCTGGCGAACAGGACATAGCTGCCGCGATACGGGCTGCCATGCTGTGAGCCGACACCGATCAGCAGATCGAGGAGACCATCGTCGTCCCAGTCGACCACGTTGAGCTTGGTGCGCCCGCGGCCGTCACCGCCGGGTGGCGTGTAGACACCGTGGGTCTTGATCGTCGAACCGTCCTCATAGCGCAGCTTCTCACCTGGTTGCAGGGCTGACAGGTCGTTCGGTCCTGCACGTCGGTACAGAGCCAGATCCAGGTCGTGATCCTGGATGATGATGTCCGGGAGCACATCGTCGCTGAAACAGCCGATCCCCGGCTGTTGTCGCCATGGTCCAATGAGCGGCGATCCGGCAATGTGCAGGCGCTGCGGTGGCCCGAGTTCCGGTGCAGTCTGTGTGCCCCAATTGGGATACCACTCATAGAGGCTGATCATGTCGGACACGACCAGGTCGAGCAACCCGCTGCCGTTCCAATCGATCAGAACGGGATTGCTGTATCCACCGGTCTCACCGTCGTAGGGGCTCTGGGAGCCGCCCCAATGCTGGCCTCCTGAGGGGTAGGGTGTCGCAAGCCGGCGAATCTCGGTCGTTCCATAACGCACCCGCTCCGGCGCCGCAAAGCGTAGTGGGTCGGTGGAGAGTGTCTTGTACCAGAAGATGTACCCCTCGATGCTACCCACGAGGAGATCCGGCACGCCGGTGCCACGCCAGTCGCCGACCGTGGGGACCGAGAAGATACCACCGTTGACATGTGGATTCCGCTGCTTGACCTTGCGCGGCGTATCGTAGATCGGTCGATTCGCAGCGTCCCGTCCGTAGCACCGCGCCCAATCGATGTTGCCCGCGTTGTCGGCGGCGAAAATGTCGAAACGTCCCGCGTCGACGACGTCCGAAACCCCGATTCCCGACTGAAGCGTAGCGATGCGGTTGAATGGCTCGCCGTGTAGGGTGAACAACTCGGCCACCTCACCCCAGACGGGAACATCCCCCGGCGCCGACAGCGGCAGGTGGTGGACGCTGCCGTAGTAGTTCAACAGCAAAAGCCCTGATACCGGGTCGGTGGGATCGACGGCGCTGATGTGGAAGGAATGTCGGGGCAACTCGATGGTCGCCTTCCCTGCATAGGTGAAACCGATGCTGCCTGCCGTGCTGGTATTGTGAAACAGGTGAAGAGACTGTCTGGGATAACGAGTGAACCAGGTACCATCCCGGTCATACCGATCGCGCTGGTCTTCGGGAACGACGCCTGCCTCGTCCATGCTCCACATCTCACCCCGATCGCTTTCAAGCACGATCAGGTCGACGACACCATCCCCGTTCCAATCGACAGCGGCCACCGTGCCGCCACCGAAGTTGACCTCACGGCCTTCGACCGAAATCGGGCTCCCTTCATCCCGGCTCGCAGGGGGGCCATTCTGCAGTGTGACTGCCGTCGTTTCCTTCTGTGAATAACCGCGTGGCGCCAGGATCGCTTCCGTGCTCCCGTCGCCATCGAAGTCGGCCACCACGGCGATGGTGCCTACCAGTCCCTTGTCTCGCTCATTGCGATGCAGTGCCCGCGACACTTCGCCCCACTGCATGCCGCGATCGACGATGGGCGTGCCGTCAGCCAAGAAGTCTACGATCCGGTAGCTGTAGATGTCGCCGTTGCCACCGGAGGCGACGATCTCGTGCTGACCATCCCCGTCCCAGTCCAGCACGTGGGCAGCGCTGGCGCCGGTAAACAGGTCTCCCACAACCGAGTCGTCGCCGAGGACGAGAGGTAATCCGTCGCCGGCATTGCCGCCCGCTATGGGGCGTGGAAAGTCGCTCACTTCAGCCTCCTACCGTGGCGTGGGACGAGTTCACAGAGTCTATGTTGCCATCGGCAAAGGCACCAACAGCTGGTCCCAAATCACAGGTTCCTGGTGACGCCGATGAGCAGGGCTTAGTGTTCGATGCGCATCGCGAATCACTCCTGATGAATGAGGTGGACGAATGACCGATCGACGACCCATGGGCAGACCGCCCAAGGCGCGGATGCTCTACTATGACGACGCCCGCCATGCCTACCTGTATACGGTCGAGCCACCACCTGAAGAACTCGATGTCCTGCACCCGGTGGATGTCGTCAGCAACAGTATGGTCGACACCTTCGTCTTCGGCCTGGGGATCGGCCGCACCATGTCGTATGGAACACAGGTCGGCGAGATCTGGTTCGACGGTGCCGAAGATCACGTGGCCAACTGGCGTGCCCGGGAAACCGTGCTCAGTCTGCTCGACCAGGGCCGTGACCCACTCAGGATGCTGATCGATCGAGCGCACCACCACGGCATGGACTTCTACGCCAGCCTGCGGCTGGCCGCCAACAACCTGCCCGAGGACCCGGTTCGGCCCGACTTCTCGGCCCCCGAAGCCCGGCAGGAGCGCTTCGCCCTCATCGAAGAGGCCGTGACCCGCTACGGCGTCGACGGCGTCGAGCTCGACTGCGCATACGAGCCCAACTCTGACCCCGTGTTTCGACCGGAGCACGTCGATGCAGGCCTGGTCATCCTCACCGACTTCGTGCGCCAGGTGCGCGAGCTGGTGGACGAGGCAGCCAGGCGCCGCGGTCGCCCGATCGCGTTGGGGGTGCGCGTGTTGCCCACACCGGCGGGCAACCAGAAAGCGGGGTTGGACGTGCCCGTCTGGCTCGAGGAGGATCTAGTCGATTTCATCGTGCCCATTTTCTACGTCGACGAAAACATGGACCAAAACCTGCCCTTCGAGGCACTGAGCCAACTGGCTCACAGACACGACTGCTACGTGTATCCGGGCGTACGGCCGTTCTATCGCAAGGATCCAGATCGCCAGTCCGCCTCCCCGGCCATGTACCGCGCCGCGGCGACAAACTTCCTCCACAAGGGTGCCGACGCCTTGTACATGATGCAGCTCAATTGGCCCTACTGCACGGTCGAAGACGACACACGAGTTCTGCTTTCCTACATCGGCGACATGGAGCTCATGCACCGCCGGAGCCGGCACTACTTCATCACGCCGCGCCTCGAGCAGGCCGCCATCTGGGACTATACGTCACCGTTGCCGATGGAACTTGCTGTTGTGGGGGACGGTGCCGGTCAGTCGTTCACCATGTATGTGGGAGATGATCTGCCGACGGTCCGTCGGCAGGGATTGCTGCGGTCCGTAACCCTGCGACTACACATCGACAATGTTTCACGCCATGACTGTGTCGAGGTGTCCGTGAATGGCCAGCAACTTCCGGCGAGTACCCGAACCTGGGACCCTGTCGGTTACAGCTACGCCTGGATCGGTTATCCGCTGTGGGAGATCCTGCCACAGTCAGGACCCAACACCATCGAGGTGGTGCTACGCTCGCGTCCGGCGCAGCTGGGTGGGCCAATCACGCTGGCCGAGGCGGAGTTGTTCGTCGACTTCGTGCAACAGCGGAACCGGAGCCCCTTCGATCAGTGGTCCTGACTTCGCCGGCCAAGAGTTGTACCATCGAGTGTTCGTCTGCTACCGTTGACGAAAGCCAGATTGGCATACCCCCATTCTCGCCGACAGAGGAGCTGATAAGGAACATGGAGACCATCATCTACGGTGAAGTCCTCGGCGCGGGACTGCTTGCCGACATCGCCCTTCCACCCAGCGACGTGACCGCCCCCTACCCCGTGATCCTCGGTGTGCACGGTGGGCGGTGGCACTACAGCAGCCGAAACCAGTTGGGTGCGGCCATAGATGTGAATCAGTGGACTGAGCACGGTTTCTTCGCAATGTCCATCGAATATCGTCTGGTCACTTGTACACCGGCTCCCGCGTGTTATCAGGACACGCTCTGCGCGATCCGTTGGGTCCACGCAAACGCGGACAGATACCAACTAGATCTCAGTCGGATCTATCTCACGGGTATGTCCGCAGGAGGACATCTGGTGTCTCTGGCCGCGACCCTTGGGGAAGGTCCTTTCATGAATACGGGTGGCTGGGAGGGCGAGTCGTGTGACTTTCGCGCCTCGATCAGTGTTTCCGGCGCCTATGATCTGCTGTCGCTGGATTGGGCATGCGGCTGGATAACCCCCGGAGTGCCCTGGGACGAGGCGCGGCGACTGGCTTCCCCGATCGAACACGTCTCAGACAGCAGTAAGCCGATGCTTCTGTTCCACTCCGACGATGATCCCTCGGTGCCGGTCAGTCAGGCGGATCGAATGGCAGAAACTCTGACCGAAAAGGGTGTTCACCATCGCTATCTGCACTACACTGATCGCGGACACATGGTCCTGACTCGTAACTTCGTCATCGAAGAAAGCCTGAACTTCATACACGATCTCGAGTCGTGACTTCGGGATCTCGACTCACCCCACGTGAGTAGACCAGCTCGACGGCGCCATGCCTACTCATGTATCGTGTCTGGAAAACGATTTCTCACCGTGACCAGTGCCTTGACCTGCCGCTCGTCCATGAGCTGATCGCTGACGATGAGCCGCACGGGCTTCCAGATGCCGCCCATGCCCTCCGTGTTGCGGATGCGCACGACCAGCGCGTCATCGCCGTTGAGTGCCACGTCGTTCAGGGGCACCACGAACGGTGTCCGCCAGATCTCGGACCCCATCAGGCCGGTGCTCTCAACGGTGTGTTCGAAGATTCGCTTGCCATTCAGGTAGATCCACGCGTCCTCATCGCAGGCGTCGAAGTGCAGGTACTTGAACTTCCCGGCGCGCTGCGACGCGGTCAGCGCGAGGCGCGTGCGATACCAGCCGAAGCCAGGCTCGTTGCCCCAGCCACCCCCCGCCCCGAGCTCGTACCCGCCCCCAACCTGCCCCGGCGCCCATTGGCTGTCATCCAGCGCCGGGTCGAACCATTTACCACGCAAACCATCATCCTGAGCGAAGGCGTCGGTCTTCATCATGGTCGGCTGGTCGATCTCGACCAACCTGAAGCGCCAGTGATCCGCAAGCGTCACCATCTCGACGCGCTCGACGTCGATACCTGCGAGCGCCTCGGCCGGCGTCAGGTCTCGATGCCCCAGCCTCTGCAGTGCGACGATGCGCCGCGCCATCTCCCGGCGCATGGTGTCCAGATCACCCTGCGCCACGTCGAGCTTTCCGACCCACTGGTGGGTTTCGGCGATGAGTGGCTCGTCGGGAAATCGCCCGAGGGCCTCTGCCAACGTGGCCAGCAGCGTGGTCAGATATCGCACGTCGTCGACGCCCTCGCGAAAGCCTTCCCACTTGGGCGTGTCCAGTACGCCGCCCTCGGTGCGCAAGACCATGGCGAAGTGCATCGGCTGATTTTCCGGATCTGCGCTGATGTGGGTGTAGGCCCAGTTCATCACGCCGTCGAAGCCGACGCGCCACAGGCCCAGGCCCCCGTGTCGGCGATGCCACTGTGGCATCGGCGGGCGCAGCGTCGTGTAGGTGAAGATCTTGCGGCCAAGTCGGTGCAGGCCGTCGATGGAGCGACGGTACGTCGGATGGTCCACCTGACGTTCAAAGCCGATGAGCGAAGCGAGACGGTGATTCTGCCGCAGTGACTCGTCCGGGCCAAAGCCCTGTTCGGCTCCAAAGAGTGTCATGGGGTCGCTGATGTTGACGTACATCACGGGCAGATGCAGCACGTCACCGATGATCTTGAAGAAGTCACTGCCACACGCGACGAACGTCCTGCCGCCTCCGTCGTGAATGGCCTGGAAGCTGTCCCGTTCGGAGGCCAGCCACTCACCCCACGCCTCGTCCTGCCCAGCCCAGTAGAAGTCGGGGTAGCCCCGGCGTCTGGCCCAGGTCATTACGTCCCGGACCGTCTGAATTCGCTGGGCCTTCTCCTGGTCCGTCAGTGACCTGCGCACCGGTTCCGCGGCGCTGGTCATGGTGTACAGCGGCACGCCAGGGCCCATCCCGGCCTCCTCCCGCGCCTGCAGAATCTGCTCCAGCTGGCTTGTGTCCAGCGTTCCGTCAGGTCGCACACTCACGCCGCCGTAGATGTTCGGGTTCGACAGGCCGTGGGCCAGCATGTTGCGGCACTCGGCGATGTACTGCTGCCTCGTGAGCCGCGCAACGTTCGACCATTGGCCGGTGCGCCAGTCCTGCGCACCGTCGGGGACCAGCATGACCGGGTAGTACATCGAGTACTCGAGCATCGAATCACGCAGCTCGAAGGGATGGACTTCGACCCCCAACTCCAGGCTGACAGGTTCGCTGTTGGCGGGCACGATCCGCAGCGTCGTACGGTAGGTTCCCGCGTCGGCGCGATCGGGGATCCGGACAGTGATCCAGAACTGCCGGCGCTTCTCGATGGTCACGGGCTGAAGTTCCGGCGCATCGCGAAGGGGGCCCCGCGTCACGTTCTTCATCCGCTCGGGGTTTTCCGGCGTTGGGTCCGGCTCGATGGCCAGGAAGTCGTCGTCGTGTACCAGCAGCGCTGGGATGGGAGCCTGCGGGCCGGCCGATGAGCGGCCGTAGTATGACTTGACCACGCGCACGTCCACGGCCTCCCTCGGCCACTGGCCGCCCTCACCGGCGAGGGGGTCCACCTCGATGCGCACTCGATCCAGCGGCTTGGAGGATGTTACCACGAACGATGCTGGTTCGTACTCGCCTCGGCAGCCGGACAGGCTGATGCTCGTCTTCAGCCGGCACACCGCCGGCAGGGGACCGTCGGGCAGGATCAGGTGGTCCGTCACTGCCGGCTCGACGACGTGGACCGTGTAGTCGGCGGCGTGACAGACAGCAGCGCAGGCGATTACCATAGCCAAGATGGCAGGAACAGGGACGGTCCGAGTTGGCATGGTTGAATCCTTTTCCTGAGTGTAGTGCCCCAAAATTAGACAAGCAGCCAAGCGCCGACCAACATGGATCCCGAGTCATCCTCAGGAGGCAACCGATGAGTCGTCTCGCCTTCACACGTTTTAACCTCGTCGATGGATGCGGCAGCAGTACGCCCGACATGACCGTTCTGGTGCAGGACGGCCAGATCGAGCGTGTCGGTCCCAGCGACCAGGTTGAGTTCGACCGCCCGTCATATGACGAGATCAAGGGGGAGGGTTTCTGGTTGCTGCCGGGGCTGATCAACTGCCACGATCACCTCATGGACAAAAGCCTGGGGCGTCGCCAGGGCTCCGAAGGTGCGTGGCGGCACGATTTCAGTGGGCGGCCGCCGGGCTTTCAAGCCCTGGAGTGCGCCAAGAACGCCGTCGTCGAATTGAGTCAGGGTGTGACGACGATCCGCGACCTGGCAGGCCCGAACATGGCCGATCAACGAAACCCGGGATACACGAATGTGGACCTGCGGGACGCGATTGCAGCGGGGATGCCCGGGCCGCGCATTCTGGCCTGCCGACTGGCGGTGACGATGACGGGAGGCCACGGTTATCCGTGGTTCGCGATTCGCGAAGCCGACGGTCCGGATGAGGTGCGAAAGGCGGTGCGCGAGCAACTCAAAGGCGGCGCTGACTTCATCAAGATCATGAGCAGCGGCGGCTTCAGTCACTATCCCCATGAGGATCCGGAGGCCACGCAGTTCACCGTCGACGAACTGCGTGCCGCCGCTGAAGAAGCACATCGTCAGGGCCGGTTGATCACGACCCATGCCATCGCTGATCAGGGCGCACGCAACGCCATCGAGGCCGGCATCGATACGATCGAACACGGGTTTCTCCTCACGGAGGAGACCGTCGACCGCATGGCCGCGCAGGGTACGACCTTCGTGCCCACGGTCCGTGTCATGGTTCGCATGCAGGCGGGCAAGGGCCCGCTGGCCGAATTCACCCGGACTGTCGTGCCGTCACACGTGCGTGCCGTCCGCCAGGCGATGGCGGCCGGTATTCCAATTGGTGCAGGCACCGATAGCCGCGCCTTCATGGTCGATGAACTCGAAGCCCTCGTGTCCGTCTATCACTTCTCGCCGATGGAGGCCCTCGTCGCCGCCACCGGATCGGCGGCCAGGATCTGTGGTCTTCAGCAGGTGGGCACCGTCGAGGCGGGGAAACTGGCTGATCTGCTCATCGTCGGCACGGATCCGCTGAAGGGAATTCGTGAGGGCCTTCAGGACGTGCGTGCGGTGTACAAAGAGGGGCTGCCGCAGTCGTTGGCTGCCGAGGCGATCGAAGCAGGATGAGCGCCGGTGACTGCGAGAGGGAGATTCGCGAACTCCACGCGTTCTTCCAAGGCTGGTACAATGGTGAGATCGCCGACACGGATGAGGCGTTCTCCCGTTTCGATGAGGTCATGGCCGATCTGTGGGTTGCTGAGGGCGGTGAATACGGTGACGGGAAGATCCTCGTAGACGTGGCTGGAGCGGATCTCATGGATCAGACTGTTCCCATCCATGTTGGGCATGGCCAAGTCAGTCAGTACCAGATCGACATGACGCATGCGCAGAACGTCGAGGGCCTCCTGGCCGTCGCCAACGGAGATCACATCGGTGAAGCCGATCTTGCCGAGCATACGGGCGACGACACGACGCATGTCGCAGACGTCTTCTACGAGCAGGATGATCAGGCTCTCGAGTCTATTCTCTCCAGTGACCTTGGACAACCGTTGTCATCCAGGATATGTCTGATTGCATCGCTGAAATGACCCGGGTCACACGGTCGAACCTGTAGAGCGGCGATGCATGCATTCTGGCGGTGCCGCATCTGAGCCTCACTCCAGACGATAGATCCGCTGGAAGTTCCCTCGGAAGATCAGATGCTCCTGAGCGTCGCCCAGCCGGAGTCTTCGGATGGCTTCGACGCCGAAAACAGGCGCCGCCCATGGCGCGTTGGAACCGAAGACCATCCGTTCGGCTCCAACCTCTTCGACCGCTTTCTTGACAACCATGGGTTCGGCGGCGGCCGTGACGGTGGGCGCCAGGTAAATATTTTCGAACCGCCGGGCAAGGTCGATGGCGAGGTCGACATGGAACCGATATCCCATGTGTTCGAGGACCATCACCAACTCGGGATGACGCTTGGCCAGTCCAGCGATGCGTTCATACGCATCGACGGAACCGTTCGTATGGATGGTCACGGGGATTTCCATCTCTGCCGCCGCCTTGGCCAGGTCGGCGGCGGTGCCCTCCAGGCCGGGTGAATACTTCAGGCCCGAGAATCCCCACTCCTTCACCGTTTTCTCAAACTCATCAACGGCGGCATCCCCATCGGCGGGATTGACCACGCAGCAGCCCAGGATCTTGCCAGGGTATTCAGCCATGGCCGTGTGCATGGTCCGGTTGTTCGTCTGCTCCCAGCCGGAGCCCTCCAACGGGGCTTCGGGGGCGGGAATCGTGAGGACGGCTTCGGTGTCGACCTCGTCCAGCATGCGAATCAGGTCGGCCGCCTCGAAAGAGTCCCCGCACAGATAGGGATTTCCGCTGTTGGGCAGGTATGCTTCGCAATCGAAGATCTTCATCGCTCCTCTCCCCCCAATCGATACAACCGCGCCAAGGTGCCTCCGAGGATGGCCTCCTCTTCTTCGGGTGGCAGATTTCCCATCTGGAAGCCGCGTACGCCGAACTGAGGAATGCCATGGGGAGCGTTCGAGCCGAAGATGAGTTTTTGTGGGCCACAGACTCCCATGAGTCGTTTGATACAGTAGAGTTCGACGGAGGCCACGGTGGTCAGCCCTAGATACACGTTGGGCACCGACTCGGCGACCTCGGCGATTCGTCCTTCAGGAGGCAGGGGGATCTTCATGCTCACCGGGGGAGCACTGGGGCGGAAGCCGACGTCGACGATGAACGGCACGTCGGGGAATCGGCTGGCAAGTTCGCTCACCTGGGCGGGCGAGCAGTGCTCCCGACAGCCGTCGACGGTCACCGGCAGCTGCAGATTCAGGGCCTTGGCCAGCAGCAGATCAACATCGCTGCTGTCGAGGTCATACCCGTGCGTCGCCGGGTAGAGCCGCAGACCCATGAATCCCCACTCGTGAACGGCCTGCTCCAGTTCGTCTACCACCTCGGATCCACGAGCCGGGTTCAACGCTGCACAGCCGATCATCTCTGGCTGCGCGTCGATTCGCCTGGCAAGGGCGGCATTGTCTGGTTGGGGCTGAGCCGAGGGCATCACGACACAGCGCTCGACGCTCCCTTCCGCTGCCAGCGCGCGTAACTCATCTGGACCGAAGGACCGGCCATCGAAGGTGTCGGGCAGATAGGTCTGGAAATCGATTCTCATCAGTTCCCACCTCTTCAGCTGAACGCTCAGATCACGAAAACCATGTTGTCCTGCATGCCGGTGAAATAGTCGATGACGATCCATACGCCGGCGGAGACGAACTGCCCAAGGATCATCCCCAGAAAGAACGGTCGCATCCGGACAAACATTCCCGGGCCCCCGTATTTGAGGATCACGAGTTTCAAGAACCAGGCCAGGAACACGCTGAACCAGACCAGATCCATGATCCGCGTGGCACTGATCGGCAGACCCAGCGGATGCAGGGGCCACCAGAGAAATCGCTGACGCAGGAACATCAACAACGCCATCAGTCCAGCACCGACCCCCGTTTGCAGCCAGCCGCCGAGGTTGGGCAGTGTCGGATTCTTCAAGTAGACATCAAGGTATCGGAATGGCGTCATTGTGATCAACTGGAAATACCCGGCGTTGAGATTGATCCCGCCGTATTCGTAGGCAAGGGTCAGCATCATCCAACACGAGCTCGCCATCGTGACCACGACTGCAGCGGCCAGACTCCAGAAGACCATCCTGCGGTTGCCGCCCACAGACGCTTCGTCCAGCAGTTTCAAGGCGTGGGCAGCCGAGGCCATCACGAAGGTGCGCACATCTCCGGCCCACGAGTAGGTGAAGGCGAGGGTGGTCATTCCGCTTTCACCCAGGGCGCTGGTGCCCATGCCGGAGACGACAAAGTTGGGTGCGATCAACGGTGCACGACACGAGGCCATCCCACCCTCGACAACAATGCGCGTGATCCCGACAAAGAGGATGAAGGCCACCACGAGCATCGTCACGGCCGCCCAGAGGGGAAGACCCGCAGCATTGAGCATCATGGCCATGACGAGGAACCCGCCCAGGGTGCTGAACACTGCAGCGCGATAGGACATGATCTCGTCGTCGTCGTTGACCTCTCCTTGCGGGCCGACGGCACCGCGCCAAACGGTGCGCAAGTGGCCACGAGCCATCCAAAGGCCCCCCAAGCACAACACGATCATCGCACCCATGCCCTGGTGTGCCAGGATGGGTGAGTTGGCGGCGAAGTCCAGGTGCTCGGTGCTATGAATCCCCGTGATGCGGAATACGCCCAGCAGAACACTGGAAAGGATGTTGAAGAACCAGAATCCGAAGGCCACTTCCAGCCTGATCAGATAGGAAAACCCCAGGATCGGAAAGCTGAGCAGAAAACTGATCGGTGTCGCATTTCGCAAGATGGGCACGGTCGTCCCCGGGTAGAGGACACTGTTGGCGGTGGGGAAGATCGGATCATACTGGTGCAGTGCCTCTGCCGTCGTCAGCAGCACGGGCAGGGCGAATCCCAACCACATCAACCCGTTTCTGAAGAAGGGGTTGACCGCTGATCCTGACTCGTCCTCTTGAGCCATGGCCAGCGGCACATGTGCAATGGGATAGATCAGGTTCTCGTGCTCCATCCATTGCCGGCGCAGGATGACGGCCACCGAGATCATCACTAGATACAGGGCGACGAAGAACATACCCCAGCACGCCAGGGGCACAGCCCACACACCCCACGGGACGCTCTCTCCCTGAGGCAGACCTTCAAAGAAGTGTTTGATCGCTGCCGGATCCTGGGGCGCCAACCAGTCGGGGATGAAGGGATGAATCACCTGTGCCCAGTCGTTCTCCGGCGTGGCGTAGTAGAAGCTGAGCACCATAATCGGCAGGTGGTAGGCGACCAGTCCCGTCGTTGGCAGCGCGCACGCGACCATCATCATCCCGTACACCAGCAACAGTTCAGCACGTCGCAGTGCCCAGCTCGGTCGGATCCTCTTCAGCGCCGGATTGATGGCGCCCACCAGGAAGAAGAACAGGAACAGTGCAGCCCCCGTGGTGAAGCCGCTGGCCATCCTTGACGCGCCCGTCATCATCTCACCGAACTGCGTACCGAGACCGATGCACAGACAGCCACCCAGGCCTGTGACGACGGCCCGCCATCTCAGGGGATGTCCACGACTGGCTGTCTTGCTGGTCGCCATCTTCAGCACTCCACAGATCCGGGTCTTCCACCCAAACGTAGTATGAACTCACGTGGTCAGGCTTGCGTGCTCTGCAGCCTACCTACGACGAGTGCACCGAAACGTTTACTCGGCGTGAAGATCGCCTGCCTGAACGAAGCACGGCAGTTCGTCGACGTGGCCGACGGGCAGGAAGCAGACGACGACGATGGTGTGCAGGATGGCTCCGTAGTCGGCAACGAGATCGCGGGAGGTCTCGAGACCGATGAGGATCGCGGCGAGCACGATCACGGCGAGTACGAAGTTCTGGAAGAAGTAGGAGTCGACAAACCGACCGAGTCTTATCATGTCTCTTTCTCTGTTGGGTTAGTACGGGATCTGATCAGGCCGCGTGGTTACGACGGTTCTCTCGTCGGGCTCTGGCTGGTCCTGCACGACAGCTCAACCCTCGGACTTAGAAAGGACTCATGTGTCGTCCGGCGACTGCAGTTCGCGCCGCCGGTCATGTGCCAACTCGCGCATGTCGACGGCCGGATCGTATTCGTCGACGATCTCGTAGCCAAGCAGTGCTTCCAGCGCGTCCTCGAGGGTCACCAACCCCGCAAGGCTGCCGAACTCATCGATTACCATGGACAGGTGAGTACGATGGTGCAGGAAACGGTGTAGCAACCGGTCGATCCCCATCGTACCGGCAACGAAGTCGATGGGCCCCATCATCGACTCCATCGTTGCGTCGAACTGCTGGCGGGCCATCGCCGCCATCAGATCCCGTCGATGGACCATGCCGACCACATCGTCAGCGTCCCGGTCGAACACAGGGATACGGCTATGATAGTAGATATCCTCTTGCTCGCGGATCTCACCTACTCTGGCCGCGACGTTCAGAGAGAAGACGACCGTCCGAGGTGTCATGATGTCCTGAACGGGTCTGTCCCGGAGCGTCAGCACATTGGCGATCGCCTTGGCCTCATCTTCCTGCAGCGATCCGGTGCGTTGACCGAGCCGGGCCAATACATGCAGGTCTTCAGCCGATACGCCGACCTGCTGATGGTCACGCGACACAAGGCGAGTGAGCCCCTCACTGAGCCAGATGAAGGGGGAGAAGAGCTGGACCAGGGCTTGCAGCGGCAGGGCGATCGGTGCCGACAGGACACGGCTGTACGCGACCCCGGCGGTCTTGGGCAGAATCTCGGAGATCACCAACACGGCGAGGGTGAATAGAACGGAGAAGGCGGGCAACCACTGATGCCCAAGCACACGTTCCGCCGATGCGCCCGCTACGGTGGCCCCCACCGTATGCGCAATGGTGTTGAGCGTCAGAATCGCCGCGATCGGTCGATCGATGTTCTGGCGCAAGTCACGCAGGACGCGCCCAGCCCGACGACCGGATTGCGCCAGGTTCTCAACATGCGCAACAGGGACCGCGTAGAGCACGGCTTCGAAGAGTGAACAGAGTGATGAGATGCCGATGGCGGCCGCCATCGGCGACGACAAGCTCGACCACGGGGAGCCTCCTGGTTGGTCTTGGGGGGGCGACTCTAAGGTTCACATCGACGACGTGACCGACCACAACCCCGCACTGAACTGACTGCCCGCCACTGAGTCCTGTTCATCTGCGGTCTCGCCGACATCGTACAACGGATGTGTCAGGTCAGGTTTCCCTCTGCTCTGGAATGTGCCCCGACGATGATCACGCCCTGCTTCATACCTGCACAGAGATTGCTACTGATGAGATTGTAGTCCGTGGCGCCGCTCTCGACGATTCCCTGGGTCTGCGTTGGTTCGTTCTGGTCGTCTGCCAGCCGATTGCTCGTCACCACGTTCCGTTCCATATCGTGTAGTCGAATCCCGGGAAACTCTCCCGCTCGCTCCTGCGAATTGCTGAGAACCAGATTTCCCGTAATGATCTGCTCATCGCCGCGCGTTGCCTCGATGCCCCACTTCTGGTTGTACGAGCAGACATTGTCACTGATGATGTTGTGATGGTCCCCGCCTCGAGCGACACCACCGATCCCGGCCAGGCCATTCTCCGAAAAGACGCTGTCGCTGCATGTCGAATGGTGCACGCGAGCACAGAAGAAGAACCCGTCGCCCCCATTGCCCTTGCCGATGTTGTGCGACCAGACACTTCGTGCCAGGCCGGTCCCTGGATGAAAACCGTGCCCCCGGCACCCGTGGGACTGGCATTGGCTCACCTGTACGTCCGAACCCCTCTGGACGCCGATTCCATCGCTGGGCCATTCGAAGACGGTCACATTCGTGACGCGGACACGCTGGCACGACACCAGGTGAATCGCACTGTAGGTGAAGTCCCACCACTTGCCCTTGTAACCCTTGGGTCCGCGAATCGTGAAGTTCGCGAGTTCGGCGTCGGTCGCTCCATCGGCTGTGATGGCCGGAAAGAGACTGACCGCTTTGGCGTCGTCGGCAACGGACAGACCCCGGTTGAATCTGGCGCTCAGGTGGACCCGCTGGCCCTTGATGGCCTCGACGATCCCGTGGGTCCCCCACCAGCCACTAAGGACCTCATCCGAAATGCCGATCTCCTGTCCTACTCGATAGGGCACTTTCCCTTTCAGCGTCAGGACCCTGCCACCCTTTCGCACAGCCTTCGCCAGACGCGCGACTTTGAGGGGTGAGATGTGGAGAACCGTCGCCGGTCCATCGCCAACCAGACTGACACCTGAGGGCAGACAGATCGACCTCGATAGATGCCACTTGCCGGCGGGAATGTGCACACGGCCGCCCTGCTCCTGGAGTGAATCGATGGCCTCCTGAATACCGGACGTGGGCGAAGTCATCGGCTCGACATATATCTGTCTGTCCATCAGCAACCCCTGGTTTTCACCTTGAAAGACCCACATTTGGTGGGCAAACTTGTGTACCGTTCCATCTAAGGCATGATCACTCATGCTCTCTATTTTATATAGAACACTGATCTGCAGATACGGCTTACAGCTATCGTTGGGAAAGGCGAAGAATGATCGACAACGCGATGCGCGACGAGTTCGCTCGACAAGGGTACATCGTTGTGCCCGATGTTCTCGATCAACAACAGTTGGACGAGCTCAATCGAGTCTACGACGAGCACGTGCTCGAGCGGGAAGAGACTTTGTCCGCCGCCGGGACCGACAAACAGAACCGTTTCTACATCGGCGGGCGAGACAAGTGCGAGACAACGGACCGGCATGGCAACTCCTACACGGGGAGAAGACTCTGGAACAAGGCCTACATGGACCTGATCGACAACGAGACCATGCTACCCCTCCTGGAAGAGGTTCTTGGCGACCCGGCGTGGGGCCACGCCCCGGCACACATGCCGGCCGAGCTTAGGCCCCAGTTCCGCTTGGATCACGACAATGTGCACTACAAGCCCGGCCGGACCCCGACCGACGGGCCGGACAAAGGTGGGGGGCTCCACGGCGGCCCAGCCGCCTTCCATGTCACGTGCGTGTACGAACTCAAGACCGTCGGTCCCGGTGACGGCGGCTTCGGTTGTGTCGTGGGCACACATAAGCCGGCCAATGAGCAGAAGCTGAAGGACATGGACGGCGACTGGCGATGGAACTGGAGTGACACCGAGTGGACGTCGAAGCTGCCGAACTGGGATGAGGATGTGCCGGTGCACCGTGTCGAGGCCAAGGCGGGCGACTGCATCCTGTTCACTGAGAAGCTCAAGCACGGCACCATCCCCTGGGCGGGGAAGGGTGAACGCCGCACGCTTTTCTACAAGTACGTCCCCTTCGGCATGCACCATGGCGACGCTGCCTACGATACCAACGACCCCGAACTCACCGAACGGCAGAAGCGCATCCTCGAGTTCTCGCCGTGCTGGTTCAACGAGCCGCGGGAGGACAGAGACTATTCCGCGAATCCGGCGCTCACACAGCTCCATCCGCTGGCGCGTGTGGAGAGCGACCCGAGCGTGTTGCTGCCGGGCATGTCGCCGCCGCACATCCGATTGACAGACGAGACCAGAGCGAAGCTGCTGAGCGACGATGGTCGTGGGGCGAGTACAAACGCGAAGGCGTAGTGTTCGAGGTGGCTGATGGTTGATGAGGGGGCCGGATTCCGGGGATGATACCTGTGAGCATCTCGTCAGACACCGACCAAGGACGACTCCATGAAGCGTCGAGACTTTCTCAAGACCGCCGGCGTCGCCGGCACCACGTCGCTGGCCCAGCCCAGCCTCATCTTCGCCGATCCCCGACAGGCTGCCGCCTACTTCCAGCTCCATCCTTTCGTTGCCGATCACCCGGAGGCCGTGTTCATCAAGCGAACTACGGTATCGGATAAAAGCGCCTTCGACGAGAAGATCGAGGCCGGCCGCATCTGGCCAGTGAGCTGTTCTTCGCCAGCGACACCCACGGCTTCGACATCGCCATCAAGCCCAACCTCACGTGCATGGGTGGCTCCTTCGACACCGCGCGGATGAGCATCGCCACAGACGCCGAGTTCGTCTCCGGCCTGATCGAAGGTATGAAGGACAATCTGGGCATGGATGGCGGCCAGTTCTACATGCGCGAAGGCAATCATCTCGGCGACGCCTACTGCCCGGACAATCAGGTTCTCGACTGATACGGACCGATGGCGGAGCGTGTCGGCGCCCACTTGACCGACTTCGACTCTGGCCGCATGATGGCCGAGGCCTCGCTGGCCAATCTGGAGGAGGGTTCCGAAGTCATCTGGAGGGACGTGCCCGACGGCGCCGCCGTCTTCGCCTGGCCCACGAAGGGCAATCTGGTCTTCCAGTTTGATGCGCCACGGCCCGTGGACGGCGTACGATTGCGGGTTGGAGCCGATGCAGGAACGTACGCCGCCATCGCCTATCTGGGCGTCGAGTTCGGAGAGGCCGGTCAGACCGAGACTGGTGATGGCAAGATGGTCGCCGATGTATACGACTTTGCCTTCGAGGCTCAGACCTGGGTCGAGCTCGAGTTTCCACCCGACACGCAGACGGACTACATCGAGCTGATCACTGAGGCGGGCGTCGAGTTCTACGAGATCGAGATCCTGTCCTCGGCGACACCTGGCACCGAGGTGCGACCGCTGTCGTGGGGTCAGGTGAAAATAGTCCGCTGACCAGCGTCTGCTCTCGAGTGACTGGCCTCGACCCGAGCTCAGCGGCTCTGCAGGACGGCCGTGGTGGCGTAGTCCTGGAAGAGAGCGGTGAAGGCGTCGTCCGGGACCTGGCAGGCAAGCCCGCGGTCGGCCTGCAGAGCAGACCAGCGGTCATCGGCCGGGATCCCCAGCGCGGCGCCGATCTGGTCTACCCGCATGCCGTGCATGGCTCGCGCATCGTGAACCGCCGCAATCGTGGCCAGATCGGCAGCACTGAAGAAGCGGCCCTGTCCCTGCGGGTGATCGATCGTCATCTGGCTCTGGCCGCAGAACGGATGCCACATCCCCAGCGCATGGCCGATCTCGTGGCGGACCGTCGGCAGGTTCCCCGAGTACCCATTGGCCTCGTCGATGGAGATATCGATCCAGACCCACCAGGGGCTGTCGGCGCCGGGCCCACCGGAGAGGAAACCAGAGGGGCCCGTCCTGCACTCGGAGTATCGGTGGCCTCCGACGCCGTCCTTGCTTCGCTCCCATTCCTCACAAGCCCGCAGCAACACGGGGAACGTCACATCCTCATGAGTCTCGGCATAACCCGCCTCTAACGAGGGTGCAACGACGGCGAGGACTTCGATGATCTCAGACACCAGGCGCCAGTGCTCCTCGCGAGGATTGCCGTAGAGACCGAATCGGACCGGCCCGGAGATCTTGCGAACCGTCGGCAGGCCAAAGGCCATCTCGCGCGCCGTCGTCGAGACGGTGAGCATGGCGGCCTCAGCAGTGGGTGGCGGCAGCTCGAAACCCGCATACCGGTCAAGGTCCGGCGCCGCGACCACCGGCACTTCGATCGGATCGGTTTCCTGCGGACCTGCCTCGTAGCTATGGTCGGTCACCAGCTCGGCCTCACAGGTGATCCCCGGACCATCCGCCAACAGAGAGAGCGTCGCTGGTATTCGCCTGTGAGTCGGTGCCGACACCATCATCGACACAGATGCTGCGTCGAGGTTCGCGAAAGGCAGTCGTCGCAACTCCAGAAGGTGAAACCCTTGCGAGCCGTTGGCGCAGGCGCCACGGTTACAGTCCGTCGGCTCCGTCTGCAACACCACCGAGGACAGACCCAGCTCGGTAGGGGGCGCCTCGAAGTGGAGGGTTATCGCGTCGCCCGCAATCTGGAAGTCGACCATGGGGGCGTCGCCTGCCGCGCAGGCCCAAGCAACGCTGGCGAAATCAGCATCGTCGTCACCTTCATCCTCAGGACCCTGATCCTCAGGTCTGTCGCCGAAGTCGACATCACGTATGCCTCGGCGTGCGACGACCTCAATCCCTTCGATCACCGAGGGTTCGATCCTCAACTCGCTCTCAACACGGAGGTCATAGACACCCGGTTCCAGGAACGAGATTCGGTACGTCCCATCCTCTGGATCGACGATCGCCGATGAGATCTCCTCATCGCCTTGACGGGCGATGACGGCCGCGGCGGTGCCATCGGCGAAGACATGTCCGGTGATGAAGCCGGCTCCTTTCGTCGGGACAAGACGAAGAATGGGACTCATGGCGAAGTCACTGTCTTGCCCCCGGCGAGTGATCGACCTTCGGGCATCGAAATCGATCATCAGATCGAGTGTTTCACCCGTGACGATCCTGTAGTCGCCCTGCAGTTGTAGGCCACGCTGCTCACCGGAAGGCATCTCGAGGTCGAAGGTCTCACCATCGATGACAATCTGCGCCGACTCCACCTGCAATCGGACGCCGGAGAACTCTCCGGGCTCGAGTACCTCTTCACCAAGCATCTCACTGACACCGCCACTGAGCGACAACAGATCGAAGGTTCGTGACTCGCCGACGAAGGTCCGCCAGGGCCCGCCACCATCACGACGAATATCTACAGTGTTGATGGTCACAAGAACCGCGTCCGCATCATCGACGGGCGCGTCTGTAAGGGCTAGCCGCACCATGCCAAGATCGGTCGAACTGTTGACGGGAATGTCCAGGCTAAGGTCTTCGTCCACCGCAACACCTGACCGTTCGTAGTCGAAGAATCCGTCTCCCGTCACTGTGATGGTGAAGAAGTCGGAATCGGCCAGCGCCTTCCCAGCCTGTTGTGGTTCGGCAGAGGTGACCCGCATCAGTGACGCGGACTCGATGGCCATGGTGCCCTTGCGGCCGTCGAGGAGGGTCATTTTGCCTGTCTCGACGAAGCGATCGCTCGTCAAGTGATAGAAATACGTGCCTGCCGCAACGCCCTGCCCGTTGTCGTCCGTCGCATTCCACCGAAAACGGTGCAGACCGACGCCAAGTGGTTCATCGACGAGGGTTCTGATGGATTGCCCTATAGAGTTGTAGATCTCCAAGGTTGTGGGTGCAGCCGTTTCCAGCTGGAAGGTGATGATCGTTTCCGGATTGAACGGATTTGGATAGTTCTGGAACAGGGCAGATGCACTCGGCCGCTCTGCGATTCCGAGTACGGCTGTTGCGTCGGGCCTGTTCAGATCGATCAGGTACTTTCCGCCGCTCCCTGTGATGGCGGAAGCAGAAGCACCGCTCTCTTCGCTTGTAATGGAGACCAGAGCCCCTTCGACAACCTGGCCATTCTGATCTCGGACAACGCCGTCGATCAGAATCGCAGATGAGGCGCTCGCTGCGGCGAGAACCATGCATGCCGCACGGATGCATCTGGACATTTCATCTACCTGTCTTGTCAAGCGATGACCAGGGCGCAGTCTCAATCGTTCCACGGCAGCAGTTGGTCCGGCGCGTCGCGTCGCAGGCAGGCGCCGCTGGGCCGTTCGCCCCGGGGGCGGATCGGCATCTCGTCGTACGACGCGTAGGCGATGTCGAGCCAGGGCGTCTCGATGCGCCGATGACCCTCGTGGCGTGAGTTCATGGCCGCGTCGATGGCGCCCGTCGTTAGCAGCGTGCGCTCGGGCGGGTACGGCGCCACACCCGTCTGGAAGAACTGCTGAATGTTGCGACTCAGGTAGCCGAAGTTGGCGCCCAGACCATCGGGCTGCAGAAAACACTCGGTTGCCTGCACCTGGCCGCCGACCCGGGCTGCATAACACCAGTCGCCGAGATGACCGTGGAGTACCAGAGCCGCTGAACGCAGTCCGTCGTCGTGCTCGAGGAGGAACACGGCGGGCTTCTTGCACGACTCCATCGGCTCCGAGGTGCGAGACTCCACCGTGGCGCAGGCGGCCTCGACGAGCTCGCCGGAGAAGCGGCCCTCATCCCGCGCCCGCCACACGTCGTCGCCCTCCAGGCACTGCACGGATACGATGCCGCTCTCACCTCTCGCTCGTCGCTCGACCATGCACTGAAGGGTCTCGAGTGTGTGATATCCGTAGGCCTCGATGCCACCATAGCCGACGGCGACGGCCTCGTCGATGACGACCCCCTTGTTGTGCTCAAGCCAGGGGCGCCGCCAGGCCAGGGGCAGGCAGGAGCCGGCCATCAGCGGGATATCGAGTTCGGCGGCGCGGTCCCACATCCAGCGAGCGTCGTCCCAATTGTAGGCGAAATGTTTGTCGTTGAAGACCGGCACCGAACGTCCGCTGGCGGCAAAGATACCGGCGATCTGCTCGAAGAAGTAGCGACGCGGGTACATGTGCCGACCGCGTTCGTTCCAGGGATAGTCGCCGTGCTCGCCGATCAGCAGCACTGCGTCGACGCCGAGGCTGTCGCCGCCTGCATGCAGGGCGCGGCGGATGCTTGGATAGATGGGCACGCCGCATTCGGCGGCCATGGCGGTGCCGATGTCGGTGTCGAGGACGTGATCGATATACAGCGACACGACCTCGACCTCTGGAGGGTAGAATCCCTCATCGATCGACATGCCCTTGAGGAACTTGGTGACGATGGCGTCGGCGTGGGAGTGGGCGTAGTAGATGGTACAGATGGCAGCGACGCGGAAAGGCTCAGCCATGGGACGCTTTCACGGGTAGTGCCCAGACGGAGGACACGGTTGGAAACTCCAGGCGTGCCTCAGCCAGGCGCAACAGCCCAGTGGACTCATCTCGTTGAAACACGACGACACTGTCCGGCCTTGCCTCGGAAGCCCGTGTGTGGTTGTTCTGCACGACCACAAAGCGACCATCTGCGCTCAAGCAGAAGACCCAGGGGATTCGTCCCCGCGTCGGTTCGAACTGGACTGGCGTGAGCTTCTGGGTCGATGGATCCAACGCAAAAACCGCGACGGAATCATGCCCGCGATTGCTGGCGTACACGAAGCGGTCATCCGGCGAGAGCAGCAGTTCGGATGCGTGTGACGGTTTGGAGTAGACCTCGTTTGGGAATGTTGCTGGATCGGTGTGGGCCTCTGCCCAGCCCTCCGGCAACGAAGACAGGGTCTGCACCAGCGAAAGCTCACCCCCCTTGGTCGCATCACGTCGCAGCACGCAGACCGTGTTGTCCAGCTCATTGAGGACGAATCCAAGTTCGCCATCGCTTGTGAACTGAATGTGCCGAGGCCCGGCAAGATCGTGCACGGTGATGGCGCTTGCTGCCTCTAACGCGTTGTTGTCGAGGTCGATGGTCCAACAGACGACCTGATTTGTCCCCAGATCTGCTACGTAGAGCTGCTCACCACACACGACCACGCCGTGAGGGTGTGCGGACTCCTGCCGGAACTGTGGCCCATCGCCCCAGGTGCCTTCGGCGCCTGCATGCGCTCCGGGACCGTGCGAATACACTTTGGCTTCCCCAAGCGTGCCATCCTCGGCGATGGGAATCAGGGATACGGAGCCGCTGCCGTAGTTGGCGGTGAACAGGAGGCGCCCATCGGGATCTGTGCACAGGTGCGACGCGCTCTCTGTACCTGTCGGTACAGAGCCAAGGGGCGTCAACTCGTTCTGGTCGTCAATCGAGAACCAGCGAACCTCTTTGCCACTTGTGACGTAGAGCATCTGCTCCCCTGATCTCGTTCGGGCAAGCGTCATGTATCCGGGGGGAGTGCTGGGTAACTCTGTCGAGCTCACGATGTCGATGGCGCTGCCGTCCGCAACGAGCCGGCAGGTGTACAGCGCGCTGGCGGCCCACTGCTGACCGCCTCCCGTCGCATCGCGGCCGGATGGCTGGCCCGCGGCCACGCAGAAATCGTAATGTGTCTGTGTCATTCTTCTCACCATGGGCCCAGCGGGCGGCATGCCGCGTCGGCTTCACCTTCGCCGGGGCCGAAAGAGCTTGGAGTGATGTTTTCCACCGTCAAAAGCCCACCAGTTGCGGGCGACGGGTATGGAGAGAACCAATCGGCTCCGGAACGGTCACGCAACTGTCCGTCTTCTCACCGATTGGACCGAACACGGAGTCCGTCACGAGGCGACGGCGGGTTTCCAACTCCATGATTGAAGGCGACACATCTGGCAGACATTGCGTCCTTCGAAGTCCTCCGGGTAGCTGTCTTTGGTGAAGGTCTCTTCCATGAAGAAGGGCTCGTCAGCGATCAGCGGCAGATTGACGCCGGAAAGTGTCACCGTGGGCAGCGACCGATTCTCTCTTGTCGCCATGTAGAGACATCGCAGTCCGTGCAGCAACTGTCCTGGTCCGACCGTAGCACCGGCGACCTCGATCGAAGACGGGACCGATTGCGCATCGTCAATGGCGCGATCGATGGCCTGCAAAGACGCGAGCAAGTCTGCGGTGTTGGCGTCTGCCTTCTCAGCCATGTTCGAGATAGGCGACGTGGGGCCGATCACATTTCGCATGAAGACCTGCTGAGGCAAGGCACCGTCTTCGTGATAAACCCTCAGCACACGAACCAGCATGCCAAAGGCTTCGGCGGGGGAGACCGACAGCGTGTCGTTCACATAGGCATCCAGGCGATGGCTGAGCAAGGCACAGACGTCGTCGAGCTCTGACAGGCTCAGCCACTGTCCCTGGTTTTGGCGAAACCCGTCGCGATATGTCGAGAACGTTGTGAAGGAAGCTCTGTCGGCGTAGTACCTGATGATGCGTTCGAACATGTCGAAGCCCTTTTGGTACTTCGTCTCGGGAAGCAGATCCAGATAGGGTGGATGCTCCTCGTAGTACAGGTCGTCGTCGCGGTAGATCTTCGGTTTCGGACGTTCGAAGGGGAACACGGCGTAGGTCTTGTAGGAATGCTGAAAGACCCGGATCAGTGTGCTCTTCTGCCCGTTGAGCTTCTCGACGAACCCGTCGAACTTGCCTCGACACGACCGCTCTTTCTCCTCATAGTGGCCGTCCGCTTCGGGCGTCAGCCCGGTGTTGAAGAAACGTTCCAATCCGATCGGACTGCCACAGCTCGGGACAAGGGCATTGCAGTACCACACCGCTCCGTGGCCTCGCGTCGGTACGTCGAGGTATCCGATCGTCGGCAGGCCAGCCTGGGAACTGGCGAAGATGGACTGCGGAGCCTTGTTGAATTCTGTCGTGTAATAGACGGGACGTCGTCCGAACAACTCCTCGACGACGTGAAGCCCCGGCAGTTCGTTGCGGGTCCATTCAGCAATGCCATCGCGCCAGTTCATGCTCTCCAGATAGCCGGCCATGAACGGTGCTGCGCCATGATGATTGCAGTGAAAGCCGATCTCATGGCACCTGAGTGCTTCGACCACGTCTAGCCGACCGTTGTGTTTCAGCGCTCGGGCGTAGTCGCCGGTGAGGTGGAAGTTGCCGATCAGTCCCTCGCTGGAAAGGAACTGAGCAAGGGCCTTGATGTGCTCGAAGTCCTTCGGTTCTTCCGCCACCTCCGTGGCGAAAGAGAGAATGACCTGTGTGCTCGACTGATGTTGCGTGGTTGGCTGGGGCACGTGATCGCTCGAGTGGTGATGGTCTGGCCATACTGAGTGTGCCCACGTCGGACACAGGGATTGAAGATCTCGACGCGGGGCGCCAAGTAGAACATCTACGGCGAACTCGCCGGTGTGACAAGGATTCACACGGATCTGTCTACCGACAAGGACTCACAGCGGCGACCCGAACAGCGTCGAGTGGCCGGGCTCGCTGTATCTGCGGACACCCTTCGTATAAATTGGAGGTCACGCGAATTCCTGGAGCAACCCAACGAACCCGACTCGATAACCGACTACACCTACGGCAATCATCCTGAACGTCACGATCGCCCTGGCCCTCGCTGGTTGTCACTGGACACGTCGACTCTGACGTCGGTCTGAGAATAGCTCACATGCGCTCGAAAATCATGGTCGCCCTCCTGGCGGGGCTCTATGTCCTGTCGTTCTTCTTTCGCGGGGAGGATGAAAAACAACTGCTGGGTGACCGAGTCGTGGAGGGAGTGTTTTTCCAGGGCGGCTACGGCATGCAGTGGGTCTTTGACTCAGCCGCCGAATTCGAGAGAGCCCACCCAGATATCAGCGCCTATGTCTGGGGGAATCCCAGGGCCTGGGATCAGACACGGCCACGTTTTCTCGCCGGCAACCCTCCGGATGTCTTCTGGGGAATCCACAACCTCAATTTCTGGGTGAATCTGCAGGACGGCCTCGTCGCCCCTCTCGATTCTCTCATGCAGACCCCAGCCTACGGTCAGCCGGACAAGACCTTCGGCGAAACCTTTTTCCCCGGTGTATTGGAACAGGGTCAGTTCGACGGCCGTCAGTATTTCCTGCCCATCGTTTACAACATCAGTGGCATCTGGTACAACAAGGGCATGTTTGACGAGCACGGATGGCAGGTTCCTGCCACATGGGACGAGTTTCTTGCTCTGTGCGAGTTGATCAAGAAGACAGGCAATGGCATTGCCCCCCTGACACACCAGGGAAAGTATCCCACCTACTTCGGCGGAATCTATCTGGCCCTGGTGTACAAACTCGGCGGCGGAGAGTTGCTCAACGACATGGACACGCTGCAACCCGGCGCCTGGGCACGCCCCGAGTTGATCGAAGCAGCACGTCTGAGCCAGCAGCTCTACGAACGCGACTACATCCTCGAAGGGACCTCGTCGTTCTCACACACGGAAGCCCAGATGATCTGGCTCCAGGGCAAGGCAGCGATGATCCCGTGTGGCACCTGGCTCGAGTCGGAGATGATCAATGCCCTGCCAGATGGATTCGAGATGCGGATCATGCCCGTGCCCGGTTTCGTCGATGGCAAGGGGGGTGTCGGTGCGATGGAGGCCAATTCCAGTCCTGCCTTCTGGGTGCCAGCCGATGCGGCCCATCCCGATTGGGGCATGGAGTATCTGCGCATCATGCTGTCACGCAAACTCGCAGCGGGGTTCATCGAGAATGTCGGCTCCGTACAGCCGATTCTTGGTAGCACGGAAGATGCCGAGGTTCGTCCCGCGACACGCAGTGCCCTCGACGCAGTAGAGGCTGCAGGTGGCGAGACCTTCAACCCCCGCTTCAGAAGCTGGTACCTGGAGTTGGACACTGAGTTCGAGAATGCCCTTGGGGCCCTGTTGAATCACGACATCACGCCGGAGCGTTTCGTCGAACGCATGGAGGCGATGGCTGAGCGTCTGCGTCGTGATCCCGATACGCTGCGATTCGACAGTGAACCCGAGCGGGCCGTGACGGCGAAGGCCGCCTCATGAAGCTGCAGACCAGCGCCCGTGCGGGTTGGCTCTTTGTGCTGCCTGCCCTCCTGTTCTACGTGACCTTTCTCGTCGTGCCGTATGCACTGGCTTTCGGTGTCAGTTTTGCCAAATGGCGTGGCGTGTCCCTGCAGCTGGAATTCGTCGGGCTCGGCAACTTTGAGCGCATGTTTGGCGATCCGTTCTTCTGGAAAGCGCTGTACAACACCGCCTTCTTTACCGTCTGTACGGGCCTCATCGTGCCGGTCATGGCGCTCTATTTCGCTGTCGCTGTCACGCGCAAACTCGTCGCCGGCGCCCGGGTCTTTCGCATCACGTATTTCTTCCCGAATCTGATTTCACAGGTCGCCATCGCTGTGTTGTGGTGGTTTGCTCTCAATCCGGAATTCGGCATCCTCTCCAACTTCCTGCGCCTCCTTGGCCTGACGGCTCTGCCATCCTGGCTCGGTGATCCGGACTGGGCGCGATGGTGTGTTGTCGCCGTAAAGGTCTGGGCTGCCGTGGGTTTCTATATGGTCCTCTACATCTCAGCGATCGAGGGCATCCCCGACGACTACTACGACGCGGCAAAGATCGACGGCGCTGGTGAGATGCAGTCCTTCCGCCACGTCACCTTCCCGCTGCTGTCGGAAATGATGAAGGTCACCGTCGTGTTTCTGCTTCTGAATGGTTTTGGCACTTTCGACCTGGTACGCATCATGACCGATGGCGGACCGGATCGAGCCACGGAGACCCTGGCAACCTACATCTACGAGAATGCCTTTGAACTCGGGAAGTTCGGCTACGCGACGACCATCGCCATGAGTCTGTTCATCATCACCTTCTCCCTGGCCCTACTGTCGCTGTATCTGCAACGCAAGGAAGCGATCGAATACTGATGAGTCTCAGCAGCACGAGCATTCTTGAGCGACTCGGTGAGCATGGTCGCAAGACGATCACGCAGATCATCTTCGTCGTCTACGGTGTGATCGTTGTATTTCCCATGGTGTGGCTTCTCTATACCGCCTTCAAGCCGACGTCCGAATTGTTCGCCAGCGCCTGGTCACTGCCTGTGGAGTGGAAGCTCGACAACTTTGTCGAGGCCTGGAGTGAAGCCCGCATCGGTGACTTTTTCTGGAATTCGCTCTTCGTCACGATCTCGACACTTCTCGTACAGCTCTTCGTCGGCTCCATGGCGAGTTATTCGCTGGCGAAGTATCGCTTCCGTGCCCAGGGAATCCTCTACTACGGATTTCTGGCGGGGATGATGTTCCCCCTTTTCCTCGGAATTGTGCCCCTGTTCTTCCTGGTAAAGAGTCTTGGCCTCCTCGACTCCCATCTGGGGCTCATCGTTGTGTATGCAGCCTTCGGCATCCCCTTCACGGTCTTCGTGCTCACGGCCTTCTTCCGCACGATTCCCACGGAGATCATGGAAGCCGGTGTCATGGATGGATGCGGTCATTTCTCCCTCTACTGGCGCATCATGCTGCCCCTGGCCAAACCAGGACTCACGACGGTCGGCATTTTCACCTTTATCTCGATCTGGAACGAATACATCCTCGCTTTGGTGCTGCTGTCTTCGTCCCACCTGCGCACCATGCCCCTGGGCATCGCTGTGCTGCAGTTCGTGCAGTTTTACGAAGTCGACTTCGGCGCCCTCTTTGCGGGCCTCGTCATCGTGATGCTGCCCACATTGCTCTGTTACGTGATTCTACAGGAGCAGATCACGAAGGGAATGACCGTCGGCGCCGTCAAAGGCTGATGCGGATAGGACCGGACCAAACTCACAAGGGTGAGTCAGGCGTCCTACCGCTGCTCGACCTACCAGAGGGAATTTTCTCCATCCATCGGGATGGTCGTGCCGTTCATAGAGCCTGTTTTGTTGGTGGCCAGATAGAGGAGGAAACCGCACAGCTCCTCAAGACCACCCAGTTTTTCCATCGGGATCATATCCAGCACCTTGTCCCTCAATCCCTCTTCCTTTTTTCTGAGGGATCATGACCTTGCCCGCCTGGCGGCAGCACAGAAAGGTCCCGGTAATGTTCGTGTCGATCACCGATTTCCACTCTGCCAGCGAGGTCTTCTCCGGTGGTTTGTTGATCCGATTGGAACCTGCATTGTTGATCAGAACATCGATTCGCCCGTCCACTCCTGGCGCTGGGTGTTGTCCTGTCTCATGGCACACTCGCCCCGCTGGACGAGCACAGCGACTGCCACGTCTGCGCGCTTCTTCATGAGCTGACGACGTCTCAGACCGCACTCTTCAGGCGGTGATGTGGATCCTTGGCGAAACCAGCCCGGGTGGAAACGCATTGCTGTAGCTATATTGCGAATCGCAATCGATTGTGATGTAGATTCGCATCCGATTGTGACTTGGTCACGTAACGACGTTCACGTGGCGCAGATGGTTTCGCAACTCGGTGCACAACGATCGACCCGGTCCCCCAAAGAAAGCGGAGCAGAGAGTACATGCAGAATCGAGTTAGAGGTCTGTCGACGGCCCTGGCCACTGCCTTGCTGGCAGTCGGTATGACAATGCCGGCGACGGCCGACGAGCCGCGGGCAGGACACGATGGCAAGAAGCACTTCCTGTCGGGAAGCGGTCACAAACTGAACATAGGCGGCCAGTATCAGCAGCGCTTCGTGTTCAACACGAGTGACGCCCGCGACGAGACGAATCTGGACGGTTTCGAGATCCGTCGAGCCAAGCTGGCCCTCAGTGGCCACCTGGCCTCTCCGGCTCTCGAGTACGATCTGGTGATGGCCCATAGCCGCAGCAGTGGTAACACCTTCCTCGAAGATGCCTACGTGGGCTACGAGTTCGGCAATGGAATGACGGTCACGGCGGGCCGCTTCAAGCTGCCCTTCCTCTACGAGGAGCTGCTGTCCTCGAAGCGACAGCTCGCGGTCGACCGTGGGCTGACCACCGAGTTCTTTACTCTCAATCGGGCCGAGCAGATCCAACTCGGCCTGTCTCCGTCAGATGCACTCAAGCTGAGGGTCGCCTTCAGTGACGGGGCGAACACGAACTCCTCGGGTGCCACCACGGATCCCGCCGAATACGCCGTTACTCTGCGCGCCCAGAGCAACCTCGCCGGCGAGTGGGGCCAGATGAAGGACCTGGTCGCCCACGGCGACGACTTCGCTGCCTTCGTCTCAGGGGCCGTCCATATCGAGAGCCAGGAGGGCGAGGGCGCCGACGAACTGCTCGCCTGGACTGTAGACGGCATCGTGAAGACCGGCAATCTGTCACTCCTGGGTGCGGTGATCGGGGCCAGTGGTGACACCGACGATCGCAGCCAACTCGGGATTCTTGCCCAGGCGGGGTTCAGTCTCAGCCCACAGCTGCAGCCCTACGTTCGCCTCGACCAGATCGATGACGACGCGGCCGATGCCGTCACCGCCTTGACGGCGGGGTTCAACTACTATCTGAACAAGCACAGCGCCAAGCTCACGACGGACGTCGTCTATGTCCTCGAGCCGCAGAATCCGAGCGGCGTGCCGGGCCTCAATGGGGGCGAGTTCAGCTCGGGCATAGGTCTGTCGAGTGCCCAGTTGAACGGCGACGATCCGCAGATCGCGGTGCGCGCCCAGTTGCAGTTGCTCTTCTGATATAGCCGTCTAATGGCGGTCTATCGCCATTTGTCGTCAGCACTACAGCCCTGTGAACGGTTCGCCGTTCACGGGGCTTTCTGTTGCCTGTCACTGTGATCCGAGCGGAATCGGCGCAGCACATTATCAGTGATGCGGGAGACGTTGTTGTCGTAGTCGTTATAGGACAGGCAACCATCCCAACCAATTGACCCCACCGCGAATACGGCTCCGCCTGCCGGGTATTCGAAATAGACCATGTCGGATTTCACGAGCGTATCCACCGGACCCAGGTTGGACTGGTAGACCTGCTCGATCACGTGAACATACTGCTCCGGGTGACCGGAGGCCGTCGCCAGCAGCAGGGCGTGGGGTGGCGTGCCGAGCTGGAAATCCATGCGGTCGAGCTCGAAGCTCGAGGCGCCGTGCCTCATGACCAGGCTGGGTATATCGCCAATGAGCTCGTCATCACCGACACCCTCGAAGATAAAGCTGGCGCGTGGGTCGAAGCTGCCCGGCTGGCGTGTAAAGGGCACGCCCTGGCCCGGGCCCTGGGCGGTGAAGCCTACGCCCACGAGCCGCTGTGGGGCCCGACCCCGTGCGCGCCACAGACCACCCATCTCACCCGTGGTACTCAAGTAGTGCTCCCCGGGCTGGGCACCCCAGGTCTGGGTGCCTCCCCAGCGACGGATTTCAACCGTGTGTCTCTGCACCGGATCCATATTCGTCACCCAGTAGAAGCCGTTTCCCCCCAGATACATTAATCGACCCCCCTGATTGAGGTAATCGGCGAGCGCGTCCAGCATCTGCTCGGACCAATATTCGGGGTGGGACCCGGTGATGACCACACGGTACGGGGAAAGCAGATCCGTCCCTTCCCAATGGAGATCCTCGTCGGTGATGACGTCGTAGCTGTGGCCCATGTGCTCCAGCCAGTCGACCAGGTGCAGGTCGGCGGTGAACTGATGGGGCAAGGTCATCTCTTCCCAATCCAGGCTGAGTTTGGGCCGCATGTTGAGAATCGGTACCAGGCGAGAAGAGTAGGTGACGCCGCTGCCATCGGAGTGTTTGTCGTAGAGACTCAACAATTGATCGCCGCCCATGCCGAAACCGTTGGCGTAGGCGAGGTAGCTGAAGGTGGGCACGAGAAAAGCCACCTCGGAAGTCGCTGTCCCCGCGGGGGGGCGCACGAAGAAGGGGATATAATCCTCGTCGTCCCCCGCACGGAGCCGGGCGGCGTAAACAGCGCTTTTCAAGTCGTGCGGCACCTCATACTCGAAGGACCGGGACCAGCCCGCGTCGTCGAGATCGTCGTCGTGAAAGTGAATGGCGCCGTACTGCTCCGGGGCCCGCTTGAAGTCCATTTCGGTGCCGTCCCAATTGTGCCCGGTCACGGCGCGTTTGGGAAGCTGCCGGGTGTGCCCGTGCAACTCGTTGCCCGAGGTGTCCTCTATCTGTCGGGTCTGGATCCGCCGCGAGAAGTCCCAGGCGGCAACCGGAGCGGCGGGAATCTGACCCTGTAGCAGGCCGGCGATCTCATCTGCCGTCAAGGCTCGATCGTAGATGCGGGGGGCTTCGATCTTTCCATTGAAATGCTCGCTCGTCGCCGCATCACTCAGACCCGGCGTCGCCGCAATTCTCAGAGACAGGTTGTTGTCTGCCACGGCGTGAGCGCCGGTCTCAATGCTCGCGGTTCCGGCCGCCGGGTGGTCCGGCCAGACGGTGCGGGGCAGTTGGTAGACGGAGGCGATGCCTGTGGTGGCGTCGAAGGTGGCCGCCGCCAGCAGCCACAGCGAGCTGTGCAGCGGATCGCCGACGGGGTAGGCTTTCTCCGAGCGCAGGTACACGGGGATGGAGGCACCGGTTCGCACGTTCGTCTCATCAGTGCCGTCGCCAAAGAGCAGCCCGACGCTGCCGTCCTCTTCGAGACGAAGAGCGTAGCCACTCCGATCCGCTGCCGACCACTTGCTGATGATGGCCTGGGTTCCCGAACCGGGTGACGTGGGGTAAATCCAGGCGACCAGACTGAAACTGCCGGTTACATCGAGGGCCGGGTGATCGGGCACCACGACACTGGAGCCGTTTTCAAGAGGCTGCAGGCGACCTTCGTGTGGTCCGTTGAACGAAGCGTCAATCTCCTGCTCGCGGAATCCCGGTCCGAGAGGATTCGTGTCCCCGTGGATGAGGCGCACCAGTTGCGCTTCATATTGTGGGGCCTCGCTGCTGACCATGAATTGCATGACCTGACCTGGCTGTATACTGTGGTGATCTGCATAGCCGGCGAGGGGATGGTCGGGAATCTGCGCCAGAGAGGTGGCGGACAGGAGCGCTACCTGGAGAAGGGCCAGAAGGCAGGAAGGCGAGCCGAGTCGCATGGGAGACATCCGATGAGGTGGGGAGCACGATATCACGCCGAGCAAACACGGTACGGAAAAAAGTGAAACAGCGCATCCGTACAGCTCGGATGGAACGTCCCATCAGCGAAACACGATGGCTGCGCCCTGAGGGTTGCAGGGGACCTCCGGCTGCTTCAACTCGTCGCGCCGCTTCGGCGTTAGCTTGTACCAGCTGACCGGGCGGCGCTTCTCGATGACTGGGCGAGGCTTCAAGACAACTCAATGCGAGGTCGCAATGAAACGACGAACGTTCATCGGAGCCGCATCAGCCGCATCAGCCGCGGCGGCAGGCTGGTCATGCGCATCAGCATCACCCGTTGTGAACGCTACTCCCGAGGCGCCATCGGTCACCGATGGCGGTATGCTCGCGGGTAAAACCCTCGACAAGCTGAGAGAGGAACACCGCTACTGGCTCTTCGACGACTATCTCTCTTTTCACGACAGGTTCTGTGTCGATCGAGAATTCGGTGGCTTCACAACCTCCCTCGATCGTGATGGTACCAAGATCAACACGAACAAGAATGCCTGGTTCGAGGGTCGCGGGATCTGGGTTATGTCCTATCTGTACAACTCAGTCAGAAACGATCCCGACTACGTCAACGTGGCGCGCATGTCCGTCGATTTTATCATGAAACACAATCCGCTCGGCCCGGAACTTTTGCCGTCGCAGTTCACGCGCGAGGGCGAGCCGCTGACCGGCCCGGCTCAGATATTCTATGGCGATATGTTTGTCGCGAATGGTCTTCAGGAATTCTCGCAAGCATCGGGCGAGGACCAGTACTGGGATATGGCGAAGAGAATCATCCTCAAGTGCCTCGATATCTACGACCACCGCCCAAATTACGGAAATCTTCCGAAGACAGAGACGTCACCCGAGGTCGTCAGCCCACGTAAGCTCGGCCACTGGTTCGTCTTGCTGCGCTCAACGACGCAGATGCTTGAAAAACGCGACGATCCCGAATTGAAAGCGATCAATGACCGCGCCGTCGAGGCTGTCATGGATTACCACTATAACCCGGCCTACGATTTGATCAACGAGAACATCAATCACGACATGTCCCGGATCCAAAGCGACCACGGCCAGCTTGTTTTCGGGCACGCGCCCGAAACCCTCTGGATGGTGTTGTTCGAGGCCCTACGACGTAAGGACAAGGCTCTCTTCAACCGTGCCGCAGATCTGTTGAGACGTCACATCGAGGTCATGTGGGACGATGTGTACGGCGGTCTCATGCTCGGAATAACGCATGTGGACAAGAGCGTATGGAACACAGGCAAGGCGCTCTGGCTCCAGGAGGAAATTCTCATCGGCACAATGTGCGTCATTGAACACACGGGCGCTCAGTGGGCGAAAGACTGGTTCTCAAAGATGTATACCTACGTCCTCGAGAAATTCCCGCTCAGACAGTACGGTCACCCCTTGTGGATTCTCTACGCCGACAGATTCGTGACCTATAGGGAACACACGAGCCGTCTCGGCAATTTCCATCATCCACGACAACTGATGATCAACATGAATGCCCTGGACAGGATGATCGAGCGCGGCGGGAAAGTGTCCGGTCATTTTGGCTGATGTCTGACAGGACACAGACTCGCGACGCTACGCGGAATCGAAAGGCGTCACATTGCTATGTCGAACTAGAGCGACAGATCCAGATCCACCCAGGCGCCATTCTGCTCCCGGCTCTTGATCGCTGCATCGATGAAAGCGACGATCTCGAGTGTGATGAGTGGATCGATCGGCGTTTCCCCCGTCTCGAACATCTTCACGATTTCCTTGCAGAGTTCGCGATAGATAAACTGCGTCGAGATCCCCGACTGCTTCACCCCTTTGTCGCCCCATACTGTGAAGCCATAGGAATGCGCCCCAGCCCGCGTGCCGCGCATGACGCCAAGTCGTTCATCGCCCCAGAAGCCGGTGACCACTTCACCGCCCTCCGTGTAAGCGCAGGAGAGTTTCGTGCATCCCTGACCCATGAGGGTGTAGAGGATCTCCACGCCGTGAATCCCGTAATTGAACAACCCGGGATTGATCTCGTGTTCTGAGGCGGGCGAATAGGCGTTGGCCGAGAGGATCTGGCCGACGCTCTCATCACTCAGCACATCCTGAACTTCGGGGCAGAAACGCAGCGACGACGACGAAAAGGTGGGCACCGAGTGCTTCTGGGCCAGGCGCATGATTTGCTTGGCATTCTCGAGACTGATCTCGAGAGGTTTGTCGATGTAACAGGGAATGCCCGCTTCGACGAAAGGTGTTGCGCGCTCAAGGTGTACCGTCCCGTCGTTCGACTCGATGCAGACGGCGTCAATCTTGCCGATCAGGTTTTCAGGCTTCTCGACGATCTCGACGCCGTAGGCCTTGAGTTGCTCGGTGTACTCGGGCACTCTCTCAGGTGAGTGGCGCGATTGTCCGGGACAACCGGCTACAACCTGCGCGCCCTCGACCCATTGATCTTCTTCGATGTCCAGGTGATTGAAACGCTTGGTGAACTGTACCACGTGAGATGTGTCGAAATCGACAAGTCCGACCTTAATCATCTTCCTCTTCCTCCCGGTTGTATCAGTGACTTTCATCAACAGTACTGTTGAGGGTGCTCTTCAAAGATCGAGTAACTCTCGTGATTCGTCGCTTAGACGCTCTCGTACGTCATCATCGATGATCTCTGCAACGGGTGGATCCTGTGCGTGGTCTCGTTTGCAGAAAGCAGTCAACAACGTCCAGCGCATATCATCGCTCAGATTCTGCGCCCCGCCATGCCACGTATGGCCGCCGAAAACGACGACAGAGCCGGCAGGTGCTTCGAGGCGAACTTCACCTGTCACATCGGCCTCGGGATCGTCGAGCACCTCGCGCGGATTCTGGCCCGATCTATGCGACCCGGGAACCAGGCGAGTGCCACCATTGTGGCGGCAGAAATCGACTAGCGTCCACAGAGTGTTGCAGCCAGCCGGGTGAGTCTGTCCCAGATCACGATGGAAGTCGAGATGGAGTGCTTGACGACCGTATCCAGGTGTAGCAGAGCGCGAGCCCATGGAGTGAAACTTCATGTCACCACCGAGGACGTACTTCGCTGCGGCGAGCACACGGGGGTGCGTGTATCCGACATCGAAGACTTCGCCGCCGTTGATCAAATCGAGAACCTTGATCATCTCCGGTTCAACGACGGCTTCGCGTGAGTAATCGCGTTCTGACGTTTCGGCCATTCTTTGAATACGCTCAACGATAGCGTCGACTTGCTCACGTCTCAGTATGTCGTGTAGAATGACGAAACCCTCTTCGTCGAGGCTACGCTGTTCGCCGTCAGTCAGCATGAGGCGCCCGATGTCGGTCAATCCAGAATCCCATGGCAACGACGAGCCAGAGGGCCTGCGCGGACCAGGCAACAGCACCAACAGACGGCGGCGGCGGGCCAAGAAGATTGGCAGCATAGATCAGCAACAGAAATGACGCGAGTCCCCACAATCCATGGACACCGATCTTGTCCAGGGCCCGCGTGTGCCGTGCATACAACCATATACCGAGGCCAAAGAGCAGCAACTCGAGAGGCACGGCAACGACAGGATGATTCCACAATCCCAATCCAAGGAGGGTGGTCTGATCGAAGTAGAGTGGCATATCTGGCCGGTGGGTCAGGAAATCAAGAAACCAATGACTCATCACAACGAGAGCGATCACTGCTACCGCCCTCTTCCCGCCACGCCGCAGGGTTGGATAGAGGCCGGCGAGAAGAACACTCCAGACAAGTAAGCCCAGGAGGCTGTGTGAATAGGGATAGGAGGTAAAACTAAGCGGCGTCATGACGGTGCTGCCCGGTTCAATCTCAAACGTCTCGATTCCAAGTAGCACCAGACTGGGCCATATCAGATCTGCCATCTGGCATGCAAGGAACATCACGCCAAGTGAAACATGAGGGGCATATCTCTTCGCGCCGAAAGCGATGGCGAAGTGTCCGACAAACATGAGGGCTTCTTATAGGGTGGTCAGAGGATGGGGCCCGCGACGTTCGGTGTCCAGGCGCATGGGTTCGGGCACAGGCCCATCCTCTCGAGCCGACATCCCTTGCGACTGCGACTCAGACAGCTTCGTCGAATTCGAGTTGGCGATGCCGCCCGGTCACCACTGGACCAACCCATCAGGCCATGCCATCTTGTCGAACAGACGGACCCGCGGGAGCGGGGCCCGATTCCAAACCACCGACGTTAACTGCTACCAACCTGAACGGAAAACCATCATGACCACCCCTCTGCGCGCTGCAGTCATCGGTTGCGGCACCGTCTCCTACGCCCACCTATGGGGCTGGCGCAGCTTGGCTCCCCTTGTAGAGCTCGCCGCCGCCGCTGACCCCAGTCCCGAGGCGCGCCAGGCGCGTGCCGCCGAGTTCGGCGTCCCCCAGGTACACGCCGAGGCGGGGGAGATGCTCGAGCGTGAACGCCCCGACCTGGTGAGCATCTGCTCACCTCCGCAGACCCACCGACAGATGGTGGAGCTGGCGGTGCGCTCTGGCGCTCGAGGTATCCTCTGCGAGAAGCCGATGGCCCTGACCGCTGCCGACGCCGCCGAGATGGTGCGCGTCTGTCAGGCGGCCGGGGTGCGTCTGGCTTTGGGGTATCAGCTGCGCTCACAGCTCTACAACCGCCAGGCCGCTCAGCTCGTGCAGGACGGGATCATCGGTCAGCCTCTCTTCGCCCGCGCCATCTGCGGCGGCTCCATGATCAGCACCGGTACCCACACCTTCGACCTGCTGCGCTACGTACTCGGCGATCCGGCTCTCGAATGGGTCATGGGTCAGGCCGTCTTCGGCGACCCGCCGTACTGGGACGGGGGCCCTGCTGAGGAGACCTCAGCCACCGGCTACTACAGGCTGGCTGGCGATATCACCGCACTCTTCGAGGGGGGCGAAGCGGCCTCCGCTTTCCACCACATCTTCCTGGAGGGCACGGAAGGACACCTGCAGATCCGCCCCTTCGACGAGCCCAAGGCGAGCTATCGGCGCTTCGAACACTGGGACTGGCAGGTGATCGATCCCCTGGCAGACCCCGAGATCCCGCCCTTGCCAGAGGGGGCGCCGCCGTTGCCCGACGATCGTCCCGGCTGGGATCTCGACCCCGGCGACGAGTGCCATCCCTTCCGGTTGGAGATGCTTGAGTTGGTGCAGTGTGTGCGTCAGGGGCGGGAGCACCGGGCCAGTGGTGAGCTCGGCCGAGCAAGCCTGGAGGCCGTTCTGGGGCTTTACGAGTCGGCCCGCCGACGAGATCGGGTTTCGTTTCCACTCACATAGGCGGGAAGGCGAAGGACCCCGCCTTGGTGACATCACCGAGCTGACTGTTGCCAGCGGGTCTTCATCGGCGATCCGGATCCACGTCGAAGACCCACACCGACTCCCGGTCGGTGACCAGCAGCTCCGGGTGGCCGTCACCGTCGATGTCCCCCACAGCCGGACTGTGCATCGCCCCGTGATAGGTGCATCGATCGTACGAGACCCGGTCCAGACCATGCCGCAGGATGTGGTCTTCGAAGCTGTCGCGGACGCGAAATCGGCCCAGTTCGCGGCCGTGTGGATCCACCCACAGGACGCGGTGCACCCCGTCCGGTGCCGGCGGACGTTCGACACGGATCAGACTGACCGGGCCGACGCCCGACGGCCATGCAACCGGCTCGCAGTAACCGAGCGTGGCGTGCCTCGACAGTTCATTTCCCTGCGCGTCGACAAGCACGGCGTCTCTCGTGCCGGTAGCGACCTGGCGATCGACGAAGAGAAGCTGCTTCCCATCCACTGCATCTACGAACTTGCCCGACAGCACATTCTGGCAGTGGTGCATGGAGATCCGACGGCGGATGGAGCCGTCGGCGTTGTGGATATAGGCGTCGTGTCCGTCGTGGGCTACGGCGATTTCGAACTCTCCGTCACCGTCGAGGTCGACGATCTCCGAGTCATCCAGGTGGTCATCCTCTGACAGCGGGGCGTGTGACCAGATCGGTGTGCCGTCGTGGTCGAAGAGACTGTATCCGATCAGCAATTCGTCGAAACCGTCGCCGTCTACGTCGGCGAAGTTTCCCTGGTGCCCGGCGCCCTCCACCTGCTTCGTCCAAACCGTTTCCAGACGATGGTTCAGCATCAGCGTTGGATTGCCGTAGCTGTGCTCCCGTGAGGAGGTGCCACTCTTGGTGAATATGTGATACTGGCCCGAATCGTCGATCCGGACGGCTCGCGTGTAGTTGAAACCGGAGTTGGGCAGTTTGCGTGTGTTCTTGAGGCGGCCGTCGGTGGCATCGTAGACACGCAGTTCGTCCTTGTGAACCAGCAGAATCTCGGTCTTCCCATCGCCATCGAGATCGACCAGATCGCAGAATCGGCCCCAGTGTCCGTTCCAGGAAAAGGGTCTGTTTTCAGCCCAGGGCGTACCCGTCTGCCAGAGGATATCGCCGCTCCCATCGACGAGGGTCAGGCAGAACAGTTCCTGGTCCTCAACCCCGGCTCTTGTAGTAGTCGAGTTCAGGATACCGGGGATCGAAAGCTTCGTTGGCGTGGGCACCGGCACTCTGCAGAAACAACACCTCAGGCTTGCCATCGCCGTTGACGTCGGCGACGCGAAACATGGCCCCACCCCAGGAGCGTACGTCCCACACCGCTGTCGGTTCAATCCACTGCACGCTCATGGATCATCCCTGGCTGCCGGCGCTCGGGGCCTGCTTCATGCGGCGGCGAGCTCGAAGATTGGCTCTGCCTCGGTTGCCCGCTGCCGCAGCTGCTCCACTTCGGTATCCTCAACGGGACGGAAAGACTCCGCAATGTCGAGGGCCATGCGGAAGAAAGGTGCCTCGCCTGGCGGCAGCGCTGCCGTCACAGGTTGAGAGAGGGTGAACCGGAGGGCCAGCTCGGCCAGATCCGGATCCTCGATCGGCTGATACCAGCATCGACTCCATTTCTTTTCGGCCCCCTCGGCGATCTTGCCGTACGCCATCGCCTTCAGCGCCAGCCGGGCGAGCCCCTTCTGCTGCGCCGCGTCGATGACCTGGGGGCCGAAGCCGGCGGCCAGCCAGGTGCACCAGTTCGTCGGAAACAGCACCGAATCGAGACCGTCCACCGATTCGATGAGACGCAGCGCCGTTTCGGCGGAATGAGAGGAGAAGCCGAGAAACCTCGCCTTGCCCTCCTCACGCGCCTGCAGAAAAACCTCCCACGCGCCGCCCGGTCCGGTCGCCGTGTCGAAGTCCTCGTCGGTATTCAGCGAATGCAGCTGGTATAGATCGACATGGTCGGTACGCAGGAGCCTGAGAGATTCCTCCAGCTCCGTCCGGGCGCCCGATGCGGTGCGCTCCGTCGTCTTGCAGGACAGGAAGACGTCATTGCGATAGGGTTCCAGGGCAGGCCCCAGCATTTCCTGCGCGTTGCCGTAGGTGGGAGCTACGTCGAAGTAGTTGACGCCACGATCCACCGCCTCCGAAACGAGCGAACCCGCCTCGGAAGCTTCGGTACCGCTCACGAGGATTCCGCCAAAGCCGATCATCGACAGCTCAACACCGGTATCGCCATACCCTCTACGTCTCATTTGATTCCTCATCGTTTCGGAGTGCCCTCATTCAGCCAACCGCTCCAGGATCCAGCGGTCCGCCGCGGCGCCGAGCTGTTTGGGTGTCATGCCTGACGTATCGAGAATGGTCGCGTTCTCACGTTCCTCCGCCTCAGCCGTCATGGTCACCGTCGCGCCCAGCGCGAACTCGACCTTGTCGGGTGTCGTCACCGCACGCGCTTCCAGTCTCCGCCGCTGCGTTTCGGGATCACTGACCAGCACGAGGAAGTAGGTGGGTGAGAAGAACTGGGAGGAATGAAATCCTTCCCACAGACCCGGCGGGATCCAGCCCGCCAGCACGAGGGGAAGCCGGTTACGGCCGAAGGTCCGACAGACGATCGCCACGCCATTCCAGTATTCCTCCCACGTGTCGAACCCACCCTTGCCGTGACCAAGATATTTGGCGGCGATCACGAAATAGGGGTTGGATTTGCGCAGCAGCTCGATCGCTGCCGTCGACTTGCCACATCCCCCCGCCGCCGGTAATCACGAACAGCGGCACATACGTGATCTCGTTCTCCGTGCCGCCCTCGTTGCAGACCGCCGCCGACCGCTCAGGAACGGCCACCCGGTGGGGGGTGCCGGTGTTGCAGGTCTTGCAGTAGTTCACCCGCACCTCCGTTCACGAGGACTGACCAGGATACTGTCCTGCCGAGAACCCCACAGCCCAATGCACCAACAGCCGACAAACAATCGAGCGCCACCGCTTTGTGCAAGACGTGATCACAACGGGGTCATAGTGGGACAGGGAAGTGGGTCCGACGAGGGATCGACTGGCGTCCGGCGTCCGCGCACATTTCCTTGCAGGCCATCAGAAGGCGAATCCAATTGAAGATCACCGATCTCGAATACTACCCCGCCGCAGCGGGCCTGTTGCGCATCGTAACCGACGACGAACCGGATGGGGTCTGCTTCGGCGTTGGCAGGGACGCGGCGAACGCGATCGATGCACACTTCCGCGCGACGTTGATCGGCGCCGACCCGTTGAATCGCGAGCGTCTGTGGCAGGAGGGCATGCGCCTGGATCGCTACAAATACCTGGCCCATGGTGTGCGCGGGCTGGTCGACGTGGCCCTGTGGGACCTGGCGGGCAAGGCCGCCGGCCTGCCGGTGTATCGACTCGCCGGCGGCTATCGCGACCGGCTGCCATGTTACATGTCGGGACACCACCACGACGATTTGCAGGCCTACGTCGACGAGGCGCTGCGCGCCCGAGCCGAAGGCTTTGCCGGCTACAAGGACCACTGTCATCTGGGCGCCGACGGCATGGCCCAGGTGGCGCGCGCCTGCCGCGCCGCCGTGGGTGACGACTTTCACCTGATGCACGACGCCGTTGCGCAATACATCCTGATTGACGCGTTGCGACTGGGGCGGGTGCTGGATGAGACGAAGTACTACTGGTTCGAAGAGCCGTTGAAGGACTGTGACATCGCCGGCCTCAAGCAGCTGTGCGATGCGCTGGATCTGCCGATCGCCGCCACCGAGTATCTGCCCGGGACGATCCACGCCACGGCCCAGGTGTTGGCCCAGGGCGCCGCCGACATTGTCCGCGCCAGCGTGCCGTGGCGCGGTGGCATCACCGACATGCTGAAGATCGCTCGACTCGCCGAGAGCTTCGATGTCGCCTGCGAGATCACCTCGGTGGGCGGATCGTTCGGCTTCGTCCACGCCCAGGTCATCGGCGCTTTGCGCAACTGCACGTTCTTCGAAGGCTGGAAGACCGGGTCGCTTGGCGGCGAGCCCTACATCACCAATCCGATTCACATCGTCGATGGTCACGTGCGTGTGCCCCAGGGACCGGGCTTGGGCCTCGACCTCGACTGGGATGCGATCCGCAAAGCGGCCTGAGCGGCTTCGGCACCCGTCGCTGGATCGGGCAGCGCCGTCATAGGGGGACCTCGTCTTCAAGGGGTGGTGGCTCGCCCTGGAAGCGGGATCCCGGCGGCGGGTCGTAGGCAACCTTCAGGTGCGGTGTCTCCAGACGCACATTGCCCTCATACGAGGAGTCCATCAGCGCCTCCAGCGTACCCGTCGTCAGCAGTGTGCGCTGTGGAGGCCAGGCCGCCGTGCCTGTCAGGACCAACTCTTCGATGTAGTGCACCGTGCCAGCGTGCTGTCCGAAGGGGCGCACGTTCTGTGCGTACACCTGCGTCGACACGGGATCGGCCACACCCTCGACGCGCGCCGCGAAGCCGCGATCCGACAGATGCCCGTTGAGGATGTAACAGGCGCCCTGCAGGCCGCTGCCGTATTCGAGCAGAAACAGGATCGGCTCGCTGCAGTTGTCGCGTGGTCTTCCCGGCTTGACCGTGTCGCTGCGACGGAGCGCGTGTTCGAGCAGCGGTGGCGCCCAGTCGCTGCCGTCTGTCCACTCCCACACGGGGGCACCCTCCAGGCAGTGCACGGCGGCGACACCGGTCTCGCCCCCGGCGCGGCGCTCGACCATGCACTGCAGCATCTCGAGGGCGTGGAAGCCGTAGTGCTCCTTGTGTCCGTGGAATGTCGTCAGCGCGTGCGTGACGGGCGTGCCGATGTCGAACTCCAGCGGCGGTCGGCGCCAGGACAGGGGCTGCACGGAGCCGGTGAGCAGTCGATACCCGTGTCGCTCGGTCTGTTCGACCATCCACACCGCCTTGTCCCACTCGGTGGACAGATGCTTGTCGCAGAACACCGGTACACTGCGTCCCGACGCCTCGAATACGTCAACGACCTCACGATACAGCTCGTATCGTGGATACAGCTTCTGACCCTTGGCATTCGTCGGGTAGTCGCCGTGCTCACCGATCAATACGACACCATCGACGGCGAGCGAGTCGGTGCCCATCCTCAGGGCCTCGGCGACGGTGTCGTAGATGGTGTAGTCGTGCTGTTTCGCCAGGTCGTGGCTCATGTCATTGTCGGGCACCTGGTCGGTGTACATCGACACGACGTCGAGGCGCGGCTCGCACCACCTGCCCTCGTACTGGTATCCAGCCAGCAGGCGACCGGTGATGACGTCGGCGTGTGAATTGCGTCGATACTCGGTGCACACGACAGCGATCTTCGGGCGGCTCATGAGCCTGGCTCCAGGTCCCTCGGTGCGCGGGGTTTTCGTTGGCGCCAAGATAGCGTACCGTGGGCGACGACCCGAATACGCCACCGCACGCCGCAGAAGTACCCTATCACCGTCCGCATCGGCCAGGTCGGCCTCAGCCGCCGCGTGGAGCTACCGACGCCATGAAGATCACTCAGGCAGTCATCATCATCAGCGAGGGCGCACCGATGCGGCGCGAGGTGCGTCACAGCCATGGTGGCTCCATCGACAAGATCCCACCCGGCCTCTCGGGTCGTTTCACGCACACCTCAGGCTACGGTGGTACTCCTGAATTCGAGGCGCCCATCTATGTCGCCGAACAGGAGTCGCCCACCTACAGTGCCACGCTTCGCCTGGTCACCGATGGGGAGCTGAGCGCNTACTCGGGATTCGCTTCTGGGTTCAGTGCTGAGGAATTGNTGTGGCAGGCGCGGGATTTCNCCGCGCGAATCGCGCCGCTGCTGCTTGGCGTCGANGTGTTCGATCGCGAATACGTGTGGCAACGGCTGTGGTACGCGCAGCGCTTCTTCTACACCGGCCGTCAGGTACTCGATCAGGTGGACCGCATGCTGTGGGACCTGGCCAGCCGGCACGCCTGCCTGCCGATCTACAAGCTGCTCGGCGCGGCGCGCGAACGTGTGCCGGCGTACCGCAACATCGGCGGCAACACGATCGACGAGTTGGTCGCCGATGGGCTGCGGGCCAAAGACGAAGGCTACGTGGGCTGCAAGGACCACTCGTACCGGGGCGTCAAAGGCAACACCGAAATGGCCATCGAGCTACGTTCCGCCTTGGGTGATGACTTTCAGCTGCTGCACGATCCCGTCGAGTCGTACACCTATCCCGAAGCGGTGCAGATCGGGCGCGTGCTCGAGTCGCTGAATTACACATGGATCGAGGAGCCGCTGCAGGACTACGACATCCTCGGTCTGCAGAAGTTGTGCGCCAGCCTCGACCTGCCGGTGTTGACGCTGGAGTGGATCGGCGCCATCGGCGGTCAGCCCTTCAACACGGCGCCGTACCTGGCGCTGCAGGCAGCCGACATCGTGCGACAGCGCGGCATCGGCATCACCGGGCAGGTGAAGCAGGCGCAGCTGGCCGAGAGTTTCGGCGCCCAGGTGCACGGTGGCGACCCGCAGGTGGTCCTGGCCGTGGCCAACGACCCGCTGTACGAGACGGTAGGCGGCGTCGTGCAGATCGTGCGCGACGGCCGGGGCAGGCCCGCTGACGAGGAACTGGACTGTCGCGGAACGCCGTATGTCGAGGACGGGCAGCTGCAGATCGCCTGGACACCGGTGCGCCCCAACGAACCTGACTGGGAGGCGCATGAACGGGATGCGGTGCACGTCGTGCGCTGGCCCGTGGACGCATGACGAGAGAGACCGGGGAAGAGCAACTGCTTGTCTCGCCGATTCTGGACTGTGACTACACTGGCGAACTCGCCTACCACCTGAAGCATACACGCTGGAGCTTGGCGGATGACAGCTGATGTCGACGACCCCTCGGTGTACCTCCTCGACCTGAGCCGCGCGACCCCTAACGCCGCCATCAGTGACCGCCTCACCCAGGACTGCTGGACCGCCGTTGACTACGAGATCGAAGCCGGTGTGGGGCGCATGCTCTTCGCGACGCGCACACAGCATCGGCGGGGACACCGGGTCGGTCGTCGAGCATCGGTGAAAAACCGCTGCGTCACCTCACGGGGGCCGGTGAGGTTGATGTTGTTCGCCGTCGAACCACACCATTCGCACAGACCGAGTTCCGGTTTGTCCCAGTGGATCCCGTCCTGACTCTCGGCGTAACACGTGACGGGCATGGTCTGCCCCTCTTCGTTTTCTCGCCGAGATGCGTCGACACCCAGCCGCGATAGTACATCCGGTAGAGATCGCCGTCCTGGAGAATCGTCACGTGAAGAGCGAGGATGCCTTCCCACGGCTGGTGGAAGCGCGGAGCGATACCTTCACGCCGTGGATGGTGCAGTCGGTTGATGGCACCCCCACTCAGTCGGTCGATGAGGAAGCGATCGATGAACGGTTCGCGTCGGTTGGCGATGTGGAGGGTCATGGGCGCCTTTGCATCAGCAATGTCGGGATGAGGCCAGGGTCTCAGCCGGTATTGTGGTGTGCCGGAGGTGTTCAGGCAACGTCGGATCTCCTCTCCCATGGCGATGGGACCATGGGCGTCCTACACTTGCACCCCAAACCCGCACCGCCCACGCCACAACCCCACAAGCCAACAAGCAGAGCACAGGAGCGACTATGTATATCGGAACACAGGGGCACTTCACTGAAGACCATGATCTGGAGCAACTGGCCCAGCTGGGTGTCAACAACATCGACGTCACGCCCAGAGAGCCGTTGGCGGAGTGGACGACGGATCTACTGACCGGCTATCGGGAGCGTTATGCGAAGTTCGGCATCAATCTCGAAATGATGCACCTGATCGGCTCCGGCAGTGCCCTGGCCGACAAGGAGACCGGGGCCATTTTCCTCAAACCCAGTGATGAACGGGAAAGACAGCTAGATCACGTGTGTGATGCGATTCGCATGGCTGGGGAAGCGGGGCTGCGCGGTTTCAACTACAACATTACGATCCTCGGTCACCTGCGGACCGAGTCGAAGACCGGACGCGGAGGTGCGCGGTTGTCCACCTTCGACTACCAGGAATTGCTGGAAAAGGGATCGCCGCGAAAGAAAGGCGCCACGGAAGATACCGTGTTTGAGGATGGTCCCGCCGATGCAGACGAGATGTGGTCGCGAATCGATCACTTTCTCAAACGTGTTATTCCCGTGGCAGAGGAATACAAGGTGCAGATGGCCTGCCATCCGTCCGACCCGGGCATCGGTGTTGGGGTTACCTATCGCGGTGTGGATCGAGTGCTGGGCATGACGGAGGGGTTCAAGAAACTCATCGATCTGTATCCGAGTGACTACAACGGGCTGAACTTCTGCGTAGGCTGCCATTCAGAATGTCTCGAGAACCCATCCAGGGACATCTTCGACTCGATCCGCTACTTCGGTGAGCGCAAGAAACTCTTCAACATCCACTACCGGAACATCAAAGGATCTCTCGGCAGCTTCGTCGAGGTCTTCCCCGATGAGGGGGACGTGGACATGATCGAGGTGATGCGTGTGCTCAAAGAGGTCGAGTACCCATATATGATCATGCCCGATCACGTCCCAGGCATGTCCGGGCCGGAACCGGGCCGTGTCGGTATGGCGTATGTCTTCGGGTATATCCACGCGGCACTGCAGGCTGCGAATGCCAACTGACCGTCCGTTGCCGAACGGGGCTTGTAGGTTTTTCGCGTCACGGCGAAGGGGATCTGCTCTTGGGCGACGTGACCGTGAGTGAGCTGAGTTTTCGCTGCGACACGCCTGTCGTCGATGCCAACGTCGGCGTGGGGCATCGCCACGATCAGCCCTCACCCTTCGGGGAACCAGCGCCTTTGCTGGCAGAGATGGACCGCCACGGCGTGGACTCGGCCTTGATCTACCCTCTGCAGGGCGAGATGATCAGCGCCCTCGATGGAAATGATGGACTGCACGAGTGGATCGATGGCTCCGACGGTCGCCTGCTGCCAACATGGATGGCTTCCGGTGCACCAGAATCACTGGTCCAGCTGCAGCAATTGCATGCGGAGGGTCACGTTCGTGCCGTGCGGCTCCATGATACGACGTCGACGTCGACGCCGCTCACGAGTTGGATCTACGGCGATCTACTGACCTGGCTGCAGCAGGAACAGCTGCCCCTGTGGATCTCCCTGGCTGACAATGATCCCATGGAACTGGCGAACACGCTGGCGGAGTTTCGCGAGTTGAGCGTTGTGCTGGTGGGCGGCCACTACACGCACGCGCCCTACATCCCACAACTGCTCCGGCACCTTCCCAGAGCCTGCCTCGAACTGAGCCGGCACGAAACGCTCGGCGCGATCGAAGATCTGGTGACGAGCGTTGGGGCGCGACGCCTTCTCTATGGTTCGTACGCGCCTCGATATGCGATGGGTCCCGTGTTGTGGGGACTGCACCGGCTCGCCATCGAGCCCTGGCAGTTGCAGCGGATCCTCGATGGCACGGCACGTGAGCTTCTGCGGCTGCCCGCGGAACAAGACGAGTCGGAGGGGACCCGATGATCGGCGATGCACCCGTCATCGATTTTCACGGTCACGTGGGCAACTGGGAGTCGTTGGCCATGCTCGATGATCCCTCTCGGATGCTGCACGCGATGGATGCGGCCGGTGTCGATCGGGCATGCGTGTTCAACATCTTTCATCCCGATGGCCGACGGGGCAATGACGCGACAGCCGCCTTCGTCGCCCGGCATGCGGATCGTTTCATCGGCTTCGCCTACGTATCACCCATGATGTCAGACAGGATGGTGCCTGAGTTGGAACGGGCCATGGACGACCTCGGTCTCCGGGCGATCAAGATTTATCCACCCTACACCACCTATCCGCTCGATCATGAGGCATGGCATCCTGTGTTCTCCTTCGCCCAGGAACGCGGCCTGGTGGTGATCTCCCACACCGATGGAGGATACGTCTCGCAACCCGCCCGACTGGGCGTCGCGGCAGGGCACTTTCCCGGGGCGTTCTTCGTGGCTGGCCATGCGGGCAACATCGAGCCCTGTCGGATCCAGTCGATCGAGATGGCGCGCACCCACGACAATTTCTATCTCGAGACCTGTTCGACCTACCGGCAACCTGGCGTGATCGAGCAGTTGGTGCAAGGGGCCGGTGCAGACCGGGTACTGTTCGGCTCGGATCAGCCGCTCATGGATCCGCGAACGCAGTTGGGCAAGATCATCACCGCCGACTTGAGTGATGATGACAAGCGAAAGGTGATCGGTGGAAATGCGAAGAGGCTGCTTGGGCTCGACTAGTGCTCATGTTGCGATCAATTGCGGTGAGGTTGGATCATGGGCCTGACTGACGAGGAGAAATACTTCTTCGATCTGCTCGGCTTCGCCATTCTGCGCGATGTGCTGCCGGCAGAGCAGGTGGCGCGGTGCAACGAGGCGATCGATGAGCACGCTCACCTGCTGGCACCCCATGAGCGGCGCCTTGAAGGAGATTCGAAGACACTCACAAGTCCGGTACGGCAGCACTGGATGTCAGGCCTGCTGGGGTGGGAGCGTCCCTGGTGCGAGCCTTTCCGTGATCTGCTGGTACACCCACGGATCGATCCGTATCTGAAAGAACTGCAGGGGGACGGCTACCGGATCAACCAGGGTCCGGAGATCGTCACGATGGAGAAGGGGTGCGCCGGCCACTATCTGCACGGGGGCGGCGTCGAGCGCCCGGACTTTACACAGACGTATCGATACAATCATGGACGAATGTATTGTGGCATGACGGTGGTGGAGTTCATGCTGGCCGACGAAGGGCCCGGCGATGGGGGCGTGGCGATCGTCCCCGGTGGCCACAAGTCGAACTATCCCATCCCGCAGAGTTTCTCCTACTACGAGGAACATCAAGAGTTGGTTCAGGAGATTCACGTGAAGGCGGGGGACGCGGTGATCTTCACAGAAGCCTGCACACACGGAACCCTGCCTTGGAATGCGTCGCACCAGCGCCGCACGCTCATCTACAAATACACACCCGGTTCGATCGCCTTCG
>PATE01000089.1 GCA_002712305.1 Gemmatimonadota bacterium | reverse complement strand
CGAAAACCGCAAGGCCGCCGCCGGATACGTGATAGTTCGCTCGACATCCGATATAGATCCGCATGTCTGGTCCCACGGTGTACTCAAAGGGTCGATTCATCGTGTCGCCGAGGGGCCCGAAGCTTATTGGGTTGGCATCGGCGTGCCTCCCCTCGTGTTCCGGCATCGGATTCCATGACTTGGTCGGGTCGTATGCTGCGAAGATGCCGCCGCCATAACTCCCCATATACACCTTCTCGCCGCAGGCGATCACGTCGTAGATCTCGCCGCCACCCCAACCGACTTTTCCGAGGTCCTGCAGATAACGCTCTACCGGATCATAACGGAAGATGTGCATGGAGATGATGGTTGCGCCGTAGATGTCTCCGTTGGGACCGCGATGCAGGCCACAGATGTCCGTCGCCACCGTTGGTTCGTACGCGATCGGCCGCTCCTCGCCGTCCACCGTGTACACACAGCCCTCCTGGCGGAATCGACCCTTGATCTTGCGTGTGACCTCCACTGCCAGTTCGGCTCGAGGCGGATCATCTTCGCCTTTGGCGTGAGCCTCACTTCCATACTCGGGATCACCGACGGTGTAGAGGACGCGCGTCGTACCCGTCGACGGGTTGTAGGCCACGCGTCCGGAAGGATCACGCTGGATATTGCAGACAACCTCGCCATTATCCGCCACATACTGGGGGTTGCACCAGATCTGCTGGTTCGGCAAGTGTGGCTCGGGCGCCTGGACACCGTGATCGGTCCAGGTGTCGGTCTCGACGTCGAAGCTCACCAAGTGTGAACCGGGATGAGTGCCGATCCACAGAATGCCATCCGGGCCCATGCAGCCGTGATAGAAGCGTTGGTGGCTCAGTGACGGGAAACCATGGTGACGCATGCCATCTCTGGGTGTCCAGGACTGCAGGACGTGACCGTATTCGTATAAGCCGTGATATGTGTGGACGTAGAGCGTGCCATTCCGTGGGTCGACATTGCACGTGAATTCCCTTCCGGGAATCCAGTGCCGTTCGACGATCTGACCCGTGTCGACGTCAGCGCCAAAAAGGATGGAGCCTTCCTGGCCGAATTCACCTCCCCAGATGATGTCGATACCGCGTACGTCGTCGTGCGTCGTCCAACCACCCCCCATCCAACCGCCGATGACCGGTCGACCCAGATCGAAGAACACACCACCCATGTTTGCTGCTCCTTTCCACATTGTTGTCGGTTCAAGGACCGAGAAGTATAACTCCTCGTCCGAGCGCTGTCTCGAGCAGATTCATCTTGTGGCCGTCCTGAAGCGTTGCTATCGTTGCGCTGCGCTTGGAAGGAAGCGCCCACGTCCGCGGGCAGGGTTGAGCCCACCTCCGCTCACTGTAGCACCGGCGTCTGACGACGCCGTCACATCGACAACTTTCCTTCGCCCGAAAGCGCGGACGCCGGGCACGATCTCGAAGGAGGGTTGTGCCATGTCGTTTTCGATCCCGTTCCATCCCAACTACGAACAGTTGCGCAAGCAGGCCAAGGATCTACACAAGGCCTGCGGCAAGGGCGATTCGTCAGCTCTCGGTCTGCTCGTTGAGCACCATCCCAAGTATTCAGGCACATCGCCCGACGACGCGGTCGACGCCTCACTCTCCGACGTACAACTCGCCCTGAGCTCGCGCCTATCAGTTTAGCAGCTGGCCCCAGCTGCAGCGCTCCGTCCAGGAGATCGAATCCGTCGAAGCACGTGTCGATGACCTCAGGAAACAGTTTGCCGGAGCAGACACGGCGGGGCGGAAGCGACTGCTCGAACCGGTTCACGACCGAAAGCGGTTTGTCGACTATAGCGATGGTGACACCGAACTGTCCGCACCCGACGCGCGGCTTGTGATCGCCAACAGCGAAGGTTACGCGCTGTGGAGCAAGTATGAGAGCTATGTCCGTCTCGATCCGATGGTGAGAGATCTGATTGTCGCGATACGTGAGGGCGAACATGACACAGTGCGCTCGATGTCTGGCCAAGACACCCGAGGTGGCGAATCCTCGCTGGGTTGCCGGCTTCGAGCCGAATTGGGCAGGGGATAGTCCCGGTACCCCGAACGACTCGATTCCCTTGTTCGATGTGTCTGAGGCGGTATTCAACGGCACCAACCGCAAGGGCAACGAGGGAGAGATCGCCGCCGATCTGCTTGCCGCCGGCGCTGATCCCAACCTCGACGGGCAGCCGTTGGAGGGTGCTGTCAGTTTTAACTGTCCACGCGTCGTCGAGTCGCTGATCGCCGGTGGCGTCGACAGCGAAGCCCCCGCGCCCGGTGTGATGCTCGCCTATCCGATGCTCTTCGGCTTCACCGAGTGCTGCGAAGTGCTCGCCAACGCAGGCGCGCGCCTCGATCTGCGATTCGCAGCGGGGCTCGGTCGTATCGATGTGATGGAGACCTTCGTAGGTCCCGCCGGTCTGCTGCCCGACCAGGGGCTCGCCGATCCCTACACGCGGTCGGTCGTCGCCCGTGGGGAGCCGAGTGTGCGTGCCGAACGAACCGACGACGTGGTGCTGGGCCAGGCTCTTCTATACGCTTGCCGCATGGTCGACTCGAAGCGGCAGAGTGGTTGCTGGCACATGGAGCCCGGGCAGACGCGCTCGTCCGCGGAACCGATGTCGATTCCACCGTCCTGCACCGGCGGGCAGGGCCCTCCTTCGGTGAAACGCGGGACAAGACCGACGTGGAGCAGGAGCGTCTGCCCATCGTCGAATGGGTCCTCGCCCACGGCGGTGATCCAACCGTGCCAGATGCCATGCACAACGCGCCGGCCACAAGTTGGGCGCGCCACGGGGGCCTCGACCAGATCGCTGCCCTGATGGAGTCCCACGAACCCTGATCCGTAGCCGGTGGGCCACGACGGCTCGCCGGTCTTCACCCCAAGGCATCCGATCATCCGGGAGACCATTCATGAAGATTCAAGAGATTGAGCTGTTCCAGGTTGATATCCCGCCGATTCCCGCCATTGCGAAGTACATGCCGAAGATCTTCGACCTGACCCTCTGTCGGGTGATCACCGACGAAGGTCTCATCGGTCTCGGCGAGGCTCACGGTTTTCCGCCCGACTTCGAGGAAGCGAAGCAGCGTCTGATCGGCAGCGATCCACTGTCGATCGATCCTTTCACAGAAGAGGACCCCTTCGAGTGTGCCCTGCTCGACATCGCCGGTCAGGCGGCAGGTCTGCCCCTGCACCGGTTCTTCGGCAAGCAGGTGCGAGACCGCGTGCCCGTGTCATACTGGTCACGGCCGATGGAACCAGAGGAAACCGCCGCCGAGGCAGAGGTGGGGGCCCGTCTCGGTTTCACCAATCACAAGCTGAAGGCACGTCCGTGGAATGTGGTCGAGACCGTCCGACTTATGAAGGAAGCGGTCGGTTCGGACTACTCGGTTGGCCTGGACCCAAACCAGAAGTTCGGTGAGGTGCATGTTGCCGCCAGACTGGCGCACAAATTGGAGCACTTCGGCACGGTGCACAATTTCGAGAATCCCGTGCTCAAGACGCACTACGAGTGGTTTCGACTGCTGCGTGAAAAGACCTTCATCCCCATCGCTCTTCATGCTCAGTCTTCGACGATGGTGGTGAATGCGCTCAAGATGGAGTGCATCGACTATGTGAATCTGAGTGGATCGGCCCTGGAAATCCGGGACGCCGCCGCAGTGGCGGCGGCAGCGGATGTGCCATGCTGGGTGCAGCTCGGCGGGCTGTGTATGGGTGTGAAGGCGGCGTACTCTGTCCATCTGCAGTCCACGATCCCGAATGCGACACTGCCCTGTGACGAGTTGCCTTTTGTGCGTGTGACTGATGTCCTGCAGGAGGGGTTGGGGTTGAAGGATGGACACTTCATGGTTCCCGAAGGGCCGGGTCTTGGTGTCACGCTCAACATGGAGGTCGTCGAGAAGTATCGAGTAGGTTGATTCTGCGCGAAGGCGGACTACATTAGGATCACGGCGCGGGAGGGCGCCTCTACGTCCGCGGAAAGGCCACAGGCCGCCTCCACTGCAGTACCCAATTGTCACCTTCTTTCTGCCCTTGATGCAGCGGACATCGGGCACCACGAAAGAGGGGACTCTAATTCCACACGCGATCTTCCGCATCGGCCGTCTTTGCGCCACCTCAAGCAGGAGGCCAAGCAGTTCCACCGGGCACTGCAGGACGGCGACCCCGCCACCACTGAACAGATCCGCGAGGGCCTCCCGCGCTTGAGCGAGGATTCGACCGTCGACGATGTCACGTTGATGGAGGTGCAGCACGTTCTGGCTCGCGAATACGGATACCGCGAATGGCCGGCCCTGGCCGCCGCCGCAGAACTCGAGTTTGAGCAGCTTTCTGCCCTGTCCGATGAGGACACTCGGCGCCTGCTGCGCGAGACCCACCAGAAAGATCTCGTCATCGCCCTCAAGCTGGCCTCCGACGACGTCAAACGACGCATGCTCAACGTTATGTCGGCGCGGGTCCGGCGGTTCATCACAGAGGAGATGGTCTTCCTTGGGCCCATGCCGGAGGAAGAAATCCTCGAGGTTCAGGAGCGAATCCTCGCACAGGTCCGCCTTCTCGGGCGCGATGACGTGATCGGCTGGCCTCTCGGGAACGAGACGCCGCCCTATGAGCCCCCCGAAGAGGTCGATCTCGAACCGGCGATCGCCGGGGTAATCAAGCGCCCGCTTGCAGAACTGAAATTGCAGGAGATCCACGATTTCATATACGGTCTCTCTCGGCGAGCCCGAGAGAATGGCATCATGTCCCTGGAAGTCGCGGCCAAGGTGGCTGGTGATGTGTTCGTTCAGGAAGCCCTGCGACTCGCCGTCGATGGCGCCGAACCCCGGTTGTTGGAAGACCTGCTGAAGACCCGGATCCGAGCGATACTTCAGCACTTCGAGAATCGACAGTTGGTGATTCTCGAAGGTATCGTCGCCATCTGCGGTAGGGACAATCCGAGGATCGTGGCGCACAAGCTCGTCGCCGTCTATCGAGTGGACTTTGACGTGGTCATCGAACCGACGGGAGCGTCAATCGAGGAGCTACAGGCTCAGTTGCGGGTAGCCCCCGCATCGACGCTGAATCTGGATCTGTTGACGAATCTCCTGGTTGACCTGTCGGAGTTGACACGTCGAAAGGGATTGGCAGCGTTGGAGCCGCTCATCGCCGATCTCGATGACGCCATGTTGAGCGAAGGCGTGCGCTGTCTGGCGGCCCGTCGGGACATGACGGAGATCGTCGAAACCCTTGAACCTCACAAGGACCAGGAACTGACCGAGACACGCGCCCACCTTGAGGTGTTCACGGGCGGTCTGACGGCGATTCAGGAAGGCAAGAAGGAGAAGGAACTCGACGTGGCGATGGCTGCCGCGTCGTGATCTGACCTGGAGTGCAGGCGCCCGTCCGTTGGGGCGCCTGCCTCTAGCGCCGCTCTTCCATCAGGGCGAGTTGATTGCCATCGAGATCGTTGAAGAACGCCATCCACAATTCGTGGTCGGGCATCCGAGCGATCATATGCGGTTCACCCGTGAAATGCACACCCTTCCCCCGTAGCGCGGATGTGGTCGTGTCGATGTCATCCACCTCGTAGTAGATGATGGAGGAAGAGGCGGTGAAGTCGCCGTTCTCCGGGGCGCTGAGCATGAGGCGGACGGACCCGTTGTTGAAGAAGGCCAGACCCGGAGGTGCCTTGAATAGCAGCTGCATCCCCAGCTTCTGCTGGTAGAACTCGGCGGAGGCATCCACGTCGCGAACGTTGAGAGCGATCTGGCCGATCTCGGCAAGGTAGAGGTCAGAGGCCATCAGTCGATTTCTAGCGAGACTTGCTCGTTGAGATTGTCGTGTGCCGACGCGGAATCGGACGTGGCATAGTGAAACACCAAGGCCTTTCGCCACGTATCCGTGTTGTTATTAGCACTCGCGTGAAGGGCACAACCATGATGGAAGATGATCGACCCTGTGGGGACGGGGCAGGAGACCGGTTCGGGCAGGTCGAGATCGCCCGTGTCCGGGATATGGTGGACGGGACGTTTCGGATCGGCGCCAACAGGGAAAATGCCGTGTCTATGTGACCCGGGAACGTAGGTCATGCATCCATTGTCGAGGGTTGCTTCATCGAGGGCGATCCATGCGGTGACCAGATCGTTTACGGGCATCACCTGGAAATAGCTCTGGTCCTGGTGCACGGGTTTGGCCTGACCGCCGGGTGGTTTGAGCAGCATCTGATCACGGAAGACCTTCACTCGAGGGCCGAGCAACCCACGGACATACTCCAGCAGCTTCGGCGTACGGGCGAAATCCTGGAAGTAGGGGATGAAGCGCACCAGGAAAGCGCCACCGCGTACGGCGCCGGTGCCTTTCGACCCTTCTTCGGTGTCCCCCTCGCGACCGACGGTGACGCCCTCAGGAGGATCGTCGGGATTCGCAATCAGATCATCGATCTGCTGCCGGACACCGGCCAAGTCCTCGTCCGAGAACAGACGCTCAACGACAAGGAAACCCTTCTCGTCGTAGCTGTGTTTCATGTCAGGTGTGAACGACGTCACGGCTGTCGACACGTTAGGTGACTCCCTCTATCGCGTTTGATGAGATTCTCAGGTCGATGCGACCTGGGCGAAACTGCTGGACTTCAGCCTTCGGCGTCCAGGGTTGCCCAAATCTGCTGCACGCGATCCTTGATCATGATCGCTTCCTCCCAGCGATCGGACAATTCTTCACCGTTGGCGCCTTGAATGGCATACGTCGGTGGGCCCAACTCGACCACGAAGTGGAAGACATCGTCTGCCCCGGCGTTGGCACGTGCGTGCCGCATGCCGTGCTCCCACCAGCCGGCGAACAGGTCGAACCAGACCTCGTTGTGGGGGAAACTGATGGAGACCTGCACCTGTTCGCGTGAGGCGACCCGGCCGTGGAAGGCACCACAGCGCTCAAGGATCTGCTCCATGTATTTCTGATTCTGCTCGGAAATCGGTGGGCCGGCGAATTCGCGGCCGACGAGGAAGTGCGACAGGTCGCCACACAGGCGCATGTCTGGAACCGCATCGATCAGATCGAGGGTGAAGTACATGTCCGTCGTGGTGCGATCGCGGTGGGTCTCGAAGAACAACTCATACCCGGCTTCGGCGGCCATGTCGTGACAGCGGACGATGTAGGGGACCGCTTCGGCGACGGTGCGAGTGATCGGCATGGGCTGCAGGTTGATGTGGCTGGCGCCACCGTCTTTGGCGGCGGCAATGTCGGCGGTGAACTCTTCCGGCTTCCACGGGAACACGATGTTGGATCGGTCGAGGCCATACTTGTCACACAAGGGAGTCATTGCCTTGCGATGATCGGCATCTTCCATCAGATACTCGACACCATCGAAACCGGCTTCAGCGATCTTGGCCAGCTTCTCCTCCATGCTCCACTCCGCGTCACTTCCGTAGGGGAGGGCGGTGCTGCCCCAATAGGACTGGTAGACCTTCAGTTTCATTATAGATTCCTGTCTGGATTTTGAAGATCAACAGTATCGTGTGGGAGGGGTGGTTGCTGCAAGCGGCCTCCGGCTCGGTTGGTGGCTTCGGTGCTGGGGCGCCTTCGGTCTGTCGGTGGGTCTCTTCTGACGGCTGTCTACCGGGTTGACGAGCCGGCTACGCCGTTTCTGAGTTCTGCCGATGGTCTGAGGGAGGGTATGGACGGCGCCATACACGTTCGACACCAACGGAGTCGGACTGCCGTCTTGGTAACCGCTTGAATGATTTGGGTGAACTTCGAGGTGGGTCTGCAGGCTTGGCGAACTGGTGTTACGGCGCATCCTGGAGAATCTCGGCTTGCCCCAATTGCGCCATACCAGCGGAGATCTGTGAGATCACTAAGTAGGTGACACCGTCGGCGTAGCGATTGTCTATGGCGGCGCCCTGGGGGTTCCATACATGAGCGATGTGGCCTACCCACTTGCCGCCGTCGAGTCTGGCTTCCTGTACGACGACGGTGAACTTGATCGTCTCACGTTTCCCCCCGTAGTACTCGTCCACATTCCACAACACGCGGAAGTCGGCGTCACCGTCCTCGAAGATGACCTTGTGTACCATCTATGGAGTCCAGGTCATCGGCGGTGGCATGGAGAACATGTCTGGAGTGAGATCGAGATTCAGCTCGGTATGCCATCGGTACCGCGCGATACAGCCGAAACAGGGTCGCGCCACGGCGATCTCAAACGGAGTGAAGACATCGCCCGTCCACCGGTGCTCGACATAGTGGGTTGTGGTTCCAGCCTCCGTCTCTGAACTGAGTAAACTATTGCGGGTGTCGAAATAGGCGAGACGCTGACGGCCGTATTTCGTGTCGATGATTCGAATCGTCTCTACTGACTTGCCCCGTATCTGCCGCTGACCCACGTACTCTGCGACCACTCCGTCGCCTCGAAATCGCGTCAGGAAGTCCCAACGATCGGCGTTGTGCCGCTCGTCGCGAGGCGGCATGTGCAGACCATAGCGGATATACCAGCTGCGGCGTCCGTCAAAGCCGCGGGCCTGGGTTCGAGAGCCGTCGTATCGCTCATATTATTCTAGGTATTGCAGTCCACGACGATAGTACAGTGTCCCGTTGGGGACCCAGGCACTGGAGAGGCTGTCCCAGACCTCGCGCCGAATCTTCTTATCGCGGATGGCCTTCATGTTCTCCAGACCCCCCACCGCCTCGATCGCCCGAGCGATGATCTGTTCGGCCCGATCCCGCCGCTGGCATGCCTCGGAATCCACGTCGACGAGGGGAAGAACAAGAAGCCGGTCTCTGCCGAGCTCTATGGTCCCGCTGTGGTAGAGATCCTGCAGGGTGCTGCCGTAGCTGACCGTGTCGCCGGGCAGAAACTCTGGCCTCAGTTCATCGGTCAGGCCGGCGGGAGGGCTCGGGGTCGCATCGTCTGGCGCAATGGATGGTGACGGTAGGCTAGGAGTTGGTTCCGGCAGCTGCAGAAGTTCGGAGAGTCGCAGCTGTTCCATGACAACCGCAGGTACGGCGGTGCGAGGGCGGGCTTCGAAGCGTTCGGTGCTGGTCGACGGGGCCTGGTCAAAGCGGATAAGCTGCAGTTGTTCCACCAACTGATCCGCAGCCCATTGCTGATAGAGCCAAGGTAACAGCAGGTGCAGCAGTAACGATGCGACCAGGCTGAGCTGGACGTAGTGTTTTCGCTGGAGATTCGGCACCAGAGGAGGTCCTGCAGAACAGACACATATGCAGGACAGATCGTACCGCCCCGATGTAATGCTACAGTGTCTTGCGAACCTTTTCCGCCCCCGTGAACAACACATCGCGCACTGCCGTCGATGCGCGTTCGTGGAAGTCGACGGCTGCTGGCTCGAAGTCACGCGTGATCCGCGGCGTGTGCGTGAAGTGCCCGTACCGATCCTCCCCCCGAACCAGCGCGGCCGAGTCCCAGTTGCCGACGACCTGCTTTGTTTTCGTTGGTGCATAGTGAAAGGACAAGCCAATGCGACGGTCGGCCGATGCATTTGGCGTCGAGGCATGCGCGAGTCGCCCATTGTGCATGGAGGCCTGCCCCGGCTTCAGGGGCATCTCGACGGCGAGGGCCTCATCTACTTCGACGGAGATCTCCTGACCACGGGTGAGCATGTTGTCGGCCTGGTATTCGTCGGCATGGGGAAGTAGCTCACCGACGTGGCTTCCCGGCAGCACTCGCATGCAGCCACTTTCCGTGGTCGCTGGCGACAAGGCAAGCCAGACCGTGATCAGGTCATGCGTATCGAGCCCCCAGTAGCGCAGATCCTGGTGCCACGAGACGAAGCTTTCGCTACCGGCCTCCTTAACCCAGAACAGGGTATTCCAGCACAGCAGATCGGGACCGATTAGATCCTCAACGGGGTCGAGGAGAGCGTCTTCCCGCATCAGGTCGTCGATCCACTTGAACAGAAGGTGCGATTTGTTGCGCAGTGCCCCGCCGATCGGTTCACCCTGCGACTGCTCGAAGGCTTCGAGATGTCCGCGACAGGTGGCGACCTGTTCGTCGCAGAGCACTGGCAGAGGAAAGTAGTACCCCTCCCGATGGTATTGGGAGATGGCGTCGTCACTCAGGCACTTGGGCATCGTAGCCTCCGGTGGTGGTCGGTCATGGTAAGTCGCCTTCGCGACGAAGTGCGTAAATCGTCTGACGGAAGGCTTCTACCGTCTGATCGCAGTCCGCGTCTGTGTGGGCTGCAGAGATCGGTGCGCCGGGCCAGCCTTGTATGTCGACGCCATTCAGCAACATTCCGATTCTCAATTTCAACGAGACTGCTGGCGGAACGGCAATTTTCATCGTGGCGCGGTCGTGTTCTCCAGATTCGATGCGCTGACGATCGGTCGTGATCTGTTCCGGATTCAGAAAGACATGGAAGCCGCCGAAGGTGCCGTAGGCAATCCAGGACACGGCCTCGGCTGCGAACATCTCGTTGAGGGCATCGATCAAACCATTCCCATAGTTGATCGCTCTCTGGCACGCATCGGTCGTGTCCACCAGTCGCAATCCGGCGATGCCGGCGGCGCAGGTGGTGGGAGCGGCGTTGTACGTCCCCATGTGGAAGACCTTTTCCGCACCTTCCGTAGCGGCACGACGAAAGTCCATGCCTTCGAGAACGTCGGCGCGACCGGTGACGGCTGCCCCGGCCAGTCCGCCGGCGACGATCTTGCCGAGGCTGACCAGATCGGCCGTCACGCCGAGGGCCTGTTGGGCACCGCCCGGTGAACAGCGAAAGCCACTGATCACCTCATCAAAAATGAGCAGCGCGCCCCGTTTCGCGGTCAGTTCGCGCAGCCCCCGCACGTACTCCGGGGCCAAAGGGACTTGTCCCCAGATCGATCCCGTTGGTTCGAGGATCACGGCGGCGATGTCGTCGTCGAAGAGACGCTCGGCTTCGGTCAGGTCGCCCGGCTCTGCGAGAACCACAGAGCGCGCCACATCTTCCGGGACGCCGCGTGCGGGCCCACCATCGAATTGTCCGAGGAATCCGGACGCGGCGTAGTCATGCCAGCCGTGGAAGTGGCCTGTAAGTCGCATGATCTTGGGTCTGCCCGTCGCTGCACGAGCCAGTCGCAGAGAGAGCATCGTTGCTTCGGTGCCTGAATTGGTGAACCGCACCCGTTCGGCGCCCGGAACCAGTTTCTGGATGAGTTCGGCCCACTCCAGTTCAAGTTCCGAGTTGGCACCGTAGTGGACGCCCTTGCTGACCTGTTCGGTTACTGCCTGCACGACCTCGGGGTGGCTGTGGCCAAGCAGCAGAGCCCCATGGCCACCGGGATAGTCGACGTATTCGTTCCCATCCACGTCCCATTTGTGCGAGCCCTCCGTATGGGTGACGTAGATGCCGTGGGGCTCGATGTAGCGGGCGTCGTGGGTGATGCCGCTTGGGAACAGCGTGCGTCCGCGCTCGGCCAGCCGAGCCGAACCCGTGGTCCGGGCCATATAGGCCTCGACCAGGGCCGATCCCTCAAGCACGGCCGGCATGGGTGGGTAGGCTGTCGTCATCTCAGATCGAGGCGCTGCAGAGCCTCATCAAGAAGCTCGGCCATGAGCTCCGGTGGTGTGAGGGGTGAACTTACATCGTCGTAGGCGGTGACCTGATTGGTCTTCGGATCCCAGTGGACGGGCCCATAGGCGGCGGCCTGACCTGATTTCGTGACCAGGTGATAGAGGGAGTCACCCTTGTTGTAGTGCCAGAATTCCCCCGGATAGTGGAGGAAACCGTGGGTTTCCATCATGGCCGTGATGTCGACGCGATTCTGCTGTTCCTGCTCGCTGACGAAGGGAGAATCCATCGGCGTCAGCTCGCTCATCTCCAGATAGGGCTTGCCGCGCGAGACCTCGATGCCGTCGTCGCGTGTGAAGACCGAGATGTCTACGGCGGCGCCCATCGTGTGCGTGCCCACATTGGGATAGTTGGCCACCAGACAGGTAGAGCGCCGCCGAATGAGATCAAGTGACGGTTTCTCGCCGCCTGATTCCCACCAGCAGCTGCGCACGATCATGTCGAAGACGGCAGGTTTGCGGCCCAATTGGGTCTGCATCTCTCGTGTGCGATACCCGTCCTCGATCTTCAGAATCCAGCCCCGCTCGTTCATGTCGCGGCCGATGGCCATCAGGTCTGGAATCAAACTTTCTCGGATGTAGAAGATCCGATCGAGATCACCGGCAATCTTGGTATCGGAGAACCACATCTCTACTCCGGCCGCGTCAGCCGCATCAGGGATGGAGGCGAATCCTTCGCCTAACTCCTCGGTGGGCTGCTTCTGCATAGCACCGAGCAGATCGGCGCTGCGCTCCATGTGGAAGGTCCAGAATTCTCGCCGCGCATCTTCATCGTCGCGAAGCGGCTGCTCGTCAGTGGGCATGGGTCCTCATCACGTGATCGGTGGTGGTGTAAAACGCAGAAACTCAGACACGGTACCGCCCATGAGCAGCCGCCGTTCCTGTGGATCGAGATAGGGCATCAACTCCGTCGGCAGGCCGACAGATTTGCCGTACCCCGGATCGACATCGGTCCAGGGAAAATCTGTGGCCCACATCAGTCGGCGGGCCCCGAAGACGCGATACAGACTGTCGTGCCATCCGGCCAGATCGCGATAGGGAAAGGGCTGTTTGCTGAAAGCGTACTGCCCTGAGATATGGACGCAGACGTTCTCGAACGGGTAGGTGCCTCGTGTATTGGCCAGGATGCGTCCGATTTTCAACCCCATCGTCGAATACCGCGTCTGCGGCGGCATGGGGACATCTGCCTGGGGTCGGCCCTTCTCATCCCACCAGAATTTCCCGGGACAGACCATCAGATGATTGAAGACGACCCGTACCTGAGGAAACGCCTCGAACAGATACGGAACCACGTGGGCGTCGACGGCTCGCGGATAGAGCCAGATGACAAGATCGTGCCGTGCCGCATGTTCCCAGATCGGATAGACCGGCAGCGTCCGAACATCCACCGGCTCGAAGGGGTCTTCCGGACCTCCGAGTGATCCGAGACGAACACCGACAATGCGACCTTCGCTCATGTCCACGAGGCGACTCAGATGGTCGCCCGGGTCTGCAGTGTCCCCAGATACCAGTCCGATTCCACGGAACCGATCGGNNTACTGCTTCAGCGTGTGCAGTAGATAAGCGTGCGTTTCGATCGACGNGCCACCGAGCTGGACCAACACGGCGCCGTCCACGCGGTTTGCGTGCATTCTCTCCAGGAGCATCTCTGCNGTCGCCTCACGCTCGGGCGGCACATGATCGGTGGGCTCCCGGGGAAACTGCCTGCTCGCCTGGGCAAACACATGCAGATGGGCGTCGATGACGGGCGAGCGATCGTTCACGGTCGTCGTTCCAGCCGGAACAGCTGTCGGCGATCGGGGGTCGTGAGTCGCTCCGAAAAACGCTGATACTGTTCCGGCGAGAAGGTCGCTTCGCTGAAGACTTCATAGATCAGGATGATCGATCTGCGGGCTCGGCCTGAGCGATTCACCATGGACGTGTGCATGCCGTAGCTGTTGAAGAGAACGGCAGATCCGGCGCTACCCGAAAAAACACGATGCCCCGGCATGCTCGCCGGATCTCGCACGAGGGGATAGGGACCCGAGTCTTCAAGATGGCTGCCGGGGATGTATCCGAAGGCGCCATCCTCGTCACTCGTGTCATCCAGATAGATCTGCACCTTCATATGCAGCGGCGTCGACTCGCGATGCACGTCGTAGTGCCAGCCCACATAGCTGAGAGGGGCGGCGGGCACGGTGCGGAACTGAGGACTGAGAAAGATGACCTGACCTTCAGAGAAGGCCATCAGATGGCCATAGAAACTCGGGTGATCGACGATTTCAAGGAAACGATCGTCCAGACCCATCGGGTCGGGCAGGTCGAAGAAGGCCGCAGGTCTCGTACCCGCCCTGACGCCTGAAAGCCAGTCGGGTTTGGCCTGTTCGGCGCACCGTGAAAAGGCCTCGCGCAGTCCGGCCAACTCATCGCCCGAGATGGCGTTTTCGATGAGCAGGGCGCCGTCGGTCCGCCACAGATCGCAGTCGATGTCAGTCGGTCGGCCAAACATGGCGGGAATGATAACTCACCCCAGAGGAAGATGCACGCCAGGGGCGGTTGACCCCCTATGGGGTGCCGCTATCTTGACCACGATGCCATCCTCAATGACACCGACCAAAGACTGGTTTCAGCGAGTCACCGTCCACTGGAGCCCATCACCGCGGATCGACCTGGCCGAGCATGTTCGGGAAGGCCGGCTACAGGTCGTGCAGGCGGGCAATTTTGGCCCCATGCTCTATGGCCTGGCCGACGACGAGTCTGTCACCCGCTGGTTTCCCGGACAACCGTCGTATGGTCTCGAAACGTGTCTCGATGAGGCTCGTACGCGAATCGCTGATGTGCAGGCGGCAGGTGCGCGGTATATCGGGCAGATGTCGGTGTCGTGGCACTACGGTGACCACGAGACGCGAAAAGGGTTGTGGGAGGCATGGCCCCGCATGTGGACGCCCGACTTGCTCGGGGACGCTCCATGTGACGACCCCGTCGCTGCGTGCCAGATCGATGAAGGGGGAATGGTCAGATCATGGCCCATTGAGGGGCGGCCCTATCGAACCTATTCAGGGTGTCTGAACAATTTGCTCTGGCGGGCGATTCTCCGGCCCATGATCCGCAAGGCGATCGATCTGGGTGTCGATGGACTCAACGTTCACCACAACTTCGAGTCGCCATGTCGGTGTGAACACTGTCGTGCGTTCCTGTGGCCACGCCTCGTAGAGGCCTTCGACACGGACGAACGGGTGGCACTGTTCGGTGGTGATACGCTGGAGGAGGCGGGGGACCTGAGCACGGCGCAAGATACCTCCACTAGGGATCAGCGCGCTCGATTCGGATCTCTTCTGGAGCGCGCCACCAACGACCTGCGCAAGGAAGGTTTCGACGATCTGTTCGTGCACTACGCACGCTCATTGAAGCCGGATCTGTTGCTGGGTCAGTGGTATCACAAATACGACTTCGGCCCACACGATGAGCGCAGTCGTCTGCCCTCGACGAGTTGGGCGAAGGACGAGGATTTCATCTGGTACAGTCAGGGGGCGCAGAAGGGCGTCTCCTACGTCGAGCATGGCTACATCGCCGACATGGGGATGCCCGCACGGTTTCTGCATGCCGCCGCAGCTGGGCGCCCCTTTATCATCAACAAATACGATTGGAAGCGGTATCGGTTGTCCATCGCCGAGATGGCCGCCCATGGCGGTGCGTCACTCGCCGTTCATTGGGCAGAACACTACGACGCCGCCGCCGATCTCGACCTGGATGCCTACAAGGAGCCGGTCTATCGGTATCAGCGATTTGTCGCTGACCACGAACCTCTGATTCGTGGGGCCCACCCCTGGGGAGAACTGGCCATCGTCTATCCCCGGCGGGGCGAGGTCGCAGGGGACGCCACGTGCACCGATGCCCTACGGCAGATCGGCCGATGGCTGGAGGACGACCACTGGCTCTTCGACATGATTCTCGACGAACAGATTCTCGAGCGCGCGAGGGACTATGACACGCTGGTCCTGGCAGGGGTCGAGCGCCTGTCCCCCAAAGAGGTGGCCCATCTGCGATGGTGGCTGGAGGAGTGCGACGGACGTCTGGTGCTTGCGGGCCAAAATGGGACCATGGACGAAGGCGGTCACCCGCGCGCCGAATCAGCTTTCGGGGCAGGGGAGGGTGTTGGAACGTCCCCCTCGACGCAGATCCACGATGGCGGTCGCGTTCTGAGTCTGCACAAAGACGATTGGGGGACGCAGCCCGTCGAAACACCAGGCGGCCAGATCCAAGTGCATCCGATCACGGCGACCGATCCTTTCGCTCAGCAGTTCCTCAACGATCTGGAAACCCTCGTTGAGACACGTCGCCTGCGGACTCAGGCGCCATGGACGGTGCGTGTGCGGGCTTGGTGTCCGGCGATGGCAGAGGAGCGGGTCGTGCTGCATTGGGTCAACTACCATCAGGAAGAGGGCGTGGATGGCGAGAGTCCCGTGCCCACCGGCTCCATCTACGTGAAGCTCCTGTTGCCGCCAGACCGGCTCTGCGAGGAGATCCGCTGGCTCGATCCAGAGGTGGACGGCATGACGCAGATCGACTTCCGTCAGGATGGCCCGCATCTGGAATTTGAGGTTCCCCCCGTATTGGTCTACGCAATCTGCGTCGTGCACCTGCAAGGCGACTGAAGGAGTATTCCCGTGACGACCCCATCTGTCGTACCCGTCCTGGTGGGCGAACAATGGCTGGAACCGGAGGTCACGCAGTTCACGCCGGTCCATCGACCTGGGACGGGCGAGGTCATCGCACGCACACCCCACTGTGGTGTCGTCGATGTCGATATGGCTGTGCAGGACGCGCACGCCGCCTTCCCCGACTGGGCAAACACGCCGGCTCCGGATCGGGGACGCGTGTTGTTTCGCTATCGCGAGCTTCTCGAAGCACACTTTGAAGAGCTCGCGCAGATCGTCTGTCGGGAAAATGGCAAAACGATGGACGAAGCCCGCGGCGATGTACGTCGGGGGATCGAGGTGGTCGAACTGGCCTGCGGTATTGGTCATCTGTCGAAGGGTGAACATCTCCCACAGATTGCCAATGGGATCGACGGTTTCTCGAGTCGGGAACCGCTTGGCGTCTGTGCGGGGATCACGCCCTTCAATTTTCCGGCCATGGTGCCCATGTGGATGTTCCCCGTGGCCATCGCATGTGGCAACTGCTTCGTGCTCAAGCCGAGCGAGAAGGTGCCTCTCACGGCGAATCGCCTGGGCGAGCTGTTCGTGGAGGCAGGCCTGCCTCCCGGGGTTTTCAACATCGTGCACGGCGGGCGCGAAGTGGTGGATGCCCTCTGTAGGCATCCTCGGATCGTGGCCGTCTCTTTCGTTGGATCCTCGGCAGTGGCCAAACATGTCTACGAACTATCGACTCAACACGGCAAGCGATGTCAGGCGGCAGGTGGCGCCAAGAACGTGATCCTCGTCATGCCCGATGCCGTCGAATCGGACGTCATGGGGGCGGCAATAGTGGCCGACATGGCAATGACCGGCGTGCTGAGTTCGGCCTTCGGTTGCGCCGGTCAACGTTGTATGGCCGGATCGCTGCTGATGGGTATCGGCGATCACTGTGATCCTCTGCGAGATCAGCTCGTGTCCGCCATGGAAGCGATGACTGTCGGAGATCCACTCGATTCGGATGTCGACATGGGGGCCGTCATCGATGGTGGATCTCGAGATCGCCTGAACAAGGCCGTTGCGGCCGCTGCGTCTGCTGATCTGGTCATCGCCCGCGATGGCCGCGAGGGGGTGCCGAATGACGGTTTCTTCGTGGGACCTACGCTTCTGGATGGGGTGACACCCGACCATGACGTGTTCACCTCAGAGCTGTTTGGTCCGGTCCTGGGCATGATGCGACTCGAAAGCCTGCAGGAGGCGATCGATACCCTCAATCGCATCCCCTACGGCAATGCGGCCACGATCTTCACCAGTGATGGCAGTGCGGCACGGCAGTTCACGCGCGAGGTGAGCTGTGGCATGGTCGGTGTGAATGTGGGTGTGCCAGCCCCGATGGCCCTGTTCTCGTTCACCGGCTGGGATGATTCTTTCTATGGGGATCTCCACGTGCAGGGGCATGAGGGAGTGTTGTTCTACACGCGCCAGAAAACGGTCTTGAATCGTTGGTTGTGACCTGACACCGCCACTCATCAAGGATGAAATGATGCCCAAAGCGAGTGCTACCCTGAAACCGGTCTACGACCGATCACCAACTGCCAAGTTCGATCTGCAGGGCCCCATGGCCGACTACCTGCGAGCGGTCACCGATCAGTGGTTGCTACCCGCGCCGTCTGCGAATCCGGCGATGCTCGACATCTTCAGAGACCGGGATCGTCAACCGCATCGGGATATGGTTCCGTGGGCGGGAGAGTTTGCGGGAAAACACATCACGGCTTGTGTGCAGGTCCTTCGACTTACGCGTGACGAAGCTCTGCATGAACGAACCGCCCAGTTCGTTCAGGAACTGGTGACCCTTCAAGGTGAGGATGGGTACCTGGGACCGTGGGATCGCGACAACCGGCTCACAGGTAAGGGGTACAACGTGCGTGGGCGCCGCGGGGTCGGGGCGACCTGGGACGCCTGGGGGCACTACCACATCATGCTCGGCCTGCTGCTGTGGCATGAAGACACCGGAGACAGAGCTGCCCTGCGCTGCGCCAAGAAGATCGGCGACCTGTTCTGCGAGAAATTCCTCGGGCAGAAACGGCGGGGCCGTCGTCTCGTCGATACGGGAAGCACCGAGATGAATCTGGCACCCATTCATTCGCTCTGCCTTCTGTATCGACGAACCGGCAACGCTCAGTATCTGCAACTGGCCCGCCAGATCCAGGATGAGTTTGCATCACGGGGGCGAGATGGTGAGCCTCTCGCCGGAGACTATCTGGAGGCGGGTCTGGCGGAGGTTCCCTTCTTCGAAGGGCCCAAACCTCGCTGGGAGAGTCTGCATCCGATCCAGGGGATGCTCGAATTGCACTGGCTGGATGGAAATGAGGACGGACGCACTGCCTTCGAGCATCTGTGGTGGAGCATCGTCGAGACGGACCGCCATAACAATGGTGGTTTTACCTCGGCAGAAAAGGCGCAAGGCAATCCATTCCATCAGGGAGCCATCGAGACGTGTTGCACCGTAGCCTGGGCAGCCATGTCCATCGACATGCTTCGTTTGACCGGATCGTCGCTGGTGGCAGATGAACTTGAACTGTCGACGATCAACTCCGGCATCGGTCTTCACTCGGCGTCGGGTCGATGGGTGACGTATAACACGCCGATGGATGGTGTGCGCCGGGCAAGTGCTCATGACATCGTCTTCCAAGCACGAGAGGGAAGTCCTGAACTCAATTGCTGCAGCGTGAATGGCCCACGGATCCTGGGGATGATTTCCGATTGGGCGCTGATGGAAGAGGCAGGTGGTCTCGTGCTCAACTGGTATGGTCTGGGTGCGATCTCTGCACAGGTGGACGATACACAAGTGACGCTGAAGCAGGAGACGGAGTATCCGGCCGAGGGTAGTGTGAAACTCACCGTCCAGCCCGAGCGCGTGTGTGAGTTCTCACTGGCCCTCAGGATTCCCTACTGGTCTGAGCGTACTCGAGTCACCGTCAATGGCGAGAAGGTGGGCGGCATCGAGGCCGGCTCGTATCTGACACTACAGAGGCGCTGGCGACGTGGTGATGTCGTCGAGATCCAATTCGATATGCGCCCCCATTGGTGGGTCGGTGAACGTGAATGCAAGGGGCTCGTCAGTCTGTATCGAGGACCCGTACTACTGACCTACGATCGACGGCACAACGAGATGGACCCGGACGATGTGCCTGCTCTGGATGCGACCGATCTGCGTCTGCGTCGGGCCACGCCTGAGAAACACGGTGCACCGGCGATGTTGACGATGACGGCGCAGGGAACCGACGGGCGCCGAGTTCGATTGGTTGATTTCGCCAGCGCCGGAGAGGGGGGGGCGCCCTATCGGAGTTGGTTGCCGATTCGCAAGGCAGGTCGAGCCCGAGCTTTCCGGCGCGACAATCCCCTGCGTTCGCATCGCTAACTCACCCTTCCAACCGACCATGAAAGGAAAATGTGGCAAAGTTCCGTAACTACCCGCCCGAGCATGGAATTCGCGTGCCCGCGGCATATCTCGAAAACGTTGTACGTGAAATGCTGTTGTCCGTGGACATGGACGACGAATCGGCAACTCTCGTGGCAGGCCTTCTGGTGGCCAATGACCAACGGAGCGTCTACAGCCATGGCACCAAGAAACTCACAGAGTATCTGAATCAGATTCGCGCCGGTGTTGTGAATCCTCGCCCCGAGGTCAAGATCGAGCGTGATGGTGGGGCAGCGGCCGTCATCGACGGGGATGGGGGCCTGGGACACATCGCCTGCCATGTTGGCATGACCATGGCGATCGAGAAGGCGAAGAGACTCGGCGTCGGGTCGGTGACGACGTACAACCACTACCACTTCGGCTCGGCAGGAAAGTGGTCGCGAATGGCGTTGCAACACGACTGCATCGGCATGTCGACTTCTTCCCATCGATTCTATCCAAACCCACAGGGGATGGTGAGCAGCGCCGCGGCAAGTTCGCCCATCAGTTTCGCAATTCCCGCAGACAAGCAGCCGCCTATCGTGCTCGACATGGGAGGCCACATGGTCTCTGCGTCGGAGCAGAACATGGAGCACTCGCCCGGGGCGGTCTTCAAGGGCCTCGGTCTCGGCGCGGTGATCGTGAGTCTCGGTGGAATCTTCGCCGGCATCTATCGGCCTGAGGTGAAGCCACCCGCGAGCCGTTGGGAATCGAACCAAGGTTCACATCTGACCGCCTGGAATGTGGCTCACTTTGCCGATGTAGCTGCCTTCAAGGCCGAGATGGATCGATACATCGGTGAAGCGCGGGCGACGAAACCCCTGCCCGGTATGGAACGGGCCGAATTGGCGGGTGGCATGGAGTGGGCATGGGAAGCGGAGGCGAAACAGTTGGGCATCATCGTCAGCGACGAGCAGCGGGAATATCTCGAAGGGCACGCAGATGAGTGCGGTGTGCAGGTTTCCTTCGCCGAGTTCGAAGACAGCCGGTTTTAGCAGCTGAATCAAAGGCATCCATAGGAAGGATCTCTTCATGGCACCCAAGTATCGCGTTGGCGTCATCGCCTCTGGGCGGATTGCCCGCGAACACGGTCGCGGTTGGGCGGAGTGTGAGCACACGGATATCGTCGCGTGCGCCGATTCACATCCAGAAGCTCTCGCCTCCTACGCTCAGGACTTCAATGTGAAGTCGACCTATCTCGACTATCGAGAAATGATGGAGAAGGAGAATCTCGACATCGTCAGCGTCTGTTCGTGGGATCCGCAGCACGCTGAGATGACCGTCGCTGCCGCCGCGTATCGTCCAAAGGTCATACTGACGGAAAAGCCGATGGCCATCTCCCTGGGAGAGGGAGAGGCGATGATCATCGCCTGCAAACGCAATGATGTGAAGCTAGCCATCGGACACCAGCGCCGCTTCTTCAGCTCGTGGACAGAGGCACGCCGCCTGATCGCCGATGGGGCGATCGGTGAGGTTGAACGACTCTGGACCGGCGTGCGTGCGGGCATGATGAACACGGGAACCCATGGGATCGATTTTCAGGCGTATGCCATGAGCGACTGTCCGGCCGAGTGGGTGATGGGCTCTGTGGAGCGCAAGACGGACCATCACATCTTCGGCCATCGCGTCGAAGACCGATGCTGCGGTTTGATCGGTTATGCCAACGGCGCTACGGGCGTCATCGAGAACGAACTGTCAGGTAAATACATGGTCGGCGCCCTGCTCTATGGGACGAAGGGCATGATGGATGTGCAGGGGAACAGTCTCAAATACATGACGGAAGACAAGGCTGGCTGGCAGGTCTTCGATCCGCCTGACAAAGAAGACACGGGTTATGGCAATGCCTTCGTCCATCAGGCCTATGGGATCTGTGAGTGGATCGAAGGGAAGGTTGAGGACTACAGGGGGAACGGAGAGAAGGGCAAGGCGGCTCTCGAGATCATGATGGCCGTCTATGAGTCGGCCAGAGTTCACGAACGCGTGCAGTTACCCCTGCAGACACGAGCGAATCCTTTGGATGTGGCCGTCGAGGAGGGGCGCATTCCCGTGGAACGTCCGGGTTGGTGGGATGAACGTTCGTTCCTGGTGCGGGGCGAGGGAATGAGTTGGATGAAGGACGACAAGTAGAGCGCGACCATGAGGATCCAGGATCAGGTAAATCATGCTCATCTCACCGACGAGAATCTCGCGTTCTATCGAGCCATCGGTGTCGACGACCTGACGATCTATCCGCCGCCATTCGGTCATCACGGAGATCTGCAGACACGTGCCGAGATGGCGGACTATCTCAAGGACGTGCGTAGACAGGCAGAGAATCACGGTCTCGTCTTCACAAACATCGCCCTGTCTGGCCCCGATACGGTCACGCTGGCACAACCCGAGCGTGACGAAAAGATCGAGCAGTGGTGTGAGATGTTACGGGCCATGGGGGATGCCGGTGTGCCCACGCTCGGGTACAACTTCAAGCCCATCGGCAACTTCCGCACGACATCGGCGACTGGTCGAGGCGGTGCGAAGTACTCAACCTTCGATTACGAGGAGTGGGAGCGTACGCCGAAGGAGTATCCCGACAAACAGATCGATGAGGCGTCCATGTGGGCGAACATCGAATACTTCCTCACGCGTGTGATTCCTGTCGCCGAGGAGTGTGGTGTGCGGATGGCACTTCATCCGGATGATCCGCCGATTCCCGAGGCCATGGGCGGCGCTGCCCGCATCGTGTCCACCCTCGATCAATACGAGCGCATCTTCTCGCTTGCCCCGAGTTCGTCCAATGCCATGTTGTTCTGCCAGGGCTGTGTGACAGAGATGGAGAACGACGATGTGTATGAGGGGATCCGGCGGATCGGCTCACAGGAAAAGATCGTCTATGTCCACTTTCGTAATGTGAAGGGCACGGGCAAGTATTTCGAGGAGGTCTTCGTCGACGAGGGTGACGTGGACATGCTCAAGGCTATGCAGATCTACAAGGCCGTTGGCTTCGAGGGACCCTTCATGATGGATCATACGCCATCGATTCCAGGGGACGATGCCATGGCGCGAGCGGGGCATGCGCTGGCGACGGGGTATATCCGGGCTTGTATTCAGGCGGTGTACGGGAGGTAGCTGCTTGGCACGGTCTCGTCGGTGAGATCACTCGGACGATCGTCTCTTGTTGAGAGGTAGGTCTTGGCATAGAGGTCTGTGAAGAGGTCGACGTGCCTCGACTGAACGGCGTCGAGTCACTGGGTCCGCTTCTATCCTGGCACGCTCAGAAAGGTGTGCCGCGCTGTGCTCGGCATCGTGTTTTTGGGCCGCATCAATATCACCAATCACCCAAGCGGCGATCGTGCACTTCGAGACGGCTGAAAGGCTCAGTCCTCATGACCACAATGTTTGGGCTTTTTTTGGCATGCGGGCGATGGCCTATATCATTCGTCGGCGATTTGGAGGCGGCGATCGAGAACGCGAAGATCGCCATCAGCAAAGTTCTGGGCCAACATTCTGGAAGACCCGGGCCAGAAGCTTGGCCAATGTGAACGCTCAATACAGCAAATATTCGCCCGGTGAACGGCTGAAGTCATAACGAACGATACGACCACTTGGAATACTGATCATGGTGGGTTGGGGAGCAGGGTGTGGAGATCCTCTCGGATGGAGGGAGGCAGCTGGATGTTGCATCACGGACGAAGAGCGGGCAGTGTGTGGAGATGTCGCTGACGATCATGTAGAAGAGCTGAAAGAAGTAATTCGGCGCAGAGGTTGGGATACCGAGGAAGATGCTCTGCTTTTCGAAAAAAGTGGCGCCAATGGCTTAGTAATAGACTACGGCTACGGTGGCACATCTGTCGATGCTGATTGTCTTGCTGGACTAATCCGCCTTGAAAGGGCTACTGAAGGTTTCTACAAGAAGTATTACGCTACTGGGAAGGTAGCGTATGAAGTAAACTATGTTAATGGGAAGAGGGAGGGTAAGTTTGTTAGGTATTACAAAAGCGGGAAGGTGTATGAAGAAGGAAATTATAAAGATGGGGAACAAGACGGGAAGTGGATTTACTATGACAAAGAAGAAAACGTAATTGACGAAGACATTTGGAAAAATGGTAAATGTATTGAGATATGTGAGGAAAATGACGAAGACATTTGGAGAGGTTGGGATTGGAAAAATAT
>PATE01000088.1 GCA_002712305.1 Gemmatimonadota bacterium | reverse complement strand
TTCGGTCCACACGCTGATGTAGCGCCCTGTATGAGGGTCCACATATCCGCCACGCGGATGACGGCGACCTGTACCGTCGGCGTGGGGAAAACTCATCTCCCAACGGGTCGACTCTGACCACGTCTCACCCTCATCTTCCGACGATCGCACGAAGGCGGCATCCACCGTGTCGGAGCGACTCGTCAAACTGTGAATACTCACCAGTCGCTGTCCGGTACGTTCCGTGTAGTAGCTGCCGCCCATCACGCCCGTGCCTTCACCCGGCGAGGGCACGAAGACCTGTCGGTCGGTGACGGTGGCCAGCACGGAGGCCACTACAAACTGACGCGCTCGAGGCGCTCGAGCTCGTCATCGATGATCTGTTGAAACGCCGAGAAGGGTTGGGCGCCGGTGAGTCGGCGACCATTGATGAAGAAGGCAGGTGTGCCCGTCACGCCAAACTTCGTGCCCGAAGCCAGATCGGCATCCACGAGATGGGTGAATCGACCCGACTCGAGGCAGGCATCGAAGGCGTTCGTGTCGAGGCCGATCTCTGCGGCGTATCGAGCCAGGTCCACGCTACGCAGCTCACGCTGGTGAGAGAACAGGATGTCGTGATAGTCCCAGAAACGATCCTGTTCCTGCGCACACAGACCTGCCTCAGCTGCCAGACGCGCATGGGGATGGATCGTGAGCGGAAAAACGCGGAAGACGAGGCGTACCTTGTCGCCATAGGTTTCCATCACCTGACGCACGGCTGACTTGGCACGGGAGCAGTAGAGGCACTCGTAGTCGGAGTATTCCACGAGCAGGATGGGTGCGTCATCGGGCCCTTTCGAAGGCTCATCGCTGCCTACGGCAATCACCGCACGTGGCGGATCGAGAACGACGTCGATCTGCGCCGCATCGCGCAGACTGCCCACATAGGCGAGCCAGGCAGTGCGGTGATTCTCCGACGCCAGATACTGCCGGATTCGCTCACGCACGGCACCCAGCTGCTGTCCGCCGAGGCGCTGACGATTCTTTTCGTAGAACTGAGCGACGGCGCTGTCGCTAACGGCAACCAACTGATCGAGGACTTCACGACGCACGAGGGAATCTCGTTCCACCCCCTGACGCGTCGCCTCTTCGGTGAGTAGTTGCTCATCGATGAGATAGGCCAGGGCCCTCTGTCGGGCCTCAAACAGAGACTGCCATGCCTCTGGTTCGGCCTGCTCCACGCGTGCGTCCACCTGTTCGAGAGTGATCGTCTGATCGTTAATCTGCGCCGCCGGATCCGGCTTGGGTGCCGGTGGGGAGCAGGAGGCGGCCAGTATGGCGAGAGCGACGGAACCGATGAAACCGGCATGGACGGGTGAACGACGGTGATGGAAGTTCATAGGGCTCACTTCAGGTTGACGTAGCATGTTGAAGTCCAAGGCAACCATACGCGCTCACATGCCTGGGCGCGAGGGGAAACTGGGAGGCATTTCATGAAGATCTCGTGCTGTATCTGGGCCCTGCCCATCGACGAAGAGGTGGCCGTCCCAAGAGTGGCCGAGATGGGTTTCAGCTGCATCGATGTGCGGCCTCCCGCCTTCGAACGCCCCGAGGTGGTCGATGCGACGGTCCGGGTCGGCCTCGGCGTGTCGTGTCTGGCCGCTTCCTTCGGGCTGCCTGAGGGGGCCAGTCTCGATCACGAGGACGCGGCTCCGCGCGCGGGTGCCATCGCGTTCACAGAACGGGCGATCGAATTGGCTGCCCGCCTCGGTGCCGATGCCGTGTATCTGGTACCGGGGACCGACGGCAGCGAAGCGGCGTTGGCGCGGTATGCCGCCGTTGTCGGCCCTCTGGCGCAGCGAGCCCAGGATCGCGGGCTCAGCTTGAGCCTGGAGCACTTTCCCGGTCTGTCTCTGCCGACGGTGGCCGCCACGAGGGATTTCGTCGAGCGCGTCGATCATCCGAATCTGCATGTACTGGTCGACATCGGACACGCCCAAATGGAGGGCATCACCCCTGCAGCGGCTGTGGACATCGCTGGCGACCGGCTGGGCTACGTGCATCTGGACGACAACGACGGTGTCGGGGATCTCCATCAGGGCTTGCTCGACGGCATGCTGACAGAGAAATCCCTGGCCGATACGTTTTCGGCCCTGACTCAGGTTGGGTATGAAGGGGCCGTCAGCCTTGAGCTCAATGCTACCCTCGAAGATCCAGCAGCGGCGCTGACGCAGAGCCTGCAGATCGTTCGCAATGTGTTGGGATCGTAGAGGCGTCACCCAGGCCATTGAGCATCGATGGCCAAACACCTTTTCTTTGGATCATGCTGACACACTTGCTCCCCTCTGGGCATTCGATCCCCATGCTTGGTCTGGGCACCTTCAACCTGCGCGACGACGATGGTGCCAGGGCGATCGCCGCCGCCATAGACATGGGTTATTCCCATCTCGACACCGCAGCGGGGTACGACAACGAAGAGATCGTCGGCCGGGGGATTCGTGCCTCGCGTGTCTCACGGGAAGAGCTTTTCGTCACGACCAAGGTCGGTCGAGATCATCTCGCGCCCGACGATGTGAGGGGGATCTGCGAGAACTCGCTTCTGGTGATGCAGGTGGACTACGTCGACCTGCTCCTGATTCACTGGCCCAACCAGGACATCCCCCTCCGGGATACGCTCGGCGCCTTCGGGCGACTCGTCGAGGAGGGCAAGGTGCGACACGTGGGCATCTCCAACTTCAATCGCCGACGCGTGGATGAGGCAGTCTCACTGAGTCCCGTGCCCATCGTCACCAATCAGGTGGAGTATCATCCCCATCTCGACCAGGAGGCCCTGCGACAGCATTGCGCTAAACAGAATATCCTGCTCACCGCCTATTCGCCTCTGGCCCAGGGGAAGATCATCACCGATCCGACCCTGAGTTCACTGGCTCAACAGCGCGAGAAAAGCGCTGCGCAGGTGGCCCTGCGATGGCTGCTGCAGAAGGGGATCGCTGTGATTCCGAAGGCGAGTTCGGTGGCGCACATGGAGGCCAATCTCGATCTGTTCGACTGGTACTTGTCGGATGAGGAGATGGATACCATCGCCTCGATCGAAACGGTACATCGAGTCATCGACTGGTGGCCAGGGAACTTCGACGAGGACGCTCTCTGATGGAGCGAGTCGTCCTCGGACGCACAGGACTGCAGGTCTCACGCATGGGTGTCGGTGCTGGCGGGCCCAGCCAGATCGGTGTAAAAACCGGCCTCAGCGACGTCGAATCCGTCGATCTGCTCCGCAAAGCCTTCGACGCCGGTGTCAATCTCGTCGATACGTCAGAGGGTTATGGGACCGAAGAGATCATCGGTTCGGCCCTCCAGGGGCGAAATCGCTACGAGATCATCGTGTCGTCAAAGAAATCGACGCGTCGTGTCGAAGTCACGCCGGCGGCACTCATGGAAAGTCTCGACGCCAGTTTGCAGTTACTGCAGACGGACTACATCGACATCTACAATCTCCATGGCGTGGTACCTCAGGACTACGGCAAACTCGTCGATGAGGTCTACCCCACTCTGGTCGCCGCCCGAGAGGCCGGCAAGATTCGCTTCATTGGCATTACGGAGATGTTCGGCGAGGATCGACAACACACGATGCTGCAGGCGGCGCTGGCCGACGATCTCTGGGACGTCATCATGGTCGGATACAATCTGCTGAATCAGACGGCACGACGGACGGTGCTGCCCGTCGCCCTCAAGCAGAATGTGGGTGTCCAGATCATGTTCGCCGTGCGCAAAGCCCTCGGCAATCCTGAGAATCTCAAGCCCTTTGTCGATGCCCTCATCGACAGCGGCGAAATCGAAGCGTCTGAAATCGATCGCGGGAATCCGCTCGGATTTGCCCTGGCCCATGGAACACTGCCCGACGTCGCTTATCGGCTCTGTCGTGACGAACCCGGCGTCCACGTGGTGTTGTCGGGCACGGGCAACGCCAATCACCTGCAGCAAAATCTCGACACCTTCGAGCGCGGCGCCCTGCCGTCGGCCACGATGGGGCAACTCCATCACCTGTTCCGGAATGTGGTGTCTACCACCGGCCAGAGTCTGGACTGAGGTAGAAGCCACTCACAGGTAGCCGATTCGGCTGCGACCCCGTAAGTTCTATCGCTTCTATCCGGAACGAATTGCACCGACCAACAAGAGCATCCGAGCATCGTGTCGAGCCCACCCGCAGATGAGGTCGTCAGCGGCTATCGTCTGACCCACCTCAAGCAACTCGAAGCGGAGAGCATCCACATCATCCGTGAAGTGGCGGCGGAGTTCCACAATCCGGTCATGCTCTACTCGATTGGCAAGGACTCCTCGGTCATGGTGCGTCTGGCGCAGAAAGCGTTCTACCCCGACAAGCCGCCCTTTCCGCTGATGCACGTGGACACGACCTGGAAGTTTAGCGAGATGATCGAGTTTCGCGAGCAGTATGCCCGCAAGGAGCTCGGCCTCGATGTCCTCGTCTATACCAATGAAGAGGGCGGGGCGCACAATATCCATCCCCTCGAGGACAGCGAGAAGCACACGGAGCTGATGAAGACCGATGCGCTCAAGCTCGCCCTCGACAAGTACGAGTTCGATGCCGCCTTTGGGGGCGCCCGCCGCGACGAAGAGAAGTCGCGCGCCAAGGAGCGGGTCTTCTCCTTTCGCGATGACCACCATCGTTGGGATCCGAAGAATCAGCGGCCAGAGTTGTGGAATCTGTACAACGCACGCGTGAAGAAGGGCGAGAGCATTCGTGTCTTCCCCCTGTCGAACTGGACCGAGCTCGACGTGTGGCAGTACATCCATCTCGAGCAGATTCCCATCGTACCGCTCTACTTCGCCAAGGAACGTCCCATCGTCTATCGCGGTGGCACCATGATTCTTGTAGATGACGATCGGTTGAAGCTCGAGCCTGGCGAAGAACCGGAGATGCGGCGTGTTCGATTCCGCACTCTCGGCTGTTACCCCCTTTCCGGTGCCGTCGACTCCAATGCGACGACATTGCCGCTGATCATTCAGGAAATGCTGTTGTCGACGACCTCTGAGCGACAGGGCAGGCTCATCGATCAGGATGAGGGTGGTGCCGGGATGGAAGAGAAGAAAAAGCGAGGCTACTTCTAGTGACCACGCAGGACATAGACAGCTGATGTCCCACCAATCCGACCTCATTGCCGAGAACATCGACGCCTATCTGGTGCAGCACGAGCAGAAGGAACTGCTGCGGTTCCTCACGTGCGGCTCTGTCGACGACGGCAAGAGCACCCTCATTGGCCGCTTGTTCTACGACGCCAAGTTGATCTACGAGGACACGCTCAAGTCGCTCGAGCAGGATTCGGCGACGGTGGGCACCACGGGGGGTGAACTCGATCCGGCCCTGTTCACCGATGGTCTGAAGGCCGAGCGCGAACAGGGGATCACCATCGATGTCGCGTATCGATACTTCTCCACGACGAAGCGCAAGTTCATCATCGCCGATACGCCGGGGCACGAGCAGTATACGCGCAACATGGCGACGGGAGCCTCAACGTGTGATCTGGCCATTATCCTGGTAGATGCGCGCAATGGCGTCGTGACACAGACGAAGCGGCACAGCTTCATCGTCTCTCTGCTGGGCATCAAACATGTGTTGGTGACGATCAACAAGATGGATCTCGTCGACTATGACGAAGAGGTCTTTGATCGGATCCGTTCGGACTATCGTGACTTTGCCAGTCGGCTGGAGATGCCGGATCTCCACTTCATGCCCGTCTCGGCCCTGAAGGGTGACAACATCGTCGATGCCAGCAGCAACACGCCCTGGTACCAGGGACCGACGCTGATGAGTTTCCTCGACAATGTGTACATCGGGTCCGACCGAAATCTCCAGGACTTCCGGTTCCCCGTGCAGTATGTGAATCGGCCCCACCTCGATTTCCGCGGCTTCTGCGGAACCGTTGCGTCGGGGATCGTGCGCAAGGGAGACGAGGTGATGACCCTGCCCTCACGACGCACGAGCCGGGTCAAATCGATCGTGACCTTCGATGGTGAACTCGAGGAAGCGTTCTCACCCCAGTCGGTGACACTGACCCTCGATGACGAGATCGATGTCAGTCGCGGCGATGTCATCGTGCGCCCCGGGAATGTGCCCCATCTCGAGCAGCGTTTCGACGCCATGGTCGTGTGGATGCACGATGAGCAGATGGTGCCGGGCAAGAACTACGTGTTCAAGATGGGCGCCAAGAACGTGACAGGAACGATCGGCACCTTGCGGTATGGCGTCGACGTGAACACGCTGCACCGGCAAGAGGCGCCGACGCTGAAGCTGAACGAGATCGGTCGCTGCAATGTCTCCTTGAGCGAACCGGTCTGTTTCGACGCGTATCGACGCAACCGGCTGACGGGTTCCTTCATCGTCGTGGACCGCATCACCAATGCCACCCTCGCGGCGGGAATGGTCGCCGACCGCACCACAGGCGATCAGCGGCACGACCACTGGGACGACGAACCGGGCGCCGAGAGTCTGCACACGGAGTTGAGCAATGTCACCCAGGGCGAACGTGCCGCTCGTTTCGGTCAGGCGCCGGCGACGATTCTGCTGACGGGTCTGACGGGTTCGGGTAAGACCACCATCGCCTACGCTCTCGAACGTCGACTGTTCGACATGGGGCGTGCGGCGACGGTTCTGGATGGCCAGAATATGCGTCAGGGCATCAGTCGCGATCTCGGCTTTTCCGCCGACGATCGATCAGAGAATCTGCGCCGATCTGCAGAGGTGGCGAAACTGATCAACGAAGCCGGTCTCATCTGCATCGCTGCCTTCGTGGCGCCCAATGAGCAGGTTCGTCAACGGGCGGCACAGGTTGTGGGGGAGGACAGGTTCCTCGTAATCCATATCGATGCGCCCCTGGAGATCTGCCGTGAGCGCGACGAGGACGGACAGTATGATAAGGCCGACAGTGGCGATATTGCCGGCTTCCCCGGTGTCTCTGCGCCGTATGAGGTCCCCGAGACACCCGATCTCACGCTGGCCACGCACGAAGCGTCCGTGGTCGAGTGCGTCGACCAGATCGTGAAGCTGCTCGAGGAGCGCGGATTCGCCTCGTAGTGCCGGCGCCCGTCGGCATGGTTCCATCCTACTGTATCGTTTGATTCTCGCTGCATCGTGTCGCTTATTGCGGGCCGTTGGTCCCCGTAGCCCACATGGAGATGAGATGAACGACGACGAACGCTACCTCTTCGATCTCAACGGATTCCTCGTCCTACGCGGTGTTCTTTCTGCAGAAGAAGTAGCTACGATGAATGCCGCCATTGATCATCACGATGCCGATCTCAACGAGCGTGACGGCTCCCTCGTTGGCGAGTCCAAAGCCCTGGCGGGCACATCCAATCGCAAAGACCTCGGTGGCATGCTCGGCTGGGAGCGACCCTGGTGTGAACCCTTCCGGCATCTGCTGATCCACCCCGTGGTGAAACCCTATCTCGAAGCGATTCTCAGCAAAGGGTATCGGCTCGATCACGGCCCCGGCTTGATCGCAATGGACAAGGGCTGTGAAGGGGGGACCCTGCACGGCGGTGGCTACGAACGATCCGACATGTCCGAGGTCTACTTCTACAAGGCGGGACGTATCCACACCGGTTTGACGGTGGTGGAATACCTGCTCGCCGACGAAAATCCCGGCGACGGGGGGGTTGCCGTTCTGCCGGGCAGTCACAAAGCGAATCTACCGTGTCCGCGCAGCATGATCCTGTGGGAGCAGTATCAGGAGCATGTGGTCGAGGTCAACGGCAAGGCGGGGGATGTGGTCATCTTCACCGAAACCCTCACGCACGGCACGTTGCCGTGGACGGCGGATCATGAACGTCGTGCTCTGCTCTACAAGTTCTCTCCCGGCTGCATGGCCTACAGTCCGGGGGCGCACGACATCGGTTATTCCGGATACATTGGCGACATGACCGACGAGGAACGCGCCGTAATGGAGGCGCCTCACGCGCGTAGTCGATAAGTCGCCGGCATTCTTCCTCAACACAATTCACAAAGCTCAGGAATCTAATGAACGTCTTGCTCACGGGCGCGGCAGGTCTGGTCGGGCGTCCAGCCTACGATCTGCTGTCGGTGAACCACAACGTGACGGCCCTCGATGTGCGATCCGTCGACGGCGTTGCCGACGCCGTGTTGGCCGATGTCCTCGATTTCGAGGCTCTCGTCGAGGTCGTGGAGGGACACGATGCCGTGGTCAACACGATTATGGCTCCCAATCCCTCCTATGCCGATGGCGGTCCGGGATTCACCATCAACGTGGTGGGCTTGCAGAACCTGCTCGAAGCGGCCCGGCTGGTCGGCGTGTCGAGATTCGTCCACACGTCGTCGGGCGCCGTGCACGGCGGATACTCGCAGGACACGCGTTACACGCACGACCTCTATCCACTCAAGGCACCCTCCGGCTACTGTATGTCCAAGCTGCTGCAGGAGGAACTGGCGCGGAACTATCACGAACAACACGGCATGTCCATCGCCTGCATCCGACCGTGGTCGATTATCGATGCTGAACGCATGGTGACCACCGATGGCGAACCGGTGACCAGTTTCTCGTGGGGGACCATCGACTGTCTCGATGTCGCCTCGAGTCTCGTGTGTGCCCTCGAGGCACCGGACATCGACTACGACTGCTTCTATGTCATGGCCGCTGACGAGGCCTACGAATGCACCGATGTGGCACGCACCGAACTGCTGTTGAACTGGCACCCGGAACGTCGTTTCGATGAAAAAGGTGTCGTATGAACATCGCCATCGCATCCTATGGTCAGGAGACGAGCAGTTTCAGCCCCGTGCCGACGACGTTGGACACGTTCAAACTCTACGGTCTGTTCGCGGGTGACGAGATTCTGCAGAAATGTCGTGACATCGGCTCCATCGGCGGGTTCCTACAGACGATGGATGCCCAACTCGATTGGACACCGGTTCCCATCATCCATGGCTGGGCAGGGGCCAGTGGGGCGTTGACGAAGGAAACCCTCGCCTACTTCGCCGAGGCGCTGGAGAAGGGCCTGCGCGACGCAGGACCACTCGATGCCATGTATTTTGCTCTGCATGGAGCGGCCGTCGCCGACGGGGTTCACGATACCGAGGCGTATCTGCTCCGGATCGTACGTGGACTGATCGGCAACGACATACCCCTCGTCATCTCCCTCGACCATCACGCCAATCTCACGGACGCGATTGTCGATCACGCAGATGCCTTGGTTGCGCATCGTACCCAGCCTCACGATCAGTTCGAGACCGGTGAATTGGCGGCGCAGCTTCTGCTCGGCATCGTCCGCGACAAGACGCGCCCCACCACCGCGTGGCGGAAGATCCCCCTCATCACGCATCAGGAACAGTTTCTCACGGCCCATGGCCCGATGAAACAGTGGTTCGATCTGGCCCGTGACATAGAGTCACGCCCAGGAGTGTTGTCGGCGTCGACGCTGCCCATGCAGCCCTGGCTCGATGTGCCTCAGGGCGGATGGGCCGCGGCGGTGGTGACCGACAATGATCCGGAACTTGCCGATAAGCTGGTGCAGGAACTGGGCGACGAAGCCTGGGCTCTGCGCGAATCCTTCTGTCGTCTGGACAGCATCACCCCCGAGGCGGCGATCCAGCGTGCCGTGGATGCCGACAAAGGACTGGTGATCCTGTCAGATACGGGCGACAGCATCTGGGGGGGCGCCACCGGAGACAGCAACGTCCTGCTGGCAGAGATGATCCGACAGCAGGTCCCTCATCGAGCTCTGATCACCCTTGTCGACCCAGAGGCGGTGGAGGCGGCGATGGCGGCCGGCGTCGGCGGTACACTGACGACGATGGTCGGCGGCAAACTCGATCCGAACTTCGGGACGCCCACGCAGGTGACGGCGAAGGTCGCCGCCATCGGTGGTGGACGGGTGGACGTGAGCCTGCTCGGATTCGAGTCGTATGATCTGGGCAGCGCCGCGTTGCTCGAGATCGGTGAGATTCGGCTCGTTGTCAGCGAGAATCGAGGGATCGGCGGCAATCACCCGTCCGTATACGAACACTTCGGACTCGATGTGGCCGACGCTCGAATGCTGGTGGTGAAAACGGCCAGCAACTGGCAGTTCTACCAGCCGTGGATCGATCAGGTCATTCGTGTCGATACGCCGGGCGCCACCACGTCGCACCTGGAGGATCTGCCCTGGCAGCACCTGCCGCGGCCGATCTACCCCCTCGATTCGGATGCGACGATGTAGTGCGTCTCAACGATGCGGGGATCAAGTATCAGATCGCGTCGCTCTCATCGACCCGCGATCCCTGCTATTCGGTCGCCGCAATGGTCAGGAACGAACCCCTCGCGCAAACGCGCGGGCTGGATTCGCGATGAGCATCTTGTCGATGTCTGTCTGCGTGACGCCGCGTTCGCGCAACATGGGAACGAAGATCTCCAGCAGGTAACCATACCCCTTGCCACCGAGCGTTTTCAGGTGGTCGAGCATGCAGATGTCCTCCGACAGAAGTACTTGATCGACAAACCCCTCGCTCACGAGAGCGGCTACATTGTCAGCACGGACCGTCTCGGGCTGGTAGTCGAGATAGCCGATGTTGTCGACCTCCACGTAGACGCCTTGTTCGGCAATGGGCAGAAGATGATGCACGCCCCGCCGGTCGCCGAGATGACCGATGATCACGCGGGACAGATCGGCCCCGAACTCTCGTAACATCTCGATCTGTTCCATCGCCAGTGTACCCCATCGAGTCGTGTGTGTGGAGATGACGACACCCGTCTGATTCTGGGCCAGGGCGGCTGCACGAAACACGCGTTCTTCGGCGGGTTTCACGTAATGGCGTCCCGTGCCGATCTCGCCGATGAAGCCAGCACGGATGTTGCTGTCGCCGACACCGACCTCGATGTCGCGCACGAGAATGTCAGCCAGTTCGTTGCTCGTCTTCTCTTCCACTTCGGCGGGATACCCGAACTCTCGATACCAACCGGCACCCATCACGACATGCACACCTGCCGCCGCTGAGATCCGCTCCAGGGCGGCCGGATTTCGTCCGATCTCATCGACGGTGACATCGCAGATCGTGCGGCCCCCTGCCTCGGTGAAGGCTTTCAGTTCGTCGACGATCATCCCCTCGTCATCGATGACAAAACCATACCCGCCATAGTGATCCATGGCATCGATCACCAGGTGTTCATGGGTCTGGGTAATGCCCATTTCAGCGGGATCGATGGGACCACGTACGGTGATGACTTCCTGCGCTACCTGATCTGATCTTGCGGTGTCGGACATCTCTGGCTCTCCACATCGGTTTCGGCGACCGTGCGGCACGCACGTCGACGAGTGCGTCACGTCTCTGGGGGCACTTCTCTGGCGCACAAGTATGGTACGTTACACCGTCGAGTGACAAACGAGGTGGAAGAGGGGTGTCTATCGAAGGCTTGACGACTGACAGTGATCGGGCGTGCTTGCGACGAGACCCGCCAACAGGAGACACGGTTGTGAAGATTACGAAAACGGAGGTGTTCGTTCTCGGTGATCATGCAGGGGCACCGAAGGATGGCGCCACCGTACATGGACTCGCTTTTGTCCGCATCCATACCGACACGGGGCTGACGGGGGTGTCGGAGATCTTCGTGGTCCCGCCCGGTGTGGCCCGTGCTGTGCTCGACGGACCCGAGTCACTGTTCGGTCGCCTTCTCATCGGCGAGGACCCCTGTCCACCGCAACGACTGTGGACACGTCTCTACAACAGCATGCTGCACGGAAACCGGCGGGGTTGGGTGATCATCTGCCTCGGAGCGGTCGATGTAGCTCTGTGGGATCTATATGGCAAGGCGATGGACCGCCCCGTGTGGCAATTGCTGGGTGGCAATGAGCGGGCGCGTCACCAGGTCGTGGAGGGAACGGATCCGAGCCACGTCACTCCGTATTGCACCATCATCTCCGATCGATGGGACCCGGCCAGCGTCCTGCGTGAACAGGTCGAACGTGTGGTCGCCCTTCGTGATCTTGGTTATCGGGCCTTCAAGATCGAACCGATGCAGCAGACACCGGATACGATCGTCGAACTCACACGACGGACACGAGACGTACTGGGGCCCGAGCCGATGCTGAGCGTCGATGTGGGTTATCTGTGGAGTGACGTCGGTACCGCCGTCTCCACGCTGCGCCGACTCGAAGAGTTCGACGTCTACTTCTTCGAGACGCCTTTCCCCGTCGATCGAATGGAACCCTATGCGAAGCTCGCCGCACAGACACCCCTTCGCCTTGCTGCAGGTGAGCATGCTGTGACCCGCTGGGAGTTCGCCGATTTCATGGATCGTGGCGGCATGCTGGTCATGCAGCCCTACATGACCACGTGTGGGGGGCTCACCGAAGCGATGCGCATCGTCGAACTGGCGCAGACGCGTGGTGCACTCGTGTGTCCCGGAAACTGGTCGACGCACGTGCTGGGAGCGGCCACCGTGCACTTGGCCGCTGTGTCACCCATCACCCCCTACATCGAGTCGGCCCCGGCCGAGGTGTATGCCTCGCCCCTGCGTCAGGCGCTGCAGCAGGTGAGTCCGCGCGCCGTGGATGGTGTGATCGAACTGCCGACGGTGGCAGGCATCGGTGTCGAGTTGCCCGATGAATTGATCGAGGAGTTTCTCGTGCCACCGGAACAGGGCTGGCTATATCACGAAGAGCAGTAACCGACCGATGCAGCACCGGAAGGTGCCGGCGGCATCAGTCAGCGCTCAGAATCGCGTCCTTCTGAGGATCTATCCACCAGGTGTCGATGAATCCCAGACTGATCAATGGTGTCTTCGCCGGACGTAAGAACCGATTCCAGTAGACGAGACGGTGCTCGGCCATGTGCCAGTGGGGGATGACGTAGTGGCCGGAACTCAAGACGCGGTCCAGGGCTCGAGCGGTGGAGACCTGCTCGTGACGGGTCTGAGCCACGATCAGTCGTTCGACGAGATCGTCCACAACCGGATCTCGAATCCCCGCATAGTTGCGACTGCCCGGCGCGTCCGCTGCACCGGATGACCAGTAGTTGCGCTGCTCATTGCCGGGGCTCAGATACTGATTCCACGTAGCCACGATGATGTCGTAGTCGAAGGCCTGTACGCGATTCGTGTACTGTGAGGCATCGACCGTGCGAATCCGTGTGTCGATGCCAAGACGTTTCAGGTGCTGCTGGAAGGGACCCACGACACGCTCATAGGTTGGCGACGACAACAGGAACTCGATCTCCATCGTCTCGCCCGAGGTCGTGTGCTGCAGCCTCGTATCGCGGATCTCCCAACCTGCCTCTCGAAGCATGCGCCGCGCCTGGCGAAGATTGCCGCGCAAGTCCCCCCCACCATCGGTGCTGGGCGCCCGGTACGCATTGCCAAACACCGCGTTGGAGACCTGGTCGCGATACTCCTCGAGAATCTCTCTGACTCTACCAGATGCCTGGCCGACAGACGCCAGTTCGGAGTTGGCGAAGTAACTGTGGGTGCGGGTGTAAGCGCCGTAGAAAAGAGTGGCATTGGTCCACTCGAAATCGAACGCCAGCGCCAGGGCACGACGGACGGCAGGATCGGAAAACTTGCTCTTGCGGGTGTTGAAAATGAATCCGCCCATGCCGCGAATCATCTGGTGAGGAATGGGGGTCTGCACCAGATATCCATCGTCGACAGCAGGGTGATCGTACGCCGTAGCCCACTCGCGCGCGCTGCCGACACTGCGATAGTCGTATTCACCCGCTTTGAAAGCCTCCAGAGAGACGGTGTTGTCGCGATAGTAGTCGTAGGTGATGCGATCGAAGTTGTATCGCCCACGCATCACTGCCAGGGTATCTGACCAATGGTTGTGGACGCGTTCGTAGGTGATCGAACGTCCCGGATCGATGTTCGTCATGCGATACGGGCCACTGCCGACGGGAGCCTGCAGGCTCGTTTTGGTGAAGTCGTGCTGTTCCCAGTAATGCCTGGGCAGCACCCGCAGTTGACCGATGATCAGCGGCAGCTCACGATTCGTCGTGCCCGTGAAGTCGAAACGAACAGTGAGAGAATCGACGGTGTATACCGTGTCTACATCGGTATAGAAACTGCGATAGAAGGGTGCACCCTTCTTCGTGAACAAGTCGAAGGAATACACGACATCGTCGGCGCGGATCGGCTCACCATCGGAGAAGCGGGCTTCGGGGCGCAATTCGAAGGCCACCCAGGAGCGATCCTCCGGGAAGAGAATGGTCTCGGCGACGAGGGCGTATTCGGACAGCGGCTCATCCTGCGCTTTGGTGCAGAGACGAGCATGGATGAAGCTGCCCGAGCCCGCAGCGGCGACACCCTTGAGGATGAAGGGGTTCAGACTGTCGAAGGTGCCCAGGGAGGGCAGCCGCACGTGGCCGCCTTTGATCGCGTCGGGGCTGGTGTAGTCGAAGCCCGCAAAATCGGCAGGATACTTGACCTCTCCATGGATGCCCAGGGCGTGACTGCGGTGGACGGCAACACCGTCGACCGTATCAGGAATTGCGGTGTCAGGAATCGCCGAGTCCGTGGCGGAGGAGGCGGTTGAGCCCGGAGCTGACTGGGCGGTCACCTCGGTCGCGCCGATGGCGACGGTCACGAGCAACACAACCTGGAGCTGTCGCGTCATGGTGTGGTGTGGCTCGTGTAGGTGTCGTCTTTGTGCTTCATTCCAGGTCTCGAAGAAAGGATCACAAGGTGGATCAACCGAAAAGTGTACTGCTACTGATCGCCGATGACTGGAGTCCGCTGGCCGGGTGTTTCGGCAGCCCCGTCATCCAGACGCCTCACGTCGATGCCCTGGCGAGTCGTGCAACGCGTTTCAGCAACGCGTTCTGCACCTCCCCATCCTGTGCGGCGAGTAGAGCCAATATCCTCACCGGGCACTACAGCCACACGCACGGTCAGTATGGGCACTCCCATTCGATCCACAACTTTCACACGGCGGCGACCATGCCGTCGATACCGAAACAGCTAGGGGCCGCCGGATACGCCACGGGGATCATTGGCAAACTGCACACGCAGCCGCAGAGTGTCTACCCATGGACGCACGATCTGCAGAAGGTATCCGGTGGGCCGCGTAATGTGCCGAAGATGGCCGAGGTGGCGGCGGGTTTCTTCAACGACATCGGTGATCAACCGTTTTACCTGCACATGGGCTTCACCGATCCCCACCGTGATTTCGGCAACAAGCAGACCTACGAGGGCGTCGACGAGACGTTCTATGATGCGGCGACGGTGCCTGTACCCGACTTCCTGCCGGATCATCCGAGCGTACGGGCCGAGTTGGCCGACTACTATCAATCGATTTCGCGACTCGACCTGGGGTATGGACTGGCCATTAAGGCCCTCGAAGCCGCAGGGCGGGCTGAGGATACGATGATTGTGGTCATGAGCGATCACGGCATGCCCTTTCCTGGTGCCAAGGCATCTTCCTTTGACTCGGGGCATCACTGTCCTCTGTTGATCGCTCGACCCGGGGCAGACGAGGTGGAAAACGACGCGCTGGTGAACTGGTCGAACATCGCTCCCACTGTCTTCGACTGGTGTGGTGTGGAACCCCCTGAGGGTTTGCCCGAACGGTCGCTGCTACCGATTCTCGACGACACCCATCCCGAGGGCTGGGAGGAGACGTTCTTCTCCCACACCTTCCACGAAGTGACGAACTACTACCCCTATCGGGCGCTGCGGGGGAGGAAGTACAAGTATGTGCGGAATCTGTATCCCGAACTGACACGGCCTCTGCCGAGCGATCTGTACGCGTCGCCCACATGGAAGGCGGTGATCGACGACGACCTGCAGATGATGGGGCGTCGGCCGACGGCACAGTTTCTGCACCAGCGAGGCGAGGCTCTGTTCGACATCGAAGATGATCCCGTGGAGTCCACCAATCTCATCGATGAGCCGCACCTGCAGGACGTGGCCGAACAGATGCGGGCCAAGGTGAAACGATTTCGAGTGGAGACGAGGGATCCGTGGGTGTTGGCCTCACGCCAATTGGGCGAAGAGGGATTCGAAGAGACGCGCCCACCCCAGTGAGCGGACACTGCGTTGAGTGATCTCAAGAACAGGGCAGCCCGTCCGACGCAGTCGGATGTTCGACATATCTGGGAGGAGCGGTATCAAGTTCCGCGAGAACCGTCGTCCTATGAGGATGATTGGCTCGAGCGCTGGTCTGATACACTTGCCTCCGTGCAGGGCGGACAGGTGTTGGATGCCGGATGCGGGCCTGGTGGAGACACGTTGCGTCTGATGAACCACGGTCTGCGTGTTGTGGGTCTCGATTTCTCACTCGGCGCTCTCAAGATCGCCAGGGGACACACTCGTTGTCCGGTCGTCCAGAGCGATGTCTGTGACGGCATCCCCTTTCGATCGGCAACATTTCACCTCATCGTGGCCAGTCTCGTGCTCCACTACTTCAATCACGACACGACGAAGTCCATTCTTCGTGCGCTGCGAGATTCCCTCGTACCGGGAGGCCGAATCCTGATGCGATTGAATTCCACCGATGATGTTCAATTCGGTGCGGAGGGCAATCCTCTCGTGGAGCCTGATGTTCATCTGGTGGGCGGCGTGCCGAAACGATTCTACAACCGCAAGCGTGTGGAGCAGCTATTGGGGGAGGGCTGGTGTGTCCTCGAGGCCAGCGAACGGTCCTCCGATAGGTACTCTCGCACCAAGCGACTGTGGGAGATCTGCGCCGAGCGCGCGGATGCGCACCCAAGCCTGAGGTGAGAATGAGTCACAACGAGACCGTGCGGACAGAATTCACACGGCAAGCGGAGACCTTTCGTGCGTCGAAGACGTTGAGCGTGGCTGAGGTGACGACCCGCGTCGGCGAGGCTCTGGGAGACAAGGGGTATGTCCTTGATGTCGCTTGCGGGCCAGGATTACTGCTGCCGACCCTGTCGACGCCATCGCGAACGGTCGTTGGCGTGGATCTGACACATCACAATCTGCAACTGGCTGCTGGCGTAGATGTGCATGGCGCTGCGCATCTCGTCGAAGGCCTCGCTGAGGCCCTGCCCTTCGCACCACGCAGTTTCGATGCCGTCGTGATTCGTCTCGCGCTTCATCACTTCGCAGATCCGGCGGTGGCGTTGAAAGCGGCGCATCCCGTCTTGAAACCCGGCGGGCGACTCGTCGTGCTGGACGTGCTGGGCCCCGAGGACGACGAGACGAGAAGCCTACGTGATGCGATCGAGCGCTTTCGGGATCCCTCTCACACATCTGTCCTCAACGCGACCACCATGCGTCAGCTTCTTCAGCGCACGGGATATGAGCTGGTCGACGAGACCCTGTGGTCACAGGATCGTGTGTTCTCAGAATGGGCGAAGATCATGAACGAGCCGCGTCGTATGGCCGACCTGGAGCAGGTTCTGCGCGCCCTGGTTCGGAACGGCGACGATCCTTCCGGGTTGGGGTTGACCGTGGCCGGTGACGATCTGGCTTTCAAAGATGACTGGGGGCTCTTTGTGGCTCAGGTGGAATAGGCCCTCAACAGCAGTGGCTCGAACACGCTGACGTTCGATGACTGACCTGTCGTCATCTGGCTTGACGCATAGATGCCATCACGAGCGGGCAGGTCGCGTCATCGAGCTTGACTTAGGTGCATAAGTCCGTCGAGGACGCCACCTTCCAGGCGCCGGGACCATCTCTCGGCGCCCAAGCCGTTCAGCCCTTTGCCGCCTCAGCGGCCTTGCGCTCCAGCTCCGTTCGCCAGCCAACGAACTCCCCGGCCTTGATGCGATTGACGTCCCAACCTGCATAGCGGTCTTCGAGGGTATCACCCAGCTTCTGCGTTTCGGCCCAGCGATCCCAGGCGACCTTCATGAACTTGTGTGGCANGGCGTCTCGCACAGCCGGGTCCAACTGCCATGCGCTGCGTGCATCGGCAACGGAGGGTTTTCCCTTGAAGGGGCCAGACCACCGCGACCAGCCAATGGACAGAGTGTTGCGCTCGCGTCCGGGCACACAGTGACCCGTGTGAATGTTTGAACCGAGGCGCACGAGAGCTTCACCCGCCCTCAAACGCACGGCGACCTGTCCGGGCAGGGGGTCTGTTCCATTCCAACTCGGCGTATGGGGGACACCCTGCTCCTTCATCGTCTTGGGCAGCAGCACATCGTGCTCGAAGGGGGTTCGCCAGCGGTTGTGACTGCCGGGGATCAGTTCGTGGCACTCGTCATCGACGAGGGCGAGGAACATGCTGACCCCATTCCGTTCGGTCACAGATCGATGGTTTGTCTCCTGGATGTCTTTCCAGAGCTTCTTCTCAACCTCTTCGGAGTAGGCGGCGGTGCCCTCGCCACGGATCTCTTTCTGAGAGAAGTACGACTCACCCGTGCCCCACCACGTCACATCTCGATGCCAGCCAAGCTTGTGTTCCTTTTTCCNAGGATTGCACCACAACAGCATACCACCCAGCGTGACGTCCTTCGAATCGAGACCACCACACCANCGGTCGACGAAACTCATCATGTCATCAGAGCCATGAAATTCGGCGAANGCGGGTTCTTTGAAGGCTGGGTGGATCAGACCACGGATTGCCCAGGGCTCGTCACCAGCAGCACGATGCACATATCCCTTGGAGCCATCGATCTTCCTGTAACAATGCTCCGGGGCAAAGGCCTTCGTGAGGCGACGNCCGGCGTCGCGTAGTTTGGGTATCCATGGGTTGCCGACGAAATCGTTGATGATCAGAAACCCATGCTCNTTCAGATAGGCCATGCGCTCTGGCGTGGCACCTGGCTTGGACAGATCTGGGCGAAAGTCGGCGAAGGCGGGGGCTCGATAGACCTTCTCTCGTGGTTTTTTCGCGGCTGTCGGTGGACTCATGGCTGATTCTCTCTGGTGCTGGGCGTCGCCNCCATGACCGGAGGCGGAGGGTTGGCTATGTTGGTGGGGGAAACGATAGGGACCTGTGCGGTTCGGCGCGAGGCCGTTCGCGATCACGTGCTCTAGCTGCTGGCGCCCGCGTCGATCAGCATCTGCTCTACTTCTCGATGCCCCTTCTTTCTTGCCCACGCCAGCGGTGTCGCCCACGGCAGGTCATCGGGCAGGTTCGTCTTCGCACCCCGTTCCAGCAGCAGGCCAACCGCTTCGGGTTGTCCCCATCGAGCCGCCCAACCCAGAGGGGTGGACTGAAACTCCTCATCCCTTGCATTCAGATCCGCCCCGGCTTTGATCAGAAGACGCCTCGCCATGGTGAACATACTCGCGGCCATCTGAGCCATGTTTCATGCTGCCAATGGCGAGTCGATGCAACGAGGTCACTCGCAACCAGTCTGAGTNATTGGGGGTCATCCCTGCATCGAGGAGCCAGCCGAAGACCTTCGTTAGCTCGGCGTCATCGCNGGTGCGATGCAGGATAGATCAGATTGTTGGTATGGATCTGCTTGGCGGCGTTCGGATTTCGATCGAGACAGAGTTTCACCACGGGAATGCGTTCCGTTTCACCGTCCCGGAGTGCAAGTCGAAGAACTTTGGACGCTGGAAACGCGAAGGGATCCGTCAGCTGCTCAAGTCGATCAAAAACCGTGACAAACGCCTCTTGCGCGGCGTCTTCGGCGGCATGAACGTCACCCAACAGGGACACGGCGTAACCGACGGCCACATCCTGTATACTCGCGCACGAGACGGGTAAAGGCGTCGAGATCGCCACGTGCGGCGCGCTGGATCAGCGCTGTCTGACGTTTCTGGTCGGACACAAGGTTCCTCTCTCGATTCACTGCCTCTCAACAGACAGGAGCCGGTGTGGAATCGAGAATGGAAAAATAGTTGTGATTCGAAAATGGCTGACGTGGTCCACAGCACCGTCGCCAACTCAACCGCCATCAAGCCACCAGTTCGACATCCTCTGCCGTGGCGGGAACGATCTGTTCGGTGGGTTTCTCCTGTTCGGTCTTCAAGATGTGTCGAACTACCCAGATTGCGANACAGATCTCCAAAGCCAACGCCAACCAGATCACCGATGTCATGTCGTCCCGCTTTCAGTGCCGCCCTGGGTCAGGGCAATTCGCATCCAGATGTAGTAGATCAGACCGGCGACGATCCCCGAGCTCAACAGGCCACTCCAGATCTCGTTGCCGCCGATATAGAATCCCGCGATGAAACCCCCAATCCAGGCGACGAAAGCGGCGGGATTGAGATCGGTGTCGGCTCCATCGGCCCGTTCATAGCGATTCCGCTTCTCGGGGAAGGCCCAGTAGTCGAGGATGACGGTGATGGCGATGGGCATGACCACCCACGAGAGAAACTGAACCCACCACATGGCGAACTTGTCCAGACCGATGAAACTACCCACCAGTCCCAACACACCGACGCCAACGGTGGCCATGCGCCGTGTGGTTTCCTGGCCTCTGACCATTGGAATCGGGGGGGCCGAAAAGGCGAGACCGGCGGCATAGGTGCCGCCCTGAACGGTCGATTGGGCACCGAACCAAAGGGCAAGCCACGCGAGGAAACCCAAGCCAAGAGCACTGGAGATGAGGAAGAGATTCCATTCGCCTGTATGGGCGGCACCGATGGCCCCGCCCCAATACTGCACCGTCACGAGCCCGACGTAGGCGGTCATGATGCCGATGACGGCATGCCTGGCGTTGCGCCAGAAACGGGCGAGGTCGGCGATGATCGTCACCCCCGCCAGCCAGCCGCCGGCGGCCATGTCGAAACCGATAAAGATCGGTTTGCCGGGTTCATACCACTTCTGCCACAACTCGGAGAAGCCGCCCGCGCCATTGAGCACGTGCATCAGCACGAGCAGGAAGATGGCCATGAACCCGGGCACGGCGAACCAATCGATGTATGCGATCCAACGGATCTTCACCGCCGCTGGAATGATGAACAGGGCGCCGAGCACGAAGGTGGACGCGAGCCACACCGTGCCACCCGGTTCAGCGCCGACCTGTGCGACGAACCCATCGCGGGTCAGATTCAGAATCAGGGCAAACCAGCCCATGTTGGTGAGGCCCATCAGAACGTTGGGGAGAATGACTCCCTTGCGCCCATATGCATAACGGAACAGCAGGGCGCTGGAATATCCCGTTCGAGCGGCAGCCGATCCGATCAGAACCCCGATGATGGCATTGCACAACGTGCCGAGGAGAATGATCGGCATCGACAGTTTGAGTGGGAACACCTGACCCACCAGGCCACCCACCAGAAAACTCGACAGGACCAGCACCCAGCCCCACAGGATGAAACTGTTGGTCCAGAATCCGAGTCGATGGGAGAGAGGCAGCTGCGAGCGAGCTGCATCTCCTACCAGTTCCTTTTCAGTATTCTCCGGCACGTTCTCTGGGGACAAGAGGCAAGTCCTTTCGAAAGACAATAACAGGGTGTGGCTATCCATACTTCCTGGCGGCCAGCAGTATGATAAATCTGCCAACCCGGAGGCAAATCCCGGATGTATCCCAGTCGCGACGCGTCTGCACCGGCCACTGAATCGTGTGACGGTTGTAGTCGCCGTGTTTGTATACCTGCACGACCGTACCGTCTCCGAGCCGCTGCGTCCGGATCTCCTGCGTCTCCTCGATCGTCTCCGGTGGTCCGAAGCCGCGGGGATTCATGTCCACCGGGGTAACTCCCCAGCCACGATACACCCCCTCGAAACCCAGCAGTTCGTCGACGCACTCGCCAATCCCCGGGTGCTCCTCTTCCCAACGCGGCAGCACGGCATTGGTGCCACCGAAGACCCGCATGAATGGCACCCGATCCACAGGCTTCCCAGTCAACGTGCGCACGAATCGTTCGCGTGTGTTCACAGGCTTCTCACATCGGGAGAACCCAGTCGCCAGCGCGATGCTGGTCACCGTGGGTTCGTGAAGATCTGTCAGGCCACTTCCATGGGGACGATGGTGGAGTTCAGGCATTCGCCGCAACCTCGATGAGGCTTGCCTTCTCTGCCTCAACGGGATAGCGTGAGGGCTCTGGGCACCACTGGCTGCCCCACACGCCTCAAGAGAACAGGGCAGAGCGGGCCATGAGATCTCCCACAGATCGACCGAACATCATTCTCATCAACTGCGACGACCTCGGCTACGGCGATGTGGGCTGTTACGGCTCCACCCTTCACGCCACACCACATCTGGATCGCATGGCCGCCGAGGGACTGCGCTGCACCGACTTCTACATGGCCTCACCTGTCTGTTCACCGTCCAGAGGCGCATTGATGACCGGGTGTTATCCGCCACGCATCGGTCTGGGCACCGGTGGCGACGGCCGGGCCGTGTTGTTCCCCGGCGACAAGGCGGGTCTGCATCCTGACGAAGTCACCATCGCTCGACTACTGCAGGAGCAGGGCTACGCCACGCAACTGGTGGGCAAGTGGCACCTGGGAGACCAGCCGGAGTTCCTGCCGACACGCCATGGATTCGATCACTACTACGGTCTGCCCTACTCCAATGACATGGGACGTCAGGTGGGTCGCGAGGATCGCTGGCCTCCCTTGCCCCTGCTGCGGGACGACGAGGTCATCCAGGCTCAGCCCGATCAGACCGGTCTGACCGAGCGTTACGTGGAGGAAGGCGTGCGTTTTCTGCGCGCGCACCAGGACCAGCCCTTCTTCCTGTATTTCGCCCACATGCACGTACATCTGCCGCTCTACGCAGCCCCACGGTTCATAGACCAGTCACGCAATGGCCCCTATGGCGCATGCGTGGAGGCCATCGATTGGAGTGTGGGCGTGCTCTTTGACGAATTGCAGCGTCTGGGCCTCGATGACAATACGATGGTCCTTTTCACCTCTGACAATGGATCCCGCACACATGAGGGCGGTAGCAATGACCCCTTGCGGGGCACGAAGGGCACGACCTGGGAAGGCGGCATGCGGCTGCCTCTGATCGCTCGCTGGCCCGGGCAGATCCCGGCGGGATCGACCTGTTCCGAGCTGACCACGTCCATGGATCTGTTACCGACACTGGCACGCCTGGCAGGCACGACCGAGCCGCAGGATCGCCTCATCGACGGCCGCGACATTACGCCGTTGCTGCAAGCCGAAGAGGGTGCCACCAGCCCGCACGAGGTCTTCTTCTACTACTGGCAGAACACGTTGCAGGCAATCCGCAATGAACGGTGGAAGTTGCATGTGCGACGTGGTCGCGACGCCGAAGAAGTGAGCGAACTGTACGATCTACACAACGACGTGGGCGAAACGACCAATCTCTTCGAGCAACAGCCGGAGATCGTCGCCGAACTGCAAGCCCATGCAACCAGGGCGAGGACCGATCTGGGGTGTGAGGCCTCGGGGGTAGTCGGTAGCGGTTGCCGCCCACGTGGTCATGTTGAAGACCCACAGACGTTGACGACCTATGACCCGGAGCATCCCTACATCATCGCTCTCTACGACCTGACCGAAGCAGGCTAGGTATGGTGCGGATCTTCAGGGGCACCCCGGAACCGTCTGCCATGGTTCTCCCACTTGTGAGTTCGGGAAAACCGTGCAACTGAAGGAACGCGGCGCCAGCGGCCGCGCCCTCCTCATCGGTCTGTCTGGGGCCGTCTTTCTTGGTGTCGCGTCCACCTACAATGACATGATCATCAAGGGTTCGGGGCTGGCCACCTGGAACTGGACCCCTGGCGCCATTGTCGTCTTCTTCCTCCTCGTAGCCATCCTGAACACGTTCGTGCGCTGGGTGCATCGACCGTGGAGCCTGTCGCGCGGCGAACTGGCCGTCGCCTACTTCATTATTCTGCTGGCAAATACGCTGACTGGGCGGGGCTTCTCCAGCCAGATCCTACCCGTCCTCACGGGGGCCGAGTACTACGCGACGCCAGAGAACGACTGGGCAGCTGTCGTACAGCCTCACCTGCCAAGTCAGATCTTGCCTCAAGGACGACAGGCCCTCTGGCAGTTCTACGAGGGCAGTCCTGCGGGACATATCCCCTGGGAGGCGTGGGCCAAGCCGCTGTTGTGGTGGGGGATCTTTGCCCTGGCCCTGTTTCTGACGATGGCCTGCATCATGGTCATACTTCGACGCCAGTGGGTGGAGAATGAGCGGCTTGCTTATCCGATGGTACAGCTCCCATTAGCCATGCTGGCCGACGATGAGCGCGATTCCGTCATCAAGCCGCTCTTCCGCAATCCCCTGATGTGGGCTGGCTTCGCAATTCCCTTCACCATGGGATCGATCAACGCACTCCACAACTACTTCGAGTTTGTGCCCACCGTCGTTGCCAATCTGCCAAGCATCCCCATTCTGCGTGGGATGGCCTCGATTCAGTTGACCCTGAGTGCATCCATGGTCGGCTTCTCGTACTTCGTGCCCGTCAACATCGCTGCGGGTCTGTGTTTCTTCTACCTGCTCACCACCGTGCAGCGTGGCCTGTGGGGACTGGTCGGATGGGGCGACAAGGAAGACGCCATGGGCGCTTACTCCCAATACACGGAGCCCGACATCATTCACGAGGCCATGGGCGGCATGATTGTGCTGGTCATCGGCACCCTGTGGATCGGTCGTCATCACCTGCGAGACGTGTTCCGCAAGGCCCTCTTGGATGCAGAGGATGTCAATGACGACGACGAGATCATCTCCTACCGCCGCGCCGTCCTGGGTACCATGGTGGGTCTGCTGGTCATGGGTGTCTGGCTGGTGGCGACGGGCATGCCGCCACTGCTGGTGCCCCTGCTGCTGGGCGTCGCCTTCATCATCTTCATCGCCATCTCACGCACCGTCGCCCAGGGCGGCGTGGCCAACATGTTCCCGCCGACCAATCCTCCCGACTTCATCATTTCTGGTATCGGCTCTTCAGCGGTCGGCGCCAAAGGCCTGGGGGCCCTGGCGATCTGTTATGCCTGGAGTGTCGACACGCTGATCCTGATGATGAGTGCCTGTGCGAATGGGCTGAAACTGCTCACTGAGGTGAAAGCCGCACACCACCGGCGACTCTTTGCAGCCATTGTCGCCGTCATCACGCTGACCCTCTCCGCCTCCATCGCCATGGTGATCTATCTGAGCTACCAGCACGGCGCCATCAACCTGTCGAGTTTCTACTTCAACAATGTCTCGCAGTATCCCTTCCGATTCATGGCCTTCAATCTCGGTGAGCCGGCCGGTCCGAACTGGATGGGTTGGACCCACACCGGCATTGGGGCGGTGGTGATGGGGGCGCTTATGATCGCTCAGCATCGCTTTGTCTGGTGGCCCTTCCACCCGCTGGGCTACCCGGTCAGCTGCGTCTTTGGTGGCATGTGGTTCAGCGTCTTCCTGGCGATGTTGCTCAAGTCGGTCATCATGAAATACGGTGGTCCTCCCCTGTTCCGGCGCCTGCGGCCCATGTTCCTCGGGCTGATTCTGGGAGAGGCCTGTGTCGGCGGCTTCTGGGTGGGCGTTGACTACGTGACCGGCATGGAAGGCAATACGTTGAGGGGGATCTTCTTCGGTTGATCAGCGCCGGGTCGTAGCGTTGCTTGACGCCTGCGCTACCGGAAGACGATGGTTGCTGGTCTCCACGCGGTGCAAGAGGTCTGAGAAACGAAGGACATAGAACGATGAGAGTGATTGTATTGATCCTGGCCACCATCGCCACGATGGCCGGCACAAGCCTGGCACAGGAAGATGTTGCCCACGTCAAGTATCGTCAGAAGGTGATGAAATCGATCGGCGCCGGCATGGGTGCCATCAGCGACATTCTGAAGAATGGACTGCCCCTCACCGACAACATCGGCGTCCATGCGCAATCCCTTGAACTGGCTGGCAGCCTCATCGAGAGCGCCTTCAAGGCGCCGGTGAGTGCGGGACACACTGAAGCGTTGCCGGCGATCTGGATGGACTGGGCGGGGTATCTGGAAGCCACTCGAGGTATCACTATGCTTCCACAAAATCCCCGCTCTGGAGACGCGCTGTGAAATCCCGTACGCCACGACAAACGTTCAGCTCCGACCGCGCCACTCAACAGCAGGAACTACAAGACAATGTTTTGCTGAAGCGATTCGCCGAATCACGCCAAGGCAAAGAAAGAGATCGCTACCGCCCATTCTATCACTTCAGCCCGCCAGAAAATGGGCTGAACGATCCAAATGGTCTGTGCTACTGGCAGGGGAAGTGGCACCTCTTCTATCAGGGCTCTCCCGATGAGGGGCGGGTCCACTGGGGTCACGCGGTCAGCGAGGATCTCATCCACTGGCGGGATCTGCCCTACGCCATCTACCCCGACACCGAAGAGAACAGTTTTTCTGGCACGTGCTTCGTAGAGGAGGATCGGGTGATCGCCGCCTATTATGGTCACCAGAGCGCGGCGGGCTTGATGGTGGCCGTATCCGACGATCCGCTTCTGCTCAATTGGGAGACCGTCACGGGTAAGGCGGTGATCCCCAACATCGACTATGACGAACTCGGCCGACCTCACCAGGTCTACGATCCCTGCATCTGGAAGGACGGCGACTTCTACTACGTACTGTGCGGGGGATGGGCCGACGGCATCAATCCTCTCGCCGAACCCCACGCTCACAACAAGGTGGGCTTCGAAGACCTGACACCCGGTCGGATGGTGGATCATCTGTATCGTTCTTCCGACCTCGAGAGCTGGGTCTATATGGGGGAGTTCATGGAGAATGATCTGTTCGGATTCTCCGGTGACGACGGCTCGTGTCCCTATTTCTGGCCCATCGGTAATCGGCACATCCTGCTCACATTCAGCCACGTGCACAGCGCCATGTTCGTCATCGGCGACTACGACCGGTCACGGCAGAAGTTCGTCGCCCGTCGGGGTGGGTATCTGAATTCGGGTCGGCAGGGCAGTGGCAGCATTCACGCGCCATCGGCGTATCCGGATGGCACCGGTGGCGTTTACTGTATCTACAATGTCACAGAAGGCCGACCGCAGGATGGCTGGGCGCAGATCATGTCGCTGCCGCGTCGCTACACGCTGGGCGAAGATGATCGCCTGCTGATGGAACCGGCGGGTGATGTAGAGTCGCTACGAGAGGAGGCTGTCGAGCTGTCGGACATCGAGTTGCCCGCCAACCAGGAGGTCGTGGTCGATCAGGTACGAGGTGACGCGATGGAGATCGTGGCCACGATCGATCCTGGGGAGGCTCGTTACATCCGGCTCAACGTGCTGCGCGCCGATGACAAGTCGGAATACACGGCTGTGAACTTTCACCGCGACGTGGGCAAGGACTTCGCCAATCGCAGCTGGAGTGTCCGCGACAGTATGATCACCCTCGACCCGACCTTCTCCACGATCGGGGAGCAGGGCGACATCAACCAACCGCAGAGCTGCTTCTTCCCCTACTTGGAAGGTGAACCCCTCGAACTGCGGATCTTCGTCGATCGCAGCATCGTGGAGGTCTTCGTCAATGGACAGAGCGCCTGTCTGACTCGCGTCTACCCGGCGGGAGCTGACAGTGTCGGATTTTCCATCGAGGCCCGAGGCCACCGTGCCGTCTGCAGCAAGCTTCAGGCGTGGGCGATGGAACGTGTCTTCCTATAGGCCAAAACACGGTAGGGAACCATGACAACAAACTTCGACGTCAAAGCCAGGACCTGGGACACACCTGAAAAAGCCGAACGGGCTCAAGCGGTGGCCGATCTCATCAGAAGCAAGGTGAAGCTGACCCGGGATATGAGCGGTTTCGAATACGGCTGTGGCACGGGCCTGCTGAGTTTCTGTCTGCGCGACGAGCTAGGGCAGATCGCGCTGGCCGACAGTTCGGTGGGGATGCTCGAGGTGGTGGAGGAAAAGATCCAGGCTGCTGGTGCCACCCACATGAATCACCTGCAGCTTGATCTCATGGAAGAGGCCGCGCCGGAGACGCCCTTCCAGCTGATCTACTCCATGCTGACCTTGCACCACATCGACGATACCGATCGCATTCTGCAGATCTTCCACAGCATGTTGAGCGAAGGCGGGTATCTCTGCGTCGCTGACCTGAACAAGGAAGATGGGTCTTTCCACAGCGGGGAGTTCCACGGCCATCACGGCTTCGACCAGCAGCAACTGAAGAGCACACTCGAACGGATTGGATTCACTGACGTCGACTCAGAGATCTGCTATTCCATCGAGAAGGAGGTGGATGGCAAGGCACGCTCCTTTCCTGTGTTTCTGATGATTTGCAGGAAATAGCCGACTCCGACTAAGAATCGGCGGTGATCGTCACGTGCAGTTCCATCTCCGGCACGAGGTCGAACACAAGTATGAGACGATGGGCCCCTATCCTGTTCCACGCGACGATGCACTCCTTCGCATCGGACCGAACACTCTCCGTATTTCCGTCGAATCCGTCGGGCATGTCCCAAAGGGCGATGGCATAGTCGGCGAAGGTGACGGCCGAATGCATCTTCAGCGTCAAACTCCACTCGTCATTCGTTCGAATCCATTCAGATCGTGTGATCTGTACGTCCGGTGTCCTGGTGGCCGTGATCGTGCTGCCTTGCGGCACTCGTTCTTCTTCTGTGTAGTCAAACCACCAGATCGGATGGGGACATGCGTACTCAAAACGCATGGACCGTTTCGCATCTTCCACCTGGATGTATTCACACGACAACGGATCCTTGAACATCCTTTGTGATGCGTCTCGTTTGGCGTGAAGGGGCGAAATGGGTGTGTCCCACGGAAGCTCGCCGCCCGGCACGAGACGAGACTCGTTGCACCAGGTGCAGAGCCACCATTTGTCATAGTCGATGTGGTCTGTCCGACTGACGAACACGGTGCGCGGTGTTTTTTCGAAATGCCGAATGTAGTAGTCGGCGACATCGATCGATCGGGCGAAAACAACCTTGTGCGCCTTGGGCATTTCGAAGGCCATGAACTGCTGATAGCGTTGCACAAACGCGTGCATCGAGCCGGTTCCGTGATCAGCGAGGTCGTAGCGGAAACTCGGATTGGGATAACCCGCGTCCAGAACGCCGTCATCGGGATAACCCGGCGGGAGCACACCGTCATACAGGGGATGCACAAATGCGGGATGGCCGCTCATCGCCGCGAGGTGCTCGAATTCCTCCATCCCGTGGCGCAGGCACTGCTCGGCCTTGGCCCAATCACCCTCGGCCACCTTGAAGTGCCAACTGACGGGCCCGGTAAAATGGAATCCCCCGCAGAAGTCCCATTGATGCGCCACGATCTGCCCCTTCGCCTTCTGACTCGGCTTCCGGCAGTCAACTTCCGATGAGAAGTAGGGAAACTCGGGCATCCCAAGCCACGGTTCCGCGTTGGCCTCTTGCAGGCCACAGTGGTCATGGATACCCAGCCGCGAAAGCGTTGTCGTGTAGCCGGGATCGACGGGATGGTTCATTTCCACACGCGCCGAACGAATGTCATCGGCAAAGGGCATCACCGAGCGTGCCTTCGTGATGAGGTGCGCATACAGCTTGTCGCGCTCCTCGTCACTGACCGAGAAGGTCGAGGGCATGTCCGGCAGGAAGGGGATCAGCCCATCGCCATAGGACCGACTGTGTCCAAGCATGGTCTGAAAGAGCGGATCGTCGGCATCGAACTGCGCCGCCGACAGACGGTAATCCAAAGGGATGCCCGTGCCGTGGAGTGTCGGTTCTGATTCAAGGGGGCCGAAGGTGCTGAAGCGCAGCACGATCCAGTCGTGTTCGACGACGCTGAAGTAGCGATAGAGCGATTCGTCCGCGGTGCCCCATCGCGCGAGGTAGTTGCCGGGCTCCGGCGGCGTGTAGGCGAAGGATGCCGTGTTCCCAGCGAACTCCAGGTCGACGGTCTCCGACGGCACCGTATCGAGCCATGCAAGATCACCACCGGCTGCGAAGGCATCGCCTGGCTGTGCCTGTTCGAGATACCGACCGAATAGGTGCAGCGGTCTCGTTGAGGCACCTGCGGGCAGGTGGAATCGAAAGTCGATCGGTTCACCGAGTCGGAGAAGGCGGCTGCTGGTCCACCACTGCGCTTGTTGCCTCGAGTTAGGCCGGATCACGGGTCATGCCCCCTCCGAGGATGTGGATCCATTCGTGATCATACCCGAACTGCAGACGCAGCACGCATTGGGTGGGGCAGCGGCATTGAAGTGGCCGCTACCCGTGCACGTCGCCGCTGCTATCCGGTGACCCGTCGGCCTTCCATGGCATAGGCATGGTGGGTGGCGTGGCATGATGATCACCGCGAGGCGGCTTGGGAAGGCTGCGGAACTCGGTGACCATCCGGGCCAGCTGCGAGCTGACCTGCCGCACAACGGCTTCACCCTTCTCTTTCGTTGCCAGAGATGCCTGACCGAGGATGCCGGAATCCGAATAGGAGGCGGTCCAGCTGATGGGCGTGCCCGGGCCCGCCGCGAACAGATCTACCCAGCGGAAGTCCGACTTGTACTGATGGAAGGCGATGTCGCCGTCGGTCATCTTTTCTTTGCGGACGTTGTCTTCGTCGAAGTAGAGATAGACAGATGTCTCCAGTTCACAGGCGTGGGCACAGCCGCCGGGAAACTTGCTCTCGCGCCAATTCTTCATGAAATCCGGGTCGACTGTCAGCAGCGACCACCAGTTGCAGTGAATGCATTCGGCGTCGGTTTCGAGATTCACTCTACGGGCGGCCAGATCCAGGTTGGGTGAGTTGGAGCCGTGGCCATTCAGGAAGATGATCTTCTTGAAGCCGTGATAGGCCAGGCTCTTGCCGACATCCACATTGCACTTGATGAAGTTCTCCCAATCCACATTGACGGTACCCGGGAAATCCATCACGTGGGCCGTGTAGCCATGGATGAAGGCGGGCATGACCAACACGTCGTTGGGGATCAGTTTGGCCGCTTCTTCGGCCATGCCTCGCGGGCAGACAACATCTACATCCAGTGGCAGATGGGGGCCGTGCTGCTCCGTCGAACCCACGGGAACGATGATGACCTTTTCAGCTTCTACGGCATCGTTGATGTCGGGCCAGGTCAGTTTCTCGTAACGCCAAGGCTCAGCGGCCATTGTCATCCTCTTTCTGTCGGATCAGTTGTGTCAGTTGACCCCTCGTGATCGAGGGCTCATCGCTCCAATTACGTGTCCACCACATTACTTGCCCCCTCCCCAAGAGGCCTATATATAGCTCCAAATAAGACTCAAGAGCACGATCATGAAAACGGAGACCACGTCAGATGAGTTCTTACCTGCTCAACGACCAAGCCATGCAGGACTTCATCATCAACGGTTATCTGGTCCTGAAACCGGAAAACCTGACCGAGGCCTTTCACCAGGACGCGTACAACCGCCTCACGGCTATGATCGAGCGCCACGGCAACCCGGGCAATGACCTGCTCGATCGGGCACCCTACATCAATGATGTCCTCAACGCCCCGGAAGTTACGGGTGCGCTGACCAGCCTGATAGGCGCCAACCACGTGTTGGACCGGCACTGCGCCTGCCACAATTGGGGACCCGGCAAAGACGCCCAGGGCTGGCACAAGGACTACCCGTTGGGCGGCAATATGCGCTACCACCGAACCCGCACCTTGCTGCTCTTCTACTATCCGCAGCAGGTCAGCCCTGCAATGGGCCCCACGGCCATCCAGCCGGGGACACAGTACTACATGGAGTCCCGGCCGGATCTGCCGGGGCTCAATCTGCACGTCGACGCGGGCACCGTTGTCCTCACCCACTATGAGGTCTGGCATCAGGCCACTGCCAATACCAGTGACCGCACGCGCTTCATGCTCAAGTTCCTGTACACCCGCACGGAAGAGCCTCGTGGTCCGACCTGGGACCATACCACCCCTCACTGGTCTCCGCAGGCACACCAACTCTTCCCGCACCGCAATCTGTGGCAGCACATATGGCACTGGTATAGGGGTGGTACAGACGACATCGTCTATGCCGCAGGAGCTCCAAGCCCTCAAGAGATCGCAAGCCTCAAGAGCCCGGATCTGCTCGAGCGCAGGTGCGCAGCCGAAGACCTCGGCCTCTATGGTCCGGAAGCTCAGTCTGCTGCCACGGAACTGGCCGCCGCGCTGACCGATCCGGACGAAGTGGTCCGCCTCAACGCCGCCTATGCCTTAGGCTCTGGTGTCGCCGACGGTGTGCCGCTTTTGCTGGAGGGACTGAAGAACGAAGCGGCTGAGAAGTGGGAAGCAAACCTCCAGCGGGGCGACTTTACCAACCCCAGCCAGCTTGATCTGACCTTCGGCCTGGCCGCCGCCGGCGGTGCGGCCGCTCCGGGGCTGAGTGCGGCGTTGGACCACTCGGATTGGTATGTCCGTGCAGCCGCGGTGGCTGCCCTGGGCTGCATGGGTCTCAACGCTGACAGTGCCTCGTCGGCCATGACCGTTGCCCTGGCGGATCCAAACGAGTGGGTCGCACGCAATGCGGCCCAGGCTTTGGGCAACATCACCACTCAGGATGGCAACACCGCGGGGGCACTTGCCGACACCCTGACCGACACACGCCCGGTGACGGCCTGGTCCTTGGGCAAAGACCCTCTGCGAGAAAACGCGGCGTCCGCTCTGGCCAAACTGGGAGACCTGCCCGACACGTTGATCGGTCCACTGCAACAGGCTCAAACCGAAGACAGCGAATACCTGCGATTCTGGGCGCAGACCGCCCTGGCGCGGCAGGGACGGTAGCCAACGAGCTTAGTCCAAGATTCCGGGCGGCACCCACGAGCAAGTGCGCTACACCGTGGACCTGGGTGGATGAGACCGGCGAGGTGTCTTGCGCGAACTCAGACGGGTGAGAGCAGCTTCCGAATCGTATCACTGCCCGATTCAAGCAGTTCGCTACAAGGGACGTAGATCTCGGCTCCATCTTCGCACGTGGTCATGATCTGAACTTTGTCCACGGCGTGAAGTGCATAGCAGTTCTGTGGCAGGTCTCTGGCGGTTTCCGAGTGATTGTCGGTTCCTCGATGCCAGACGCGATGGTCATACAACACAAGACTGCCTCTTGGAAAATGACTTCTGAAGGAGAAATCCGACGGAGCGATCTCGTTAGTGTGTCGCTGGCCGGATCTTTGCGATCCCGGGATGAACTCTGTCGGGCCCATTTCTGGAGGAATGTCGAGAACGACCCACTGAGCCGTGAAGCCAAACATCCGTGTTTGCATCTGGGTGAGCAGGTCAGATTGCTCGGGGAAGAAACAGTGGTCCTGGTGAGTTTTCTTTACGGCTTCAAGGTAGTGGTTGTCCTTTTCGTTCCTTGTTATCTCCGCGCAGATCAGGTGGTATTCTTGTCCTAGGCAGGCGTCTGCGATCTGTATGACCAGAGGGTTTTCAATCAGTTCGACGAAGATCGGAAACTCACGGAACCATTCATACGTACGTTGACGCTGGAGTGGCTGCGGTCCCGCTTTGTTCTGCAGTCCCCACTCGATTCCATCCAGTGCCTGCTGACACTGGTCGTCGGTCAACTGGTTCTCGACCAGTGTGACGCCATCCGTTTGGAGCGATCGAACGATCTGCCTCACGTCGATGGCGCTACGATTCGTCATTTGGCAGCAAATCCAGGCAAAGCTTTCATCTTCACCATGGCGAGTCGCCCGCTGATTGACTGGCCAGAGTCGCCACATCTTCGCGATGAAGTGCCCGACAATACATGCGCACGTCCTCCATGTCCCCGGAGAAGTAGTCCACAGATCCAAAGCCGAGATACATAGGAACGGCCGTGTCGAGGTCGTAGCAGCTGGCTGGAATTGAATCAGAACACGCTACCTGGTGGCCATTCAGATAGAGGCGCAGTCGGTCGTTCTCCCTGACCGCGGCCACATGGTTCCAGCCAGAGCCCATGTCGCGGTCCCAGGATACGGCTCTGCCAATCTGGGTAGAATAGATGCGCCCGGCCTCGTGGTGAGGACGCTCCTGTGGACAGCCTCTGCAGGTTCCGGTCGACGCGAACAGTTTGCCGTCGAAGGCGGCAATGCTGGGTACCCGAGCCCACGAATCGAGTTGGTGGGGGTCGTAGTCGGGGTTGGCCAGCAGCCGTCGCACGACACGCCACTGCCGACCCCCTTCGTAGCGACAGACTTCGCCCCTGGGAATCACGCCGGCGAAGAACGAGCCATTGTGGACCGTAAGGTCGTTGATCTCGTTCACCGGGTCCGTGGTGCGCTCGTGGCGCTCGCCGACGACACCGCCATTTTCCCATGTCTGGCCGTGGTGGTAGCGGAGAACGTATCCCTGGGGCCACGTTCCCGCCCACAGATCGCCACGGTATACTTCCAGGCAATGAACCTGGGTGTTGCCTAACGGTTGTCCGAGGTACTCCCAGTTTCGGTCACCGAGATAACGGTATATTTCGCCCATGCATCCGCCGAAGAGTTCGCCGTTGTGAACCATCAGTGCGAATGTGTGGACCTGCTCGCCCAGGCGGCCGCAGTCCTCCCATTGCTGGCCGCCGGCGTAGCGAAATACATTGCCCGAGTCGGGGAAGACCTGTGGGTGGGAAACGTCGGTGCCGCAGTAGAGGTCGCCCTTGTAGGAGGCCAGCCCGAGGATGCGATAGTTCCGTCCCACCTGGCCCAGATCCTCCCACTCCCGTCCGCCGACATAGCGATACACATGAGAAAAATTGCAGAGCTCGGGACCAGCGGCCTGCCAATCCTGCTGTCCGGTCCCACAATAGAGATGGCCTCTGTGGGCGATGAGGGAATAGGCCGAACGCTGGCGAAGGTCGTCCGAAACCCGGCCGCAGTCCTCCCATTCGTGGCCGCCGGCATATGCGTAGACGTGGCAGGAATCTGACCCGTCTCCCAGGGCGTCGGCCTGGGCCGCATAGAGGCGGCCGTCGTGGGCAGTGAGGGAGGAGACAAATGTATTGGTTGGATGCAGGGCGCCGCAGTCGCGCCAGGACTCCTCCATGGCGTTGTCGATGCCGAAATGGAGGTGGCGGCTGTCGCCGTGGGAATTGTAGCCGGAGGAACTGGCGGTGACGTAGAAGTTGAAGCCGCGGCGCTCGACCGGGTCGTATTTGCCGGCGATGTCGCCGATCACATCGTCATGCGCCTCATCGAGCCGCACCCACGTGGCGATCGAGAAATCCTTGTTTCCAAGGGAAAGAGTGGGGTGATGCTTTACCTCGATGCAATCGTCCACCCCGTTGAAACGGGCAGCCGTACCGGGTTTGCCCGACCGGCCCGGCGCCGAAAAGTCCACGCCATGCGGACGTCCGTGGTTCTCGTGCCCGGAGTGATCCCGGGCGTCTCCGACGAATTTCCAGTGGCCTACCAGCCCGTTTTTCAGCGGATCCGATTGCATGTAAGAGTTACCGCATGTTTTGGATGATTTCCGTGACAACGATAGGATTAGGATTCGAGTTGGTCCAACCGGGGGGGGGCCGCCGGCGGATCGGCATCACCCTTGGCGGTACGGCTCCATACACCGGTTCGAAAAGGAATGAACGCCAGTGACTATCACGATCGACCAGCTGGTTTCCACTTATCGCACCCGGAACCCCCAATCCCTCGAGCTGTTCACCCGTGCGCAGGCTTCACTGCCCGGTGGCAACACTCGAACCGGCGTGTATGTCGATCCCTTTCCCGTCTACTCGCTCAGTGGCGCAGGTGCCTGTGTCACCGACGTCGATGGCAACGAGCGGCTCGACTTCGTCAACAATGCGACAGCGTTGATCATCGGCCATGCGCATCCGTCCATCGTCGCCGCACTGCAGGATCGAGCGGCGCTGGGAACCGCGTTCTTCGGGCCCACCGAGCTCGAGATCGAGCTGGCGGAACTGCTGCGCAGTCGCCTGCCCTCCCTCGAGCGTCTGCGATTCTGTAGCTCGGGGACGGAAGCGGTGCTCAATGCGATCCGGGTGGCTCGCGCTTTTACGGGGAAGCCGAAAATCGCCAAGTTCGAAGGTGCCTACCACGGCATCGATGATCCAGCGATGATCAGCTACATGCCTGCTCTGGGGCCCGACCTCGGACCGGAGGACGATCCTCGTTCCGTGCTGTCTTCCGGAGGGCTGGCACCGGGTACTGCGGAATCGGTCGTCGTGTTGCCCTTCAACGATCCGGTAGCCTGCGAGGCGATCCTCCGAGCTCATTCCGGAGAGCTGGCGGCGGTGATCGTCGATCCGTTGTCCACTGCGGCGGGTCTCGCCTTTCCACAACCGGGATTCCTCGAATCCCTGCGCGAGATCACGACCTCTCTGGGCCAGCTGCTGATCTTCGATGAGATCGTCTCCTTCCGCCTTGGCTTTGGCGGAACCCAGGGAGCCTACGGGATTGACCCCGACCTGACCTGTCTGGCCAAGGTGATCGCCGGCGGCACACCGGGCGGCGCCTTCGGCGGGCGCGAGGACGTCATGTCGATCTACGATCCTACAGGTCGATCGCCTGGGATTCCTCAGTCCGGCACATACAACGGGAATCCGCTGGTCGCCATCGCCGGGCTGGCGACGCTGCAGCAGATGACGGCGGAGGCGTACGCGGCAATGAACCACTTGGCCCAGAACCTGGGAACGGAACTGGAGGAGTCCTTCCGTTCAGCTGACGTCGAGGCTAGCGTCGTCGTCGCTGGATCGATGTTCCGGATCTACTTCCTGGATCGCGCGCCCCAGAACTACCGGCAGGCAGCCCTGGACTCAGGGGAGAAACATCGCTGGCTGAACTTCTGGATGATGAACCACGGCATCACTACGCGCGTCGGCGGATGTCTGTCGCTGCCGATGACCCAAGACCACACCCTGCGGCTTGTGGACCAGACACGGTGCGCGCTGAAGGAGTGGCCCTTCTAAGAGTGGATGCGCTGCGGCCGGCGCTGATGGTTGCCGTGATCATCGGTGAAGCTGTGGATGACAGCCTATAGCCGGCCCTCCTGAATGTCTCTGACGACTTCGACCAAGGCGTCGGCGGCTGCGTCCAGCATGCGGTCTCCCTTCTGCTTGGTGCCGAATGACGGATCGCCGTGGATTCCATGTTCGGATATCTCGTCCATGCGCAGAAACTGAGCCACATCATCACCGTGGGCTGACTCGGGATGGGAACCGTCCATTCCGGGTAGATCCGCCTTCACCAGATCCGGGCGGATCTGCATCATCATGGAGGTCTCCATCTCACCTGCGTGTCCCCAACCGTGCGGGCCTGCCTCCCTGAGTTTTTCCAGGCGCTCGTGTGCCACCTTCCAGTATGAAACACCGAATACGCGAGAGTCGGCGTATCGCTCCTTGAGCTTCTGCAGGGTCACGGCCATGTCGGCTTCGTTGCCCCCATGCCCATTGACGATCATCACCCGGGGAAACCCGGAATCGAGCAGGCACGCGACGGTCTCGGTCATGAGGTTGATGTGGGTATCCGATGTGGCTGTAAGGCAGCCGAGGCGATGGTGGTGGTAGGAGTAGCCCAGCCACTGAGTCGGCAGGCAGACAACGTCGTCTGGCAGGCGTTGGTCCAGGCGGTCGACTATTTCCTGCGTCTCCAGGGTATCGGTCAAGAAGGGCAGATGGGGCCCATGCTGTTCGAATGAGGCGATCGGATACACTGGCACCATTTTGCTCTTGTCCAACGCTTTCAATTCTGGCCAGGTAATTTCACCGAGTTTCATGGTCGTCGTCCTCTCTGATAACGCCTACCTGCGTGAAGTTCAATTCTTGCATCAGCGAATCGCGACCCGGATGTGAGCGTTGGCCTGCGCCAGGGCATCGGGATCCCCTTCCAGTTGCTGAAATCCCATTGCAGTGCGTTGACCGGCTGCGCCAGCACGATCGAGCACCGGTTGCTGTAGCGTATCGCGTTCATCGGGGCAGAGATGACGCATCAACGGCTGGAGGTCCGGTGGTAGGGCCAGGTACTCGGCGTGCGCCAGCGGGCGACATACGACACTGCTGCTGAACTTGTCTCCTGGTGCGAAGTCGTCGACGGACAACCACCAGGGACACCAGCGGTTGACGACGGCGACCCTCGCGTGGCCACTGGGATTGTGCATGGCGGAGGCATGCCAGCAACGCGAGTCCTGGATATAGACAGATCCCGCCGGCGCAGTTACCTGCATATCGCCGGGGATGGGCGCCGAGACAATCATGTCGTCAGCCGGCCCTCGCGGGTTTCGTATGTCCTTATGGGATCCCGGTACGACCCAGGTGCCGCCCGAGGTTTCATCCACATCGGTCAGATACCAGATCATCACCAGGCACATGGTGACGTCGGGGAAAGGCTGGCGGATACATCCGGCGTTCTCGTTGGGATTGTCATGACCGTAGGCGGACAAGTCGTGCGGCCAGTCCGTGTGCCATTCGCGAGTGTCAGCCCGGCCGCGGTGTCTGGCCCTGCCATGATCTTCTTGGGTACCGGCCGCCGGGTCCGCATCGACGAAGCGCGGCTGCAACTGGGCGATCCGCAGGTGGTCGTCGAGGACGTGGCGTGCCACGGCGGTAACCGTCGGGTGGGCCAGGTGTCGGGCGTAACGCGGCATCCAGATGATGTCGTTCGGAGGTTTCGGTGGGTGCCCGACGCGCCGCACCGGCCTCAACTCCACGTTGTTGGCCGCCGCCCGACCTCCGAGCAATTCCTCGGCGCTTGCCCCCTGATCAAACAGCTGTGTGATGCCCGCCAGGTTCTGTTTTACGGCGGACCGCGCCCCCACAACTTCCTCGCGGATGCCATCCACCTCGTCGGCTGGAATGACATTGTCGATCACGCAGAATCCGTAT